>CALPNT020000026.1 GCA_943325005.2 Bifidobacterium breve | reverse complement strand
GGTGCTGCCGTTCAAGCGCTTCCCCGGTGCCGACACCCTGCTGGGCCCGGAGATGCGCTCCACCGGCGAAGTGATGGGCATCGCCGCCGGTTTCGGCATGGCCTACGCCAAGGCCGAGTTGGCCGCTGGCGAACCGTTGCCCACCGGCGGCACGGTGTTCCTCTCCACCCACGACCGCGACAAGGCGGCGCTGATCCCGGTGGCGCGGCGACTGGCGGAGGAGGGTTTTGCCCTGATGGCCACCAGCGGCACCGCCCAGGCCCTGACGGCGGCGGGCCTGACGGTGGAGTCGGTGCTCAAGGTGCATGAGGGCCGGCCCAACATCGAAGACGCGATCCGCACCGGTCTGATCCAGTTGATCATCAACACCCCGATCGGCCGGCAGGCGGTGCACGACGACCGCTACCTGCGGCGGGCCGCGCTCGATTACGCCGTGCCGACGGTCACCACCCTGGCGGCAGCCCGGGCCGCCGTCGAAGCGATCGCGGCCCTGCAGCAGCAGGGGCAGATGGAGGTTGCGGCGCTGCAGGACATTCACCGGCCCTGGGGAATCGCTGGCTGAACAGGGTTGGCGGCGTTAGGGGGTGTGCTGGGCTTCGGCCCTCGGGTCGTCGGCGCGGGCTGGGGAGTTGGCTGTGGAGCGGGGTTCAGTCGCTGGTGGTTAGGGTGATTTCCCTGCCATTCCCTGCCGCGTGACCACCGCTTTCACTGCCGAATCCAGCCCGGCCCCCTCCAGTTCGACGGCCGCTGGCGCCGTCCCAGTGCCTGGCAGCGATCTGCGCGACAGCTTCCGGGCCGCCTACGAGAACCGATACACCTGGGAGCCTGGATTCGGTGGCTACAGCGGCCGGTGCGTCTGGCTGCAGGGTGATCGGCGTGTGGAGGGCAGCTTCCAGGTCGGCGCCGATCTGAAGGCGGCGGTGGAAGGCATCGACGATCCCGAGGTGCAGAAGGCGCTGGCCTCGCAGTTGTGGGAGGTGGCGATCCATCGCGTGCGCCGCCCGTTTGAGCAGACCCACGGCGCCAACACGTTCACGGCCGGTGACACCGACGCGGTGGGCACCGAAGTGATCGTTGGCGGCAAGGGCGAAGGCGATCGCTACCGCATCAAGGACGACGTGGTAACGATGGTGCATCGCCACATCCACGGCACCGTGGTGACGATCTTCACCACGGCGGTGACCGACACCGGTGCCGGTTATCTCAGCCACACCTACACCAGCCAATACAGCGATCCAGCCAGTGGTGAGCGGCGCGGTGGCAGCAGTGCCTTCACCGACACCTTCGTGGCGCTGCCGGACGGTGGGCCCTGGGTGCTGGCGGAGCGGGTGGTGGTCAGCGAGGCCGGTGAGCCTGCCGCTGCTGGCGAGGCGCCGGCAGGGGAGGCCGCCACAGGCAGCTCCACCCAGACCTTCCGGTTTGAGGATCTGGCGCCGCTCAGCTGAGGGCCAAGCGGGGCTTCAAGCCGTTATCGATGGCCGCTGAGGCCTTGGAATCCGGCCGTGACAGGGCACAATGCCCCGATGCTTTCCCTCTGGCTGGGTGCCTACGACCAAGGGCTGGCCTACGCCAGCCTTGCCCTGGGCACCTATCTCACGCTCCGCGTTCTCAACTTCGCCGATCTCACCGTCGACGGCTCCTTCGCCCTCGGGGGTGGCACGGCCGCCGTGCTGATCACCCAGGGGGTGCCCGTTCCCCTGGCCCTGCTCGCGGCCCTGGTGCTGGGGGGCCTGGCGGGCACGGTCACCGCCCTGATTCACACTCGCCTGGGGGTGAATGATCTGTTCGCCGGCATCCTCACCACCACCGGGCTCTACACGATCACCTTGCGGGTGATGGGTCGCTCCAACATCCCCATCACCGACATCACCCCCGTGGTCAATTGGCCATCGCTCGGTCAGGGAGACGACGGCCGCTGGGGAGTCGCCCTCACCTGCGTGATGCTGGGCATGGTCGGCCTGCTGACCCTAATTCTGGCCACCGACTTCGGTCTGGCGCTGCGGGCGATCGGGAACAATCCGATCATGGCCCGAGCCAACGCGGTCAACCAGGCCATGGGCCTGACCCTCGGCATCGCTGCCGCCAATGCCCTGGTTGCCTTGGCTGGGGCGTTGGTGGCGATGTATCAGGGCTTTGCCGACGTCACCATGGGTATCGGTTCGTTGATCCTGGGGCTCGGCATGGTGATCATCGGCGAATCGGTGCTCCGCCCCCGTTCGGTGCCGGTCGCCCTGCTGGCGGTGGTGCTCGGGGCGATCTTGTTCCGGCTGATGATCGCCATCGCCCTGCAGCTGGGCCTGGAGCCGGTGGACCTGAAACTGACCACGGCCGTGTTGCTGTTGGCCGCCATGTCCTTGGGCCACATCAAATTGCCCGGTCTCAATGCCAGCCCGCAGGGCGGGGCGAGCGAACCGGCTGCCTTGGCCGGCAGCGAGGGCGAGGGGGATGGCGAACCCAGCCGAGGCGAGCGGCCATGAGCCTGCAGGTTGACCAACTCAGCTGGGGCCATCCCGTACCAGGGGGTAGCTGGCGTCAGTTGTTTCAGAATTTCGATTTCCAGAGCCCCAGCGGCCAGTTCACGGTGGTGATCGGCAGCAATGGCTCCGGTAAGTCCACCTTCCTGAACCTGCTGGCCGGCACCCTGCGTTGCTCGTCCGGCAGCATTCGTCTCAACGACCAGCCCCTGCAGAAGTTCAGCGACCATCGCCGCGCCAGGCGCATCGGCCGCGTCATGCAGAACCCGCTCGAGGGCACCTGCCCGGGCCTGACCATTGCCGAAAATCTGCGGCTGGCCGAAGGTCGACGCCGCTCCGCCATCAGCTGGCGGGGCCTGACCGGCGTCCATCCCAACCGGGCCGATCGACGCCGCTACCGGGAGCTGCTTCAACAGCTGGGTCTGCCTTTGGCCGATCGCATCGACACCCTGGTGGGCCAGCTCTCCGGCGGCCAGCGCCAGACGATCAGCCTGGTGATGGCCACCCTGGGCCAGCCGCAGATGCTGTTGCTGGATGAGCACACGGCGGCTCTCGATCCCAGGGCGGAGGCCACCGTGATGGCCCTCACCGACCGCCTGGTGCGTCAGCTGGGAACCACGACGCTGATGGTCACCCACAGCCTGGACCAGGCCCTGCGTTTCGGCGACAGGCTGGTGATGCTGCATGAGGGGCGACTGCTCGGGGACTGGAGCGTCCAGCAACGGCAACACTTGACACCGGATGACTTGCGGAAGATGTACGGATCCGCCAATGTCACCCAGAACTCCTGAACCATTTCCGTGACCCTTGACCGCCGTAGCTTTCTGACCCTGATGGCCACAGGCCTGGGCAGCACTGTGGTGCTGGCAGCCTGCGGGCGTCAGGGGGGCGGCAATGGGGCCGCGGTGAAGGGTCCCACCATTGCGATGCTGCAAATGGTGGACGCTCAGCCCCCCAACGAGGTGCGTCGCGGCTTCATCGAAGCCCTGGCCAAGGCCGGTTATACGGAGGGCAAAACCGTCAACTTCATTGAGAAGGATGCCGCTGGTGAGATTCCCAACACCACGCTGGTCATGAAGCAGTTCGCCGGCGAGGCCCCCACCCTTGTCTTCGCCATCGGCACACCGCCGCTGCAGGCGGCGATGAAGGAGATCCCGGCTAAGACCCCCGTCGTCTTCGCCTACACCTCTAACCCCTGGGGAGCCGGTGCGGGCACCCCTCCCGGCGGCGTCGGTCAGCACCGAGCCAATGTGATCGGCACGATCGGCACCAGTCCGGTGGGCAAGGAGCTGGATCTGGCCCGTGAGTTGGTGCCAGGGCTCAAGACCGTCGGCCTGATCTACAACCCCGGTGAACCCAACTCCGAATTTGAAGCCAAGTTGCTCAAGGAGGAGGCCGCCAAGCGGGGCATCACGGTCGAAGAGCAGTCGGTGGCGAACTCTGGAGAAGTGCTGCAGGCAGCTGAAGCCCTGGCCCAGAAAAAAGTGCAGGCGTTCGTGAAGATCGGCGATTACGCCACCATTCAGGGTTTTGCCTCGATTGCCAAGGTGGGCCTGAAGAACAAGATTCCGGTGATCTCGGTGGATGCCGATGACATCAAACTGCCTGGCACCCTGGCGACCCTGGGCTGGTCGTACTACGACGACGGCTACGCTGCCGGTGAGCTGGCGGTGAAGGTGCTGAAAGGAGAATCCCCAGCCAAGATGGCGTTCCTGCCCCTCACCAAGATTGATGTGCGGCTGAATAAGACGACAGCCAAGGAGATCGGCCTCACCATTCCGGAGACCGTGCTCAAATCGGCCAATCAGGTGGTCGACTGAGCCTCGATGAGCACCCCTGAACTCTGGACTGATCAGCATCGGGGCTGAATCTGTCCAGAGTTTGATCAACTCAGGGATTGATCGATTTAGGTATTGATCGATTTAGGGATTGATTCATCCACCCCCGACTGGTCCAGATCTTTCTGGGCCAGTCTTGGCGGATGGAACGCCGATCAGTCCTCGATCGCCGGCACGCCCTTGAGGCGTTCATTTAATTGCATCGCCATCGATTGACGGCCGATGGCCAGCACTTTGATCGTGTCTTCGTGGAAGCGCAGCTGGGCATCGGCCACCTGCATCCCCCGCACCAATTCCTGGATCTCATCGGGCAAGCCGTTGAGGTTGTAGCGCTTGCCCTCAAAGGTGAGAACGGGGGGCTGCTGGGACGGAGTGTTCAAGGCAGGATCAAGCGTGATCGGAAATAGTAGAGGCCAGCCGCAGACGCCACCGACTTTCCATCCTGCTGGAGCTCGGGAAATCGAGGGCGTCCGATCAGCTGCTCGGCTCCATCTGGATGAACTGGCGCTCGCAGAGGTCGCGGTAGCGACCGCCGCTGGCCATCAGCTCGCCATGGCTGCCTTGCTCGACGATGCGGCCGGCTTCCAGCACCAGGATCCGATCCGCCTCCTGCACGGTGGATAGACGGTGGGCGATCACCAGCACGGTGCGGCCGGCCATGGCCTGGTCCAGGCCCTGCTGCACGGCAGCTTCGGCCTCGGCATCGAGGGCGCTGGTGGCTTCATCCAGCAACAGAATCGCTGGATTGCCGAGCACGGCCCGGGCGATCGCCAGCCGCTGCAGCTGCCCGCCGGAAAAGTTGCTGCCACGCTCCTCGATGCGGCTGTCATAGCCCTGGGGCAAGGCCTCGATGAAGCCGGAGGCATTGGCCAGACGAGCTGCCGCCACGACCTGATCGCGGCTGGCTGGTCGCCCGAAGGCGATCACCTCGGCGACGCTGCCGGAAAAAACACTGCTCTGCTGGGGCACCAGCGCGACCGCTTGCCGCAGCTCCCGCGCCCGCAGTTCGGCCAGATCCTGGCCATCGAGCAACACCCTGCCCTGCTGAGCGGTGTTGAAGCGCAGCAGCAACGAAAACAGGGTGCTCTTGCCGGCACCCGAAGGACCCACCAGCGCCACCATCTGTCCCGGCTCAATCTGCAGATTGAGCTCGTGCAGCACGGGCTGGTCAGCCCCGTAGCCGAAGGTGACGCCCTCCAACACCAGCTGCCCCTGCACCTGCCCCATGGGCCTGGCTGTGGGCCGATCCGGCGGTTCGGTCGGTTCCGATTCGATCGCTCGCAGGCGACGCAGGGAAGCCTGTCCCTGCTGGAATTCGTTGAAGTTGGTGGTGAGATGGGAGATCGGATCGATCAACATCAACAGGGCTGTCATGAAGGTGGCGAAGCCCTGGGCATCGAGGCCACCGGCCTGGATGCGGACGGCGCCGATCACCAGCACCGCCAGGATGCCGAAAGCTTCGATGAAGCCCACCACCGGATGTTGCTGGGCCAGCAAGGTCATCGTGCGATAGCGGGCACGGCGATGCAGGTCGATCTCGTGGTCGAAGCGCCGCTGCAGCCAGGGTTCGGCCGCATAGGCCCGCACCAGGGGCAGGCCGCCGATCGCCTCCGCTAGCAAAGCCGCCAGATCGCTCACCTGTTTCTGGCTGCGTTCGGCCGCCTGCATCACCCGGGCGCCGAAGGCACTCACCAGCAGGGCCACGATCGGGGCCAGCAGCAGGGTGGCCAGAGCCAGAGGCCAGTCGAGCCAGAGCATGTAGCCCAGCACCACCACCAGCTGCAGGGCGCTGGGCGTGGTGTCCTGAATCGATTTGTAGATCACCTCCCCGACCCGGTCCGCGTCCTCGGTGAGTCGGTAGGTGAGATCACCGGCGGAAAGTTTTTCGAGCGCGCCGAAATCCAGCCGCTGCAGCCGGGCGAATAGCTGCCGGCGCAGCTCCTGACTCACCTGCAGCGCCGGCCCGGCCAGCAGGGTGTCCTGGCCGAACTGAGCCAGTTTCTGCAGCAGAAAAACGGCCAGGGCTGTCGTGACGGCTCGCAGCACCCGCGGGATGTCGCCGGCACCGATGGCCGGAATCAGCTGGCCGGCCAACCAGGCCAGCACCGGAAAGCTGGCGACAAACACCGTCGTGCAGAGCCATCCGGCGACCAGGCGTCGTCGATGGGGCCTCAGCAGGGGCAGCAGCCTGCGGAAGCCGGCCGGCGAGGGTGCAAGCATCGGGGAACCATAAGCCCCTTGCCTGGGGGCAGGAGACGCTGCTGTGAAGCTCGATCAGTTCCTGAAATGGCAGGCTCTGGTGGCCAGCGGTGGCGAGGCCAAGCAACGCATCCAGCGGGGCGATGTGCTGGTGAACGGGGTGATCGAGACCCGCCGTGGCCGCCAGCTGGGCAGCGGTGATGCGGTGGCGATCGATGGCCACGAGCTGATCGTGATGCCCCGGGGGGGCGGCGCCACCAAGCCTTAACTTGGCCTTGACGTCGTTGAGAGGGCCCTTTGGTGCGGAAGTCCGTCATCGCCGGAAACTGGAAGATGCACATGACCTGCGCTGAGACGCGGGAGTTCGCCGCGATCTTCCGGCCCCTGATCGCGGATCTGCCCTCCGATCGGGAGGTGGTGATCGCGCCACCCTTCACCTCGATCCCCACCCTCTGTCGCCATCTGGAGGGGGCCGGTGTGTTCATCGCCGGCCAGAACGTCCACTGGGAGGAGCAGGGGGCCTACACCGGCATGATTTCAGCGCCGATGCTGATCGAGCATGGGGTGACCCATGCCATCGTTGGCCACAGCGAGCCGCGCAAGTACTACAGCGAAACCGACGAGCAAATCAACCTGCGCGCCCGCACCGCCCAGCGCACCGGGCTGATGCCGATCCTCTGTGTGGGCGAGAGCCTGGACCAGCGGGAGGCGGCTGAGACCGAGCGGGTCATCCACCGCCAGGTGGAGCAGGGACTTGAGGGGCTCGATCCGCTGCGGGTGATCGTCGCCTATGAACCGATCTGGGCGATCGGCACCGGCAAGACCTGCGCCGCCGAGGAGGCCAACCGCATCTGCGGCCTGATCCGCGGCTGGGTCGGCAATGCCGACGTGACGGTGCAATACGGCGGCTCGGTGAATCCGGCCACGATCGACGACCTGATGGCGCAGTCGGATATCGACGGCGTGCTGGTGGGTGGAGCTTCGCTCGATGCGATCAGCTTCGCGCGGATTGCCAACTACCAGGCGCCCGTCCGGGCCTGAGGCAGTTGGCTTGACCTTCGCTACCACCCCGGCGCCGCGCCAGATCGGCTGGGGCGCCCGCACCTCGGTGATGGGGGTGCTCAATCTCACCCCCGATTCCTTCAGCGATGGTGGCCGGCTGACCAGCGTGTCGGCGGCTCTGAAGGCGGCGACACGGATGGTGGCCCAGGGGGCCGATCTGCTCGATCTCGGCGGCCAGAGCACTCGCCCCGGAGCCGAGCTGGTCGGTGCGGCGGTGGAATGGCAGCGGCTGCAGCCGGCGCTGGCCGCCTTGCAGCCGCTGCGCGCCAGCCATCCCGCCCTGTTGATTTCGGTTGACACGTTTGATGCCGCCGTGGCTGCCGCCGCCCTGGCGGCGGGGGCCGACTGGATCAACGATGTGCGCGGCGCCAATTTCAGCGTCGACAGCTCCGGAGGCAGTCGGCGTGATCCGCAGATGTTGCCGCTGATCGCCCGCGCCGGCTGCCCCTACGTGCTGATGCACAGCCGCGGCACCAGCCAGACCATGGATGATCTAGCGGTGTATGGCGATGTGGTGGCCGAGGTGCGCGCCGAGCTGTTGGAGGCCACGGCGCAGGCGCTGGCGGCGGGGGTGCGGATGGAGCAGATCATCTGGGATCCGGGCCTGGGCTTCGCCAAGACCACCGCGCAGAATCTTGAGCTGCTACGCGGCCTGGGTGAACTACGCAGCGCCGGTTTCCCGTTGCTGGTGGGACCCTCGCGCAAGCGCTTCATTGGTGCTGTGCTCGATGAACCGCGGCCCAGAGCCAGGTTGTGGGGAACAGCGGCGGTGTGCGCCCAAGCGATTGGGGCCGGGGCCGCCATCCTGCGGGTGCACGATGTCGGGCCGATCGTGCAGGTGGCGCGCATGGTGGAGGCGTTGCGACCCATCTCGCCTTGATCGACAGCAACCGCCGTTTCGGGAGCGCTTGACGGCCGATTTGGCGGAGCTGCCCAGCTCAACGGGAACCGCGCCGGCGGTGCAAGGGAGTGAGGTGAGGAAGAAGCCGATCACGAACCACGGCAGATAGCGAGTCAGCGCAACATTGACCGGTTGCTGCCTGGAACCGCTGCGTTGCATGAACGCAAACAGTGCAACGACAGGACCGAGCAAAGCCACGCGGACCAGTTTGACCAGGGCGCCGATCTGGCCGGAGGAGTACCACGAACACCCCCAGGACTGCCGTGAGTGAGATGGCGCTGGCGACCTCGTCCCTTTTGGCGCGGATGACCGGAGCGACCGCTGCAATGGCGGAGTTGCCGCAGATGGCGTAGCCGACCGCAATCAGGATCGCCAGGTTGCCGCTGAGCCCGGCGAACCGCCCACCCACGACCCCCAGTCCAAGCGTCATGGCGGTGGTCATGAACACCGCCGCCAGCAGGGCAAAGCCGAGTGCTGCCAGGCTGCGAAGGTCCAGCGAGGCGCCGAGCAGGACGATGGCAACCTCGAGCACAAACTGGGCCGTGAAAACTATCCCTGGCCTGAACGTCCTCGACGGGGTCCAAACGGTCCTCAGCGCTCTATACCGATCAGGATGGCGAGAACAATGGCTTCGATGCTGGCAGAACTGAAGACGTCTACTTCAACCTGATCGATCAGCCAGGAGATGACGCCATATCGCAACACACAAGGCCACGCCAGGCAACAAGTTCTGGATGCGAGCGAGACGGATCAGGATGCCTTCATTAGGAGCTGGTGTCGAATCAAAATACTTGAGGAGACTGCTCAGCATTTTCATCCTCCACCAACTTGTTTCCCATGCAATACTTGTACTTATTTCGGGCGAGACAGCCAGCCTGCGTCTGCTTGCCGCTAAACCCCTTAAATCCAGTCCCACTCCCAGAGCCAATGGGGGCCGATGAGGCCTTTATGCCCGAGAAAATCGTATTTGGAGACATCAAAACCTGCTCCCTGAACAATGGCAACGGCATCGTCAAGATTGGTGGCACTTTTGAGATTCTGTTGCAGCCCTTCATCGTCCTTGAGTTTGGCAAGCAGTGCTTCCAGTGATTCTTTTGACATTGTCGAATCGAGTTCGAAGATCCTTATAGCCCATGGACACTCACTTTTCAGCGTATGTCGCAAATCCTTATTGATCGTCAAGCTTGATCTTGAGTCTTGACGATCAAAGGCCCCCTTGTCGGCTCCAGCCGAGTCTGATCCACCCTCTGGCCTGGCTCAACTGTCTTCTGCACCACGAAGCCCTGGAGCCAGAGCATCCTGTTGCTGGTCCTGCCGGCGCTTCAGGTGATCCGCGAGGCCCATCCGGGGTGTTGCTGTCGCTGGACACCTTGCGGGCGCCGGTGAAGGCAGGAGTGGCGAAGGCAGGAGTGGCGAAGGCAGGAGTGGCGAAAGCAGTGGTAATGAAAGCGATTCCGGTCTGCACGATCCGCTGATGCTGCTGCGTCGCCTAGGCCTCTCGCTTCATCGGTGTTGTGCTCCATACAACGCGCCCCCGGGAGCCCTGTTGTGGGGCATGGCGGCGGTCTATGTCTATGCCCAGGCGATTGCAGCCAAGGTCGACATCCTGCCGGTGCACGATCTCGACCTGATCAATCAGGTGGGGCTCATGGTGGAGACCGTTCAAGGCCGCCTGCCAGAGTTGCCGTAGTCCAGGCTAATGAACAGCTCGCAAATCAGCCGCCCTGGCTCACCCCTTCGATGCGATCTTCGATCTCCTGATAGATCTCCTGCAACTGGGCGATGTTCTCGTCACTGGTGTCCCAGTAGCCACGGCCATTGACTTCGAGCAGGGTGCTGACGATGCGACGGAAGCTATGGGGGTTGAGGTCCATCAGCCGCTTGCGCATCTCGGCGTCGTTGATGAAGGTTTCATTGGCCTCCTCATAGACGAAGTTATCAACGGCACCGCTGGTGGCGCTCCAGCCCAAAGTGAAGTTGAGCCGTTTGGCCACCTCCCGCACTCCCTCGTAGCCTGAATCCAACATGCCCTCGTACCACTTGGGATTCAGCAGCTTGGTGCGTGAATCGAGGCGGATCGTTTCGCTGAGTGAACGCACCTGGGCATTGGCTGTGGTGGTGTCGGCGATGTAACTTGTGGGTGCCTTGCCATCAGAGCGCAGGCCGGCGATCAGCTTGGTGGGGTCAGAATCGAAATAATGGCTGACATCGGTTAGCGAGATCTCGGCCGAATCCAGATTCTGGAAGGTGACATCAGCTGTTTTCATGGCCGATTCAAACACCTCGCGCTTCTGATTCATCTCGCCGGGATTATCGGCGTTGAAGGCAAAGGTTTTGCGGGAGAGATACATCTCCTGCAGTTCGCCTTCCTCTTCCCAGGTGCTGTTCTCCACCGCCAGGTTCACGTTCGACGAATAGCTGCCGCTGGCATTGGAGAACACGCGGGTGGCGGCCTCGCGCAGAGAGATGCCCTGCTCCTTGGCCTGTTCCTCGCTGTGCTTGCGTACGAAATTCAGTTCCAGCGGCTCTTCCGCCTCGGCGGCCATTTTCACTCCCTGATCGATCAAGCCCATCTGATTGATGAACAGATCGCGAAAGACACCACTGCAATTGACCACCACATCGATCCGAGGCCGGCCCAGTTCTTCGAGGCTGATCAGCTCCAGCTTGTTCACCCGTCCGAGCGAATCGGCCACCGGGCGTACACCGATGAACCAGAGAATCTGGGCCAGCGATTCGCCGTAGGTCTTGATGTTGTCGGTGCCCCAGAGCACGCAGGCGATCGTTTCCGGCCAGGTGCCTTGTTCAGCCTTCTGACGCTCGATCAGGCGATCCACCACCACCTTGGCGGCGGCGATGGCGGCCCGGGTGGGGATCGACTGGGGATCGAGGGCATGGATGTTCTTGCCGCTCGGCAGCACGCCGGGGTTGCGAATCGGATCGCCACCAGGGCCGGGTAGCACATATTCGCCATCGAGCGCCCGCAGCAGGCTCTCCATTTCCATGTCGGCGCAGATCTGCTCGAGACAGAAGCGCAGATAGGCGAAGGTCTTATCCAGCTCCAGCTGGTCCACCTCGCCAAAACCAGCGCTGCGGCAGGCCGAGAGCCAGGGAGACGGCAGCTTGAAACCGAAACGTTCCAACAGTTCAAAGAACCAGCCGAAATTGCGGCGCAGGCTGACGCGGCCATCACTGCCAGTGACTTCGCGCACCATCGCAGCCACCGCCGCGCGGCAGGTTTCGGTGATCAACTGGTTGAGCTCCACATCGGCCAGCACACCGGCGTCGTTGGACTTGTACACGTCATCAATCGTGCGCCCGCGGCTTTCGGCCAGCAGCCCCGGCAGGGCGCGCAGGCCCTCCTCTTCCCGCTCCAGGGCACCGATACTCACCAGGGTGGCAATGGCCTCCTCGGCGGTGGGAGGCTTGCCGATCGTGTGCAGGCCGCAGGGCAGCAGCCGACTCTCAATCTCCATCAGCTGGCGATACACCGCTCCCACGACGCCATCGCGGCCGTCCAGGTCCAACTCGGAGCCATCGACCTCCGGCAGGGTGACGTCTTTGTCGAGGTTGCACTGGCGCGCCGTTTCCACAATCGCGTTGACGATCTGCACACCGCGGGAGCTCTCCCGCAGCTGCTGGTAGCTGCCCACCAGCTCACCGAGCTCCTTGAGACCTTTATAAAGGCCGGCGTTCTCGGCCGGGGGGGTGAGATAGCTGATCGTGGAGGCATAACCGCGCCGCTTGGCGATGGTGGCCTCGGAAGGATTATTGGCGGCATAGTAATAGAGATTCGGCAGAGCCCCGATCAGCGAATCGGGGTAGCAGGCTTCGCTCATCCCCATCTGCTTGCCCGGCATGAACTCCAGCGAGCCATGGGTGCCGAAATGCAGAACCGCGTCGGCGCCCCAAACCTTCTCCAGGTAGGTGTAGTAGGCGGCAAAGCCGTGATGGGGGCTGGCGCTGCGCGAATAGAGCAGACGCATCGGATCGCCCTCATAGCCGAAGGTGGGCTGTACCCCCACAAACACATTGCCAAAATGGCGGCCGTAGATCAGTAGATTGGTGCCGTCGGAGTTGAGATTGCCGGGGGGCTTGCCCCAGTTCTCTTCCAGACGCTCTGAATAGGGCGTCAACCGCTCGTACTCCTCAACGCTCATGCGGTGGGCGATCGCCAGTTCCGGTGCACCGGCAAGCGCTTCGGGATCGTTGATCACGGCCTCCATCAGTGCCTTGGAGTCGCGGGGCAAGTCGGCCACGTTGTAACCCTTGGCCTTCATCTCCTCCAGCACCCGATGAATCGAGCCGAACACATCCAGATAGGCGGCCGTGCCGACATTGCCCTTGTCGGGGGGGAAGCTGAACACGGTGATCGCCAATTTCTTATCGGCCCGGGGCTTGATCCGTAGCGAGGCCCAGCGGATCGACCGCTCAGCGATCGCCTCGACCCGGTCCTGCAGGGTATGGGCCTTGCCGGTGGCATCGTCGCGGCCGCTGAGCACGATCGGCTCAATCGCGCCATCGAGTTCGGGGATGGCGATCTGCAAGGCCACCTGCACCGGATGCAGGCCCAGATCGCTCTCCTCCCATTCCTGGGTGGTCTGGAACACGAGGGGCAACGCCACCATGTAGGGCCGGTTGAGCCGCTTGAGCGATTCAATCGCCTTGGGATGGTCCTGGCGGGCCGGACCACCCACCAGGGCGAAGCCGGTGAGGCTCACCACCCCGTCCACCAGGGGGATGTCCGGGTTGAGCGGGTCGTAGAAGAAGGCGTTGACCGGCTTGCTGAAATCAAGGCCGCCGCAGAACACCGGAATCACGGTGGCGCCGCGGTATTCCAGCTCCTGGATGATCGCCACGTAATGGGCGTCATCACCGGTGACGATGTGGCTGCGCTGCAGCACCAGACCGATCACCGGGCCTTTGCGGGCCTTCTCGGAGAGATCCGTGCGGCTGGCTGTCCAGTTGAGGTACTCCCTGAGGTCCTCGAACATGCCGGTGGCCATCGGGTGCCAGAGGCCCAGGTCGGGGAAGACCACGGGGTCAGCAACGATGACCGCCGCCCGGTCTGAGCCGCTGCGGGGGAACACGTACTTGTCGGCCAGCATCAACAGGAAGTTGCGCAGGTTGTCCGGCGTGCCCCCCAGCCAGTACTGGAAACTGAGCATGAACGAGCGGGCGTCCTGCGCTTTCTCCACCGGCAGGTACTTGAGCACCGTCGGCAAGGTGTTGAGCAGTTTGAGCATGGCGTCCTGGAAGCCCGCCGAACCGCTTTTCTCCTTGCGCTTCTTCATGAACTGAGCGATGGCGCTCTTGCTCTGCCCCAGCTGGGCCATCGAGAAGGTGCCCAGCTTGTTGAGCCGCATCACCTCGGGCATCGAGGGGAACACCACGGCCGCCTTGAGCCGGTCGCGGTGAGGGGCTACCGCCTCCACCACCTTC
Organism: Bifidobacterium breve; assembly: GCA_943325005.2. Lineage (GTDB taxonomy): Bacteria > Cyanobacteriota > Cyanobacteriia > PCC-6307 > Cyanobiaceae > Cyanobium. The sequence goes on along the minus strand of CALPNT020000026.1, from coordinate 9,845 downwards.
TGGGCCAGGTCCTCAATGAAGATCAGCGAGGCGATGAACACATCCGCCGCCGCCACATCGGCGCAGAAATCGGCGTAGTTCTGCGGATCGCGCAGTTCTTCGATCAGGTAGCCGCTCAGTTCGACCGCCAGGGGGCCGTTCTGGTCGTTAAGGCTGGTGGCCGCCGTGGTGAGCGCGTTCTGGTACTGGGGTTCGAGCACCACGTAGACGGCTTTCATCACCGCTCGGTCCTGGCGCTCGCTGGGGCCGGGGCTGACCCGGCGGCTGGCGGAACGGACCTGGGTGAACATGTGAACGGATTGAGCAATGTGAAGGAGCCTACGGAGTGTGCTCCGTCTGTGCGAGAGGAGCGGGCAAGGCGTTACAGGACAGTCAGGGAGAAGCCACCCGCCCGTACCCCAGTCGAGCCAGCAGCGGCCCGGCCATCGCTGTGGTGATCAGGGCCATCAGCACTCCCATGGTGAACAGCTCAGAACGGATCACCCCCCAGCGACAGGCCGACGTTGAGCACCACCAGGACCATGAACACCAGCTGGTTGAGCTGGGTGCGCACCGCCGCCGGGTTGAACATCCAGGCGGAAAACTGCGGTTGCAGGGCCCCCAGCAGGCTTGCTCCGAGCAGAATCTCACTCACCATCTGGCCCAGCACCCGGGGCTGGCCCAGGCGATCGGCCAGCTGAGCAAGCAGCTGGCCAGGCTGATGAACAGGGCCACCGCCAGCAGGGCCGTGATCAGGGGTGAGAAGACCATCGCCAACTCTTGGCAGGCCGTTCATCATCTGGAGCCAGCCAGCCGGAGCGGACCTGCTTACGCCTTGAGCCCGAGCCCGCCGTTGGCTCCGCCGCTGCCGTTCGCCTCGCCGCCGCTGGCCCCTCATAGGCTCGCCGCCTGACTGCTTCTGCCTGCCCCATCCCCATGACGACCGCGCCCGCGCCCGCCACCAGTCCAGCCAGTCCAGCCGCCGAGCCGGCTCCGATCCCTGTGGTCGTGGCCGGGGCCCTGGGGCGCATGGGGGCCGAGGTGGTGAAAGCGGTGCTCGCCGCTCCGGACACCACCCTGGTGGGGGCGATCGACACCACCGCCGGCAAGGAGGGTTGTGATCTGGGTCTGGAGCTGGGCCTTGGCGAGCTGGAGCTGGCGATCACGGCCGATTTCGAAGGCAGCCTCTGTCAGGCCAGCCAGGCGGTGCGCCAGGCCGGCCCCGGTGGCGGGGCTGTGCTCGTGGATTTCACCCATCCCTCGGTGGTGTTTGAGCACACCCGCGCTGCGATCGCCTATGGCGTCCATCCGGTGATCGGCACCACGGGCCTGTCGCCGCAGCAACTGCAGGATCTGGCCAGCTTTGCCGCCAAGGCGTCGATCGGCGCTGCGGTGATTCCCAACTTCAGCGTCGGCATGGTGTTGCTGCAGCAGGCCGCCGCCGCCGCCGCCCGCTTCTACGACTACGCCGAACTCACCGAACTGCACCACAACCGCAAGGCCGATGCCCCCAGCGGCACCTGCATCAAGACGGCCGAATTGATCGAAGAGCTGGGCAAGAGCTTCAATCCGGCCCAGGTGGAGGAGCACGAAACCCTGGCGGGTTGCCGCGGTGGCCAGCGCGACAGTGGCCTCAGGCTCCACTCGATTCGTTTGCCCGGGCTGGTGGCCCACCAGGAGGTGATGTTCGGCGCCGCCGGTGAGACCTACACCCTGCGCCACGACACGATTGATCGCAGTGCCTACATGCCTGGCGTGCTGCTCACGCTGCGGCGGGTGCGGGCGCTGCAGGGGCTGGTCTATGGCCTGGAGCGCCTGTTGTGATCAGGGCCTGCCAGGCGCGATCCTGAAGCGATGCTGATTCCGGTCAAACCCAACGAGTTCAGCCGCCTGATCCCGGCGGTGGCGACGGGACCCCAGTTCAATGCCTGCAGCGGCAACCCGCGCAAATTGCTGCAGCGGGTGCTGATCTCGGTGATCGGCGGGGTGCTCACCCTGCTGGTGAGCCAGGCGCTGTCGATGAACAGCCAGTTCGCCCCGGTGATGCTGGTGGTGGGCGTGGTGTTTCTGCTCCACATCCTGTGGGGGCCGATTCTGGAGGCGGGCCAGAAGAACGCCGCCCTGCGTCGTTATCCGGCGGCGGCCATTTTTGAGGGCAGGGTGGCGGATCTGTTCACCCGGGAGGTGGTGGAGGATCGCCGCGAACAGGCCAACAACGATGGCCGCCTCGAGTTGGTGGAGAACCACCGCACCTGGCTGTGCCTGGAGCTGGAAGACGAGGATGGTTACCTAGGCCAGGTGCGCTTCCCCCTGGACAAGAAAAAGCACGAGAAGATCCGCCGCGGCATGGTGATTCGCACCCTTGTGCTGAGTGAGCGCAAGGATTTTTCGCGCATCGGTGCCCTCACCGATGCCTGGCTGCCGCAGCTGAAGCTCTGGGTGGGGGAGTACCCCTTCCTGCTGCGTCCGGCCTTTGAGGAGCTCTGCCTGATGCGCCTGCGCTGAAGGCCTGAGGTTTTCGATCACCCCCCCAACCACCTCTGCCAGCAACAGGTCGACGGTGGTGGGCTGGTGCGGAGTCCGTAACCGTGGGCCGCGCAGCCAACTTCGAGGCCAAGCCTGTGCTGGCCTGGGGTTTGCTGCCAGAGCCCGCGAACTTGGCGCCGTTCTTGCCAAATCCCGCAACATTGCGTTACAGTTCTGTCATACACCGCAAGGTTCACGATGGCTCAAGCCACTAGCACCGCTCCCGCACCCGGCACCATCCGCGGCGCCACCGTCACCACCGAAGATGGCGGCCGTCTCAATGCCTTCGCCACCGAGCCCCGCATGGAAGTTGTCAGTGCCGAAAGCGGCTGGGGCTTCCACGTGCGGGCCGAAAAGCTGAACGGCCGCATGGCGATGCTTGGTTTCATCGCCCTGCTCGCCACCGAGTTCGCTCTGGGCGGTGAAGCCTTCACCCGCGGTCTGCTCGGCATCGGTTGATCCCCTGCATCGGTTGATCCGCGCCAGCTGCAGGCAGTCCGACCAGATTGCCCAGCAGAGCCGTATCGCCTCGTTTTGATCACCATCGCGCCGCAACAGATTCTGTTGCGGCGCTTTGTGTGTCTCCTGAACTTCCATCCCCTCCCTGTCCGTGCTCGCCGCCCCCTCCCCGTCCGCTGCTCGGACGCCCTCCGGTCGGCTGCTGGCCAGGGTGCTCGGTGCCGGTCCCACCGGAGCCCTGGCGGCTCTGGCCCTGGTGGAGGCCGGCTGGGCCGTGGAGCTCTGCGATCCGCTCAGTGCCGAGGCCCTGAGCCAGCGGCGCCGGGCCTATGCGTTCAACCAGTCCAGCCGTGAGCTGCTGCAGCGGCTGGATCTGTGGTCGGCGATCGAGCCATCGCTGATTCCGTTCAACGAACTGCAGCTCTGGGATCTGGGCGCCGAGCAGGCCGTTGTCTTCGGTCTTGACGATCTGGCGCCAGCTCAGGGTCGCTGCGGTGTAAGCGCCATCGGCTGGATCGGACGTCACGACCAGTTGATGGCGCTGCTGCTGGAGCGACTGGGACAGCAGCAGGCCGTCAGCCTGCAGCTGGGGCGAACGCCAATGCCGGCGCCGCTGCTGAACGCTGACGGGCTCCCCCGCTTCGATCTGGTGATCGCTGCCGATGGGCCGGAGTCGGCGACACGCCGCAATCTCGGGATCGGCTGCTGGCGCCGGCCCTACGGCCAGTCCTGTCTGACAGCTGAAGTGGAGCTGCGGGGGGCGGCGGATGATCAGGCCTGGGAACTGCTGCGGCCGGAGGGGCCGTTCGCGGTTTTGCCCCTTGGGGAGCGTCGCTTCCAGCTGGTCTGGAGCGCTTCTGAATCCCGCTGCCGCCAGCTCGAGAGCCTGTCAGCCAGTGCCTTCCTCGATTGCCTGGCGGGAGTCTTGCCGGATCGGTTCCAACCGGATGTGCTGCTGGATCAACCCCGGGCCTATCCGGTGCAGCTGCTGCTCGCCCAGCGTCTGCACCGCGGTTCCACCCTGCTGGTGGGAGAAAGCGCCCATCGCTGCCATCCGGTCGGCGGCCAGGGCCTCAATCTTTGCTGGCGCGATGTGGCGGTGCTACACCAACTGGCCCGCCGCGCGGCCCAGGGCAAGCTGCAGCCGCGGCGGCTTGGCGCCGCCTATGGGCGCCGCCGCTGGCCGGATCTGCTGCTCACCTTGCTGGCCACCGACCTACTGGTTCGAATCTTCTCGAACCGCTCCCCCTGGCTGCTGCCGTTACGAGGCTTGGCGTTGACGCTGCTGGCCCGCTTTCGTCGGCTGCGGCGTCTCACCCTGGCGGTGATGAGCACCGGTGTCGGTGCGATTCAGCACGCGCCTCCAGACTGATGGGGCTGTTCAGCCAGTGGCGAGCCCAGATCCGAACATGGTGGTGATCAGTTCCTGCCCCCAGCCCCTGCCAGCGCCGCTGCTGCTGCAGTTTCTGCGCCAACAGATCGGCCTCAGCGACAACGCCCTGGAACTTGGCCTCAAGCAATCCCAGCTGGAGCAGGCCCCGCTGCCGGTGGTGCTTTGGCGCTATGGCCTGATCAGCCTGGAGCAGCTGGCTCAGGTGCTCGACTGGCAGGATCAGCGGCCCTGAAGCCGCTGGCCCTCAGCTGTAAACCACCAGCGAATCCACGGGGACACCGGCCGGCAGTTTCTGGCGGCCGTTGAGTTCGGCCAGTTCGATCACAAAGGCAAAGCCGCAGAGCCGACCTCCCGCCAGGGTCACCAGGTCCCCCGCAGCAGCGGCGGTACCGCCGGTGGCCAGCAGATCGTCAACCACAAGTACCGAGGGGTGGTGCTCGAAACCATCCACATGGATTTCGAGCCGATCACTGCCGTATTCCAGGGTGTAGTCGATGCCATGCACTGCCCCGGGCAACTTGCCGCGTTTGCGTACGGGCGCGAATGGCAGCGCCAGGGCTGTGGCCAGCGCCGTGCCCACGATGAAGCCACGCGATTCGATGCCCACAATCAGGTCAGGTTGCAGGCGCTCGCAGGTTTTGCCCATCTGCCGCAGCATTTCCTGCCAGCCCTGCGGATCCCGCAGCATCGGCATCATGCAGCGAAACAGGATGCCCGGCTGGGGGAAGTCGGGATGCTCCTGAATCCACTGCTTCAGCGACAGATCCTGGCTGGGCTGTGAATCCGGATCGGGGCCAGGGGTTGGGGACGGCGTGGGCTCGAGGCTCATGGCAGGCGGCTGGAAAAGGATGGCGCGAGGGCGCCGAGAGGGTTGCTGGCTCCGGCTGCAGAGCAAGCGGACGGGATCGCCGCCACCGATTCGAGGTGACGGATTGCCCCGGCAGCTGGCATCATCGCAGCCATGACCCAGGCTTCCTCCCCAGCCCATCTCGGCCATCCCTTGCCCCGACGGGGCCTGGAGCGGCTTGATCTGTTGCTGTTGTCGCTCGAGGCCCTCGACCTCAATGGTGGTGAGGCGATGGTCTGGATGTCGGGACAACTCGGTTTCAGCGAGCTCTTCCCCAATCGGGTCGAGCTCTGGAAGCGTCGTTGCCACAATCCGCTGCGGCGCGCTTGCCGGCGGGGGCCGATCTCCGCCAACGAAACCGATGCCTTGATCCGGATTCTCTGCCAGATGGCCGATCGCCTTTATCCGATGCTGCGCACCCTGCTCTCCAGCAGCGAAGCTCCGGAGCTGCTGGCCCAGCGTTGGCAATTGTTTCAGGATCGCCTGGCCGAGCTGATCCGCGAGCGCATGAACCCCCGCCGCAGTGGCGTGCAGCTGCTGCTGGATCCGGCCATGGGGGCTGCCGAGCGGCGGCAGATGGTGCGCAGCCTTTCGCTGGCCGCTGGCGAGGGGGGATTCGAGCGGCTGCGGGCCAGCCTGCTGGATGCCGCCGCCTGAGGAGGAGAGCGAGCGGCCCCGGCCGCTCCGTCCGGCCAATCCGATGCTTCAGAGTGCCTTGATGAAACAGACCCTCCGCCACGACCAGCTGTCCTGTCGGCTTCAGGTTGATGGTTTCCCCGATGTCTCCGCCGGACAGGCGGCCGATGCGGTGGGGATCATCACGGGCTGGCGCCTGCAGTGGGTGGGCCGCCCCGAACTGGAGGGCGAACGGGAGCATCTTCTGGCCCTGATGGAGGTGGTGCTGCCCTATGCCCGCCATCTGATCAGTGGCGTCGGACGTCGCTTCGGCGACGAGGAGCGTCCGGTGCAGATCGAACCGGACAGCGGCGGCGGCCATCGGCTGGAACTGCGCAGCCGTCAGAGCGGCAACCCCTCCCTGGTGGTGCAGCTCGATGATGCCGAGCTCGCCGATCTGGTGCGGGTGCTCGATGACCTACGGCTCGACCCCAGGCTGCAGCTCTCGCTGGCGTTACCCCAGCCCCTGCCCCTACGGCAACGGGAGCTGGCCGAGCGCCTGCCGCTGCAGCGGCGGCTCGCGGCGCCTGTAGGCGGCCTGGCGGCCCTGGCCGCCGCCGTCTGCCTGGCCCTGATCCTGCCGCCCCCCCCGGCACCGGCCCCGACCCCCAGCGCTCCAGCCGCCGCCGGTAAGCGCTGATCGCTGCGGGCTGGCGCTTCCAGCCCGGCTCAGCCGGCCGGGAGCGGCCAGTCCTGATGAGAGAGTGGGGCTGGGTCCATCGATCGGACCTGGGAGAAAGACGATGACCTGGTCCGATCTGCGCCGTCGCGTTGCCCGCCTTGGAGCCGCCCTTGATGTGGTGGTCCGCAGTGATCCCGAAGTGTGCGGCCTCAGCGGTGAGCAGTTCCTGCTCACCCTGCACCACGGCGGCCATGGCGATTGCACGGTCAGGAACCTGTCCCTGATCGATTGCCCCAATGAGCTGGTGGTGATTGAGTTCGAACGCTGGATGCGCGGCGCCGGCTATCAGCTCGAGCTTTGACTCGTCCTTGAGCTGGAGGGGCCAAGCGACCTGAACGAGCCCTGATTGGCGCCGAGCTGGCCCCGGCAGCCGCCGCAGCTGCTCAGCCGTGGAAACGCTGCAACCAAAGTCCGGCGAGCTGCCAAGAAGACCACAGGAAGGCCAGCAGGATCAGCCAGTTGAGCCAGGCGGGACGGGGACGGTCAGGCAGGGCCATGGGGCTGAAGGGGCGGACGGGAGCCGCGAAGGCGATGGCAGCTGCATGGTGGCACTGACTGGGGTGCTCTCCCCGTCGCCTGGCGATCGGGACATTCGCAACAGCCGTTGTGAGTGGTTGGCCGGTGATTCAGGGGAGCTTCCAGTCTTGGATGGCGTGGCCAGCTGTCGTGCAGTCTCCGCCCATGCCGCGCTGCGGTGTCAGAATCGACCCATTGAGTTGGTGCTTTGATCGCCAAATCGTTCCTGGCCAAGTCTGCGTCCTGGTCTCGCCCCGCAGTTGTCGCTGGCCTTGATGGTCGTCACGGCTTTACTCAACCCGCAGCCAGCCTGGCGATCGAAAGGACCGAGTTGATCCCCACAGCTCTCACCCCAGCTGTCCTGATCGCAGCGCCTGGATTCATCAACCTCCCGCCGAACCGCGTGCCGTGCCGCCCTGGTTGCTGATCCTGGTGCTGATGGAGGGAGTGATTCTGCTGATCAACCCCACCCGCAAGGATTTTGTCTGGTACCAGGGATTGCGGCGCCCCACCTGGGTCACCTTCTTCGCCTGGATCCCGCTGATCGGGCTGCTGATCCACGCCTGCTTCTATCTCTCAGCCTTGCTCAGTTGGAATGTGCGGAACAGCTGGAACCTGGTGGTGGCCTATGTGCTGCTGCTGGTCTTGGTCGAGGGTTACACCTGGCTGATGTGTCGTACCCGGCGGCTGGCGGCCGGCACGGTTCTCTGCCTGGCTGCTTGGAGCTACGGACTGATCTTCAGCCTGTTGCTGCTGTCGATCTCGCCGTTGGCCGCCCAGTTGATGCTGCCCTTTCTGCTCTGGACGCCGATTGAAGCTGTGATCACCTGGCAGATGCGTCAGCTCAACCCGGGCTGTTGACCTTCCCCCTCCCTGCTCATGCCGTTGCCAGCCGCCCTTCCCAACCTCCTGCCCCAGCAGACCTTGCCATGGAGCCCCTGATCGCCGCCCTGCTCCGTCCCGAGGCCTACGACCACCCGGTGGGGGCGATTGAGCTGCTCGAAACCCATATCTCCTGGGTGCTGCTCACCGGTTCCTATGCCTACAAGATCAAGAAGCCGGTGAATCTCGGCTTCGTTGACTTCAGCACCGCCGCATTGCGCCTGCAGTTCTGCCAGGAGGAGCTGCGTCTCAATCGCCGTCTGGCGGCGGATCTCTATCTGGGTCTAGCTCCGATCCATGGGCCGCCGGCTGCGGCCCGATTCGGCGGCGAAGGGCCGGTGATCGAGATGGCGGTTCAGATGCGCCAGTTCCAGCAGCAGGATCTGCTGCCTGCTGTGCTCGAGCGTGCTGAGCTGGCGACCGGGGCGCTGGAACGGCTGTTCGAGCAGCTCGCCGACAGCCTCGCCCACTTCCATGCCGCTGCGGCCAAGGCCGCCGACACGGCTGGGTACGGTTCGGCGTCCCAGGTTCGTGCGCCCGCCATCGCCAATCTGGATGTGCTCGACGTCACGCTCGGAGCCGATCCCCGCCTGCTGGCCCTGCGCCGCTGGAGTGAGGCCCAGGCGGAGCGGCTGGCCCCCTGGTTTGAGGCCCGCCGCGCTAGCGGCTGGATTCGTGAAGGCCATGGCGATCTGCATCTGGGCAACATGGCGCTCTGGCAGGGGCGCATTCTCGTCTTCGACTGCCTGGAGTTCAGTCCGCCACTGCGCTGGATCGATCTCAGCAGCGACCTGGCTTTTCTGGTGATGGATCTGCGCCAGCGCCAGCGCCCCGAGCTGGCCGCCCTGGTGCTGAATCGCTGGCTGGAGCTCAGCGGCGATTACACCGGACTGCGCAGCTGGCGCTGGTATCTCGTCTACCGGGCGCTGGTGCGCGCCAAGGTGGCGGCCTTGCGGTTGCAGCAGGCCGATCCGGTGAGCCCGGCGGCGACGGCCCAGCGCCAGCAGATCGAGGCCTATCTGGCTCTCGCCGAAGCCACCGCTGCCGAGCCCGCCCCCGTGCTGCTGATCACCCATGGGGTTTCCGGGAGTGGCAAGAGCCATCTGGCCCGCCTGCTGGCCCGTCGCCTCGGTTGGATTCAGCTGCGCTCCGATGTGGAGCGCAAGCGTCTGTTCGGACTCTGGGGGCTTCCCAGCCGCGAGCCCCGCAGCGGTGATCTCTATGCAGCGGCGGTGAGTGAGCAGCTCTACGGCGACCATCTGCCGCACTGTGCCGAGGCCGTGCTGGGGGCGGGCCTGTCGCTGATCGTTGATGCCACCTTTGGACAACGCCGCCAGCGCCGCAGCTTCGCTGAGCTGGCATCCCGCTGCAAGGCTCGCTTCCTCATCCTCGACTGCCGCTGTACCCCTGAGCTGGCCCGGCGCCGCATCAGGGCCCGCCTGGCCGCGGGGCTGGATCCTTCTGATGCCGATCTGACCGTGCTGGCACAGCAGCTGCGTCACTGGCAACCGCTGGAGCCCAGGGAACGGGCGGTATCCCTAGTGGCTGAGGCCAGCGACTCTGGCAGGCCCAACCCACTTGGTGATGTCGAAACCGAAGAGGTCAGCGATGCTGAAGCTCGGGACCAGCTGGAACGGCTGCTCAGCCTGTTGGGCGCCGACCCCGCCGCTCCTGCTTAGAACCAGTCGGGAACGGCCGCTTCCTTGGTGTTGACATTGGCCTCGGGGGTGGTGCGCTGGAACTCGAGGGTGATGTTGCGTCGCTGCTCGCCATCGGCGGCGAGGGCCTCGATCGGATAGAGCTGCTGACCATCGCGGAACGGCACCTGAATGCGGAAGGTGCCATCGGGGGAAAGGGGCACCTCTTCGCCGCCGATCGAGAGGCGG
>CALPNT020000025.1 GCA_943325005.2 Bifidobacterium breve | reverse complement strand
TACGAGCAGCTGGGGGTGGCTCCCGATGCCAGTACCCAGCAGCTGCGCCAGGCCTTCCGGGCCCTCAGCAAGCGCTATCACCCCGACACCACCGCGCTGCCGGCGGCCGAGGCGGAGCTGGCCTTTCGTCAGCTGCGCCAGGCCTACGGGGTGCTCGCTGATCCCGCCGCCCGCCGCTCCTATGACGAGCGGCTGCGCCAGCCCGTCAGGCCGGCGGTGGTGTTCCGTCCCCCCGCCAGTCCGGCCGGCGATACCGACCAACCCAGGCCGGCCCCGGTGCGCCGCAGCCTTTCGGGTGGGGAATGGTTCGCCCTGGTGCTGCTGGCCCTGGCCCTGGTGCTCAGCCTGGTACTGGGAGTTGGCCTGGCCTGGGCCCGCGGCGCCGCGTTGATGACCAAGCCCAGCTGGTGGGTCGAGGCGCCAGCTGCCCCAGCCCTGGCTCAGGGCCAGGCGGCCGCGGCCATGGACCAACCGCTCTCGGTGCTGAGCCAAGCTCCCTGAACCCTTCGGCGATCCGATGCCGACCTTGCCGCCCGATCGCACCCCCCTCTATCACCATCCCCTGCCGGCCCTGGAGACCTGGCTGCGCCAGCTCGGCGCCCGCCAGCAGGCCTCCCGTTCGGCGGTCTGGGATCTGCATCGGCCCCAGTGGAGTGCCCGCATCGAGCTGGGCATCGAGGAGCTTCAGGTCAGCTGGCATCACGATGGCAAGGAGCGGGTGCGCCACTTCTCCTACGGCCTGACTCGCGCCGATGTGGAGGCGGCGATCCTGGTCGGGCCCTGAGGCCTGTCGACGAAATCAGGCGAAGCCCAGCGCTTCAGAGGTGCTCGATGGCGCTGGTGATCGCGCCGTAGCACTGGGCCAGCTGGTCGTCGTCGATGCAGAGGGGTGGCAGCAGGTAGACCACGTGGCCCAGGGGCCGCAGAAACACGCCCTGCGCCAGCGCCAGCTGCTGCAGGCGCCGGCCGGCTGGATGGAGATAGCCAGGGTTCTCGACCGCCAGATCGAAGGCGGCGATGCTGCCCAGCAGGCGGGGATGGCGCACCTTGCGATGGCCGGCGAGAGCCTCCAGGTGAACCCGATGGCGGGCCTCGAGGCCACGGTGCCGCTGGGGGTGGGCCTCCAGCAGATCAAGGCTGGCCAGGGCAGCGGCGCAGCCGAGGGGATTGGCCGTGAAGCTGTGCCCATGGAACAGCGTGTGGCTGGGCTCCTCATCGGTGAAGCCGGCATACAGGGTCTCGCTGGCCAGGGTCACCCCCATCGGCAGGAAGCCCCCGGTGAGCCCCTTGGAGAGGGCCATCAGATCGGGGCGGATGCCGGCCTGGCGGCAGGCGAACAGCTCGCCGCAGCGGCCGAAGCCCGTCAGCACCTCATCGGCGATCAACAGGGCGCCGGCGGCTCGCACCCGTTGCTCCACCTGACGCAGAAAAACCGGCCGCACCATCGCCATACCGCTGGCCCCCTGCACCAGGGGCTCCAGAATCACCGCGGCTGTCGGCTGGCTCAGCAACTGCTCAAGCCGGGTCAAGGCGGCCGCCTCGCGGGCCTCCACTGTCGCGTCGCCCCACCAGGTGGCGGGCCAGGGAGCCCGGGCCACGTCAAACAGCAGCGGCGCGAACGGAGCCGAGAACAGCGACCGCGCCCCCAGCGCCATCGCACCGAAGGTGTCGCCGTGATAGGCCCCATCGAAGGCGATCAGCTGGGTCCGGGCGATCCCCTGGTTCTGCCACCACTGCCAAGCGATCTTGAGGGCCACTTCCACGGCGGTGGAGCCGTTATCGGAGAAGAACAGCCGCTCCAAGCCGCTCAGGGCGCTGAGGCGCTCCGCCAGGGCTTCGGCTGTGGGATGGCGAAAGTTGGCGAAGATCACCTGCTCGAGGGTGCGGGCCTGCAGGGCCACGGCGGCAGCGATCGAGGGCTCGGCATGGCCGTGCAGGGTGACCCACCAGCTGCTGATCGCATCGATCAGGCGGCGGCCGTCGTCCAGCTCAAGCAGGGCCCCTTCACCGCGCACGGCCCGCAACGGCGGTTCGGAGCGGGCCACCTGGGTGGTGGGGTGCCAGAGGTGGGGATGCCAGGCAGGGGGAGGGGTCATCCTGGAGGATCAGGCGGTGAGGGGACACCCTGGAAATGATGACTGGGACGGTTCCCTCCCGAACTCGCCAGGAGCCCCTTGGCGCAAAGCTGATGCACGGGAACGCTTCCAGGAACCGCTCGGCATTCAGCTCCAGTCGCCTGTTACGCCCGGGGATTGGGCCGGCCATCCCCTGAGTTGCTGAGCCTGGGACACCTGAAAACTCCCCGCAGCGGCGGCGCGCCATCAAGAGGCAGGGGGCAGCGCCCAGACTGAGCTCAGCGACAGATCTCCGAGCGTTGCTCCTGCGGTCCCCCCAAGGGGCCGCAGTTCACCCAGCGGACGACGCCTGTTTCGATGTCGGTGAAGATCACCAGGATGGCCCCGCAGGCCAAGGCGACGGCGCCGCTGATCAGTAGTTGACGTTTGCTCATCGACCTAGCGTATGCGGCAGCGCACTGGCCTGCCAATGACGCTCCAGGGCGGCGGCGGTGAGGGGGTCCAGGGGGGGGAGTTCGGCCAGCACCGGTACGCCCCCCAGGCTTTCCAGGGTGCGGGGATTATCGGGATGGGGCGGGCCGTTGAGCACCAGGCCCAGCACCGGGATCGAGCGGCGGCGCAGGGCCTCGAGCGACAGCAGGGTGTGGTTGAGGGTGCCCAGGCCGCTGCGGGCCACTAGCAGCACCGGCAGGCCCCAGACGGCGATCTGCTCGATCTGGAACCAGTCGCGGCGCAGCGGCACCAGCAGGCCGCCGGCGGTTTCCACCACCAGCGGTTCACTCCCCGCCGGCAGGGCCAGACGGCTGGGATCGATCGTCAGCCCCTGCCGTTCAGCAGCCCAGTGGGGCGAGACGGGAGCCTCGAAGCGGTAAGCCTCCGGCAACAGTCGCTCGGTCGGCAGCTGCAGCAGCTGCTGCAGCCGGCCGCTGTCACCACCGTCCTCGAGGCCGCTCTGCACCGGCTTCCAGTAGCGGGCCCCGAGGCCCTGCACCACCAGCGCGCTCACCACCGTCTTGCCGACGTCGGTATCGGTGCCGCAGACGATCAGGCGCATGGGTCGCTGGCGGTTGCTCATCGTTGCAAGCTGTTTAGGCTGGCAGGCGCGAGTTCAGGGGGCACCCGCTGCCGCGGGCCGGCGCCCCAGCAGCAGCAGCACATCCCAGCGCAGCGGTGCGCTGGGCCAATGGGCCAGCAGCCGGCGCAGCTGGCCTGCCGCCAGAGGCGGCTGACGGCTGGCCGTGGCCCCGAGCAGACGCAAATGGCGCAGGGTGGCCAATCCACCCTGATGGGGGCGGCTGAAGCGCAGCTGCTGGCCGTGGCGCAGCTCCAGACCGGCGCTGGTGGCGGCCTCGAGCAAGGCCTCGGCACGAGGCAGGGGCAGGGCGGTGCAGGGCACAGCGGCGGCACTGGCAGCCGCCTGCCAGGCCGCGAAGCTGCCGGCCACCGGCAAGGCCAGAACCAGCCAGCCACCGGGTGCCAGCCGGCCGCTCCAATGGGCCAGCTGGCCGGCGGGATCGTCCAGCCACTGCAAGGCGAAGCTCGAGAGCAGCAGGGCGGCCCCGCTCAGCGCTGGCGGCAGGCCCTGGTTGAGATCCCAGGGGGAAGCGGTGGGGCCGGCGAAAGGATTGCGGGCCAGCAGTTCGGGGCAGAGGTCGAGCTGGAGGGGGGGCGCCTGCGCCAGTTCGGGGCGGTGGACCTGCAGGGCGCGGCTGAGCAGGCCACTACCGGCGCCCAGATCGGCGCTGGGGCCGGCGGGCAGGGGCAGATCGCGGCAGAGCCGGCCCAGCCGCCAGGCGACGCTCTGCTGCAGACGGGCCTGGGGCTCGTAGCTGGCCGCCTGACGGCCGAAACCCGTCAGCACCCGCTGGCTGAACGCGGAGCTCGCCTCATCGGCGGAAAGCACGGCTGTCATGGCGCCAGGGTGCGCTGCAGCCACTCCAGCACCAGGGGCAGCACCGGCGCGCTCAGCAGGCTGTGACCCGCACCTGGGATGGTCAGCCACGCCGCGCCGCTCAGCTCCTGGCGCAGCAGCTCCCGGGCCTCAGGCGCCACGATGCGGTCCTGCGCCGCTTCCACCACCAGGACGGGGCCGGCCAGGGGAAAGCCCGCCGGCAGGCCTGCGGTGTCATGCAGCAGCTGCAGATCGTCACGCAGCCGTTGGCGTTGCTCCGGGCCCAACGGGCCCTGCGCCGGTCCGGGGGGAGACAGCTCGATCGGATCGGGGGCGGCGGATTGGCGCAGGAAGCGGCGCAGCATCGCCCGGGCGGCTTCGCTGTCATCCAGCTGACTGGCCATGGTGGTAAGGGCCTGGGACAGCCGTTCGCCCGGGGGGCCAGGTGGCACGAAGCGGCCGAAGCTGGCGAGCAGCACCACGGCGTCTGCCTCGTCCAACAGCTCCTCGGGCAGCAGGTGGGGCCCCAGCGAATGGCCGATCACCACCCGCCGCCCGCCCCGCTCCAGCCAGTCCGGGATCTGCGCTTCGGCGCTGCCGTAGCCGCGTTCGCCGCTCTGCCAATGCCAGTGCTGGGTTGCGAATTGGCGCTGCCACGGCTGCCAGTGGGAGGCTTCGCCGCACCAGCCATGCATGGCAATCACCTGGAGGGCCGCGGCTTCAACTGCTGACATGGCGATCCAGATGCAGGTGTGGGCGGTTAAGCACCTGAAGCCGGGGGCGGACCTAGGGCGGCCAGCAGACGGGTGAGGGTGCCCGAAGGAAGATCCTGGCGCAACACCAGCCGCAGCCGGGCCGTGCCGGGGGGCACCGTGGGTGGCCGGATCGCAACACTGAGCAGACCCGCCACTTCGAGCTGCTGCTGCAGCTGCAGCGCCTGGTCGTCCGCACCGATCAGCACCGACAGGATCGGCCCACTGCCAGGGGGCCGGGGCCAGCCCGCCGCGGCCAGGCCCTGGCGCCAGCGCTCAGCGCGCTCCAGCAGGGCTATCGCCGCCAGGGGATCGGCCTGAATCTCGCCGAGAGCCGCCAGGGCACCAGCCGCCAAGGGCGGAGCAAGGGCGGTGGTGTAGCGGAAGGCGCCGCTGCTCTGCAGCAGCCACTCGCCCACCAGCGAGTCGCAGGCCAGGAAGGCACCACCGCTGCCGAAGGCCTTGCCGAAGGTGCCGCTCACGATCGTCACAGCCGCCAGCCCATGGGCCAGCCCGCGGCCGCCGGCACCGATCACGCCCAGGGCGTGGGCCTCATCCACCAGCAAGGGCGCCCCATGGCGGGCGCAGAGGGCCGCCACAGCCGCCAGCGGTGGACTGGTGCCTTCCATGCTGTACAGGCTTTCGCAGAGCACCAGGACTCGCCCGCCAGGGCGCTGCCGCCGGGCCGCCAGCAGACGCCGCTCCAAATCGGCCGGATCGTTGTGGGCGAAGCGCTGCAGGCGGGCCCCACTGCAGCGCACGCCGGCCAGCAGGGAGTGGTGGATGAGGCGATCAGCCAGCACCAGGCTGTGGCGATCGGTCAGGGCCGTCACCGCGGCGAGATTGGCCTGGAAGCCGCTGGGGAACAGCAAAGCCCGCTCGCGCCCCAGCCAGGCGCCCAGTGCCGCCTCCAGCTGCAGATGCACCGGCCTGGTACCGCACACCAGTCGTGAGGCGCCGGCCCCCAGGCCACTGACCGCCAGTTCAGCGGCAGCGGCGGCCAGCACGGCTGGGTGCCGGCTGAGGCCCAGGTAGTCGTTGCTGGCCAGATCCAGCAGGGGGCCTGCCGCCGTGCCAGCGGTCGACGAGGGCTGGAGCTGGGCGCTGGCCGCAGGCTCCAGGCTGCGCAGCAGGCGGCGGCGAGCGGCGGGCAAGGCCTCAAGCCCGTGGTGCAGCTGCTGGCGCCAAAGCGGCACAGCAGCTGCCACCGCGGGCAAGGCGCCGTCGGTGCCGGAGCCGGAGGGCAGGGAGGAGGGGCTCAGAGCGTCCTGAGGGCAGGAACGCGGGCAAGTCTCGGATGGCGCGGGGGCTGGGGAGCGCGACGGCAAGGCCGACAGCGATCGGGAATGAAGCCGTTGGGGGGCCAGACCGGCCTGCGACTTGTCAATGCCACCGATGATCTTGCCTGTGGAACGCCATCAACTCACCCCATTCCCCGATGGCTGAACTCATCGACGTTCTGACGAATCAAGCGATGCCGGCGCACAGCGCCATCCCTAGGGTCCATCAGGAGCAGTAGCTGAATGAACGATCAACCGCAGACCAGCCCCCGCGGCGCCTCGCAGGCCCAATTCCGGGCCAGGCCGGAACGGGTGGCGATCGGCAAAGCGCTGCGGCAGCAGATCCCCCGCGAAGATCACGCGCACTGGCAGCCGCGTGGCGATCGGCGGGATCCGATTGCCGTCCTGGAAGAGTCCAATCACGATCGATTGCCGGAGTTGATCCCGATTCGCTATGGGCGCATGCTCCGCAGTCCGTTCACGTTTCTGCGCGGTTCAGCCGCCTTGATGGCTTATGACCTGGCGACAACGCCCAGCATCGGCGTCCAGGTGCAGGCCTGCGGTGACTGCCATCTTCTGAACTTCGGGCTGTTCGCCACCCCTGAGCGCAATCTGGTCTTTGATCTCAACGATTTCGATGAAACTCACCCAGCTCCCTGGGAGTGGGATCTCAAGCGTCTGGTCACCAGTGTGGTCGTCGCCGGTCGCGAGAATGATCTCGACGACGAGGCGTCAGAGGCGGCCGTTCGCGATTGCGTGCGCTCCTATCGCCAGCATCTGCGTGGGTATTCACACATGAGCCCGCTGGAAGTCTGGTACAACCGCCTCGATATGGACAGTATCATTGCTATGGCTCCTGATGCCAGGGCCAAGGAGCGCCGCGAAGCGTTGGCCCAAAAAGCCCGCGGCAGAGTTCTTGACAATCTATTCCCCAAAATTGTCACCAGTGTCGGCGGTCGACCCCGCATCCTCGATCAACCGCCAGTTCTCTACCATCCAGCGATCGAAGATTTCGACGCCATCTTTCGGGAGGGGCTGGAGGACTACCGTCAGACGCTCTCCGATGAACGCCGGGTTCTATTTGATCGCTATCGCTTCGAAGATGCGGCTCTCAAGGTGGTCGGCATCGGCAGTGTCGGCACCCGCTGCCTGATCGGACTGTTCTTTTCTGAGGATAACCATCCGCTGATCCTGCAAGTCAAGGAGGTCCGGCGTTCCGTGCTTGAGCCCTACACCGAGCCGAGCCGCTATGACAATCAGGGCCAGCGTGTCGTCATGGGACAACGGCTGACCCAGTCCTCCAGTGACATCTTTCTCGGCTGGGTGCGCGGACGCCGTGGCCGTGATTTCTATGTGCGCCAGTTGCGCGACATGAAAATGGCCTTCCCGCTCGAAGGGATTACCGCTGTCCAGCTCTCGCGCTACTGCGAATACTGCGGCTGGACCCTGGCCCGCGCCCACGCCAAGTCCGGGGACGGAGCCAGGATCAGCGGCTATCTCGGCAAGGGCGACAAGTTCGATCGGGCCCTGGGCCAGTTCGCCCTGGCCTATGCCGATCAGACCGGGCGCGACCACACCGCCCTGGTGGAAGCCGTCAACAGCGGGCGCATCGAGGCCCTGGTGGAAGAGGACTGATCCGCGCTCACCGGATCCGCGGTCAAAGCACTTCTCCAGAGCCCCAGCACTGCGATACCTGATGAGCAACCCCCACCCCATAAGATTGGTTCATGCCCGACCGCCCGATCACCGGCTCCGTGCCGCCCCTGGGCGAGCTGTTCCCCTTCCCGCTCGATCGCTTCCAGCTGGAAGCGATTGATGCGCTCAGCCAGGGACATTCGGTGGTGGTGAGTGCTCCCACCGGCTCGGGCAAGACCCTGGTGGGCGAGTACGCCATCCATCGGGCCCTGGCCCATGGCCAGAAAGTTTTCTACACCACGCCGCTCAAGGCACTTTCGAACCAGAAGCTGCGTGATTTTCGCCACCAGTTCGGCGACCACAACGTGGGGCTGCTCACCGGTGATCTAAGCCTCAACCGCGAGGCTCGGATCGTGGTGATGACCACCGAGATTTTCCGCAACATGCTCTACGCGGAGATCGACCGCGAAGGCGACGATCCCCTGGCCGATGTGGAGGCCGTGGTGCTCGACGAGTGCCACTACATGAACGACTCCCAGCGCGGCACCGTCTGGGAGGAATCGATCATCCACTGCCCGAGTCGGGTGCAGCTGGTGGCCCTCTCGGCCACCGTGGCCAATGCCGGCCAGCTCACCGACTGGATCGAAAAGGTGCATGGCCCCACCCGGCTGGTGCACAGCGATTTCCGTCCTGTACCCCTGGCTTTCAGTTTCTGCAGCGCCAAAGGGCTCCATCCCCTGCTCAACGACGAGGGCACGGCGCTGCACGACAATTGCAAAGTCTGGCGGCCTCCTAAAACCACCCGCCGCAAGGGCCCCAAAGAGGTGCGGCCGCCCCAGCCGGAGGCGCCACCGATCGCTTTCGTGGTGGCCCAGATGGCGGAGCGCCAGATGCTGCCAGCCATCTACTTCATTTTCAGCCGCCGCGGCTGCGACAAGTCGCTGCGCGATCTCGGCAAGGTGTGCCTGGTCACCCCTGAGGAGCAGGCTCGCATCCGCGCCCGCCTCGACGCCTACGTGGCGGCAGCCCCCGAGGCGGTGCGCGATGGCGGCCACGCCGATGCGCTGCTGCGCGGTATCGCCGCCCACCACGCCGGTGTATTGCCGGCCTGGAAGGAATTGATCGAAGAGCTGTTCCAACAAGGCTTGATCAAGGTGGTGTTCGCCACCGAAACCCTGGCCGCCGGCATCAACATGCCCGCCCGCACCACGGTGATCTCGGCCCTCTCCAAGCGCACCGAGCGGGGCCACCGACCGCTGATGGGCAGCGAATTCCTGCAGATGGCCGGTCGGGCCGGCCGGCGGGGCCTGGATACCCAGGGCTATGTGGTGACGGTGCAGAGCCGCTTTGAAGGGGTGCGGGAGGCCGGCGCGCTGGCCACCAGTCCCGCCGATCCGCTGGTGAGCCAGTTCACCCCCAGCTACGGCATGGTGCTGAACCTGTTGCAGCGCTACGACCTGGCCAAGGCACGGGAACTGGTGGATCGCAGCTTCGGCCGCTACCTGGCGAGCCTCGACCTGGCCGAAGACGAGGCCCGCATCGCTGAACTCACCGGCCAGCTGGAGCTGCTGGCCGCCAGCGACGCCGATGTGCCCTGGGACGACTTCGAAGACTACGAAAAGCAGCGCGGCCACTTGCTCGAAGAGCGCCGCCTGCTGCGGATTCTGCAGCAGCAGGCCGAGGAGACGTTGGCCCACGAACTCACCCTGGCGTTGCAGTTCGCCAGCGAAGGCACCCTGGTGAGCATCAAGGCGCCCCAGCTGAAAGGAAGGGTGACCCCGGCGGTGATCGTCGCCAAGCAGGCTGGCCCCGGCCAGTTTCCGCTGCTGCTCTGCCTCAGCGACGAGAACGTCTGGATCCTGCTGCCCTGTGCGGCGGTGGTGAGCTTGCATGCCGAACTCAGCTGCCTGCAGGTGGAGCAGCTCGATCCGCCCGACCTGCACCACCCCGGTGAACTCCGCCACGGCAACAACATCAGCGCTGGTCTGGCCCTGGCGGTGGCCTCGATGGCCCGCCGCCACGACATGCACACCCCCCGCTACGACCTGGCCGGCGAGGTGCGGCACCAGGCCGAGTTAGTGCACCAGCTGGAAGAGGAGCTGGAGCTGCATCCGGCCCATCGCTTCGGCGATCGCAAGCAGCTCAAGAAACATCGCCGCCGCATGGAGGAGCTGGAGCTGGAGATCGACGAACGGCGGCGGATCTTGCATCACCGCGCCAATCGCCACTGGGACACCTTCTTGCACCTGATCGAGATCCTCGGCTTCTTCGGGGCGATGGACGGTGAGAACGGCCTGGAACCCACCGAGGTGGGGCGCACCGTCGCCTCCCTGCGCGGTGACAACGAGCTGTGGCTGGGCCTGGCCCTGATGAGCGGCCATCTCGATGGCCTCGATCCGGCCGAACTGGCGGCGGTGCTGGAAGCGATCTCCACCGAAGTGAACCGCCCCGATCTCTGGTGCGGCTGGCCGCCACCGCCGTTGGTGGAGGAGGCCCTGCACGATCTGCGCAGCCTGCGACGCGAGCTGCAACGCCAGCAGGAGCAGCGCTCCGTGGTGGTGCCGGTGTGGTGGGAGCCGGAACTCACCGGCCTGGTGCATGCCTGGGCCAAGGGAGCCAGCTGGAGTGACCTGATCGCCAACACCTCCCTCGACGAGGGGGACGTGGTGCGGATCCTGCGCCGCACCGTCGATCTGCTGGCCCAGGTGCCCTATGGCGAGGCGATCAGCGAGCAACTGCGCACCAACTCGCGCAAGGCTCTGAAGGCGATCAATCGCTTTCCGGTCTGTGAGATCGAGGATCTGCTGGCGGGGGCGGCGCCGAACAATCCGCCTCTGGATCCGGCCCTGGCCCGGCCGCCGGCGGCCTGAGCACCAGAGCGACGATCAGCAGCAGGCCGCTGATGCTGAGCACCGCTTCGATGCTGTCGGCGTAGGGGGTCCAGGGCATGGTCCTTAGGATCCCACCACCTGGGTGGCGATGGCGATGGCGATGAAGCTGAATCTGGGTTGCGGACCGCGGCCGATCGCCGGTTACCTGAACATCGATTCGGTGGCGAGCTTCAAGCCCGATGTGGTCATGGATCTGGAGCGCACCCCCTGGGATCTCCCCACGGACGGCGCCGAGGAGGTGCTGCTCAACCATGTGCTCGAGCATCTCGGCGCCAGCACCGACACCTTCCTGGCGGTGATCACCGAGCTCTACCGGGTCTGCGCCGACGGCGCCCGCCTCCGCATCAACGTGCCCCATCCCTTGCACGAACACTTCCGCACCGATCCCAGCCATGTGCGCCGGGTCACGCCCCAGACGCTTGCGATGTTCTCGCGGGCCGAATGTGATCAGGCGGCGGCGGTGGCCTCACCGATGACCCCCTGGGCCCACATCCTGAAGGTGGACTTCGAGCTGGCGGCGGTGCAGTACGTGGCCGATGCCCACACCCGCCAGCTGCTGGAGGCCAAGGGACTACTGACACCGGAGGATCGGCTCGAAGATTTTGCCGAGATCTACAACAACCTGATCGAAGAGATCCGCATCGAGCTGCTGGTGCACAAGGTCTGAGCCACCTGATCGCCCGCCTGAGATTCAGCCACCGTCGTTGTGACTGAAGTGGCGCTCGGGGTCGGCAGCGTGTGGCTGTGTTTGGGATAGAGGTCGCCGCCGTGCTCGGTACCGATCCCCATGAGCGCAGCGAGGAGCGGACCAACTACCGCAACGGCTACCGGCCGCACAGCTTGACCACCCAGGTGGGAGACCTGGGTCTGCTGATCCCCAAACTGCGCTCCGAGGGCTTCCTGCCCTCGATCCTTCAGCGCCGCCGCCGGATCGAGGCAAGGGAAGACGTGCTCGCCTTCCGCCACTTCCTGCAGCAGCACTGGCGCAAGATGTCGATCACCAACCTGTTGGAGCGAGCGAACGAGGCAATCAAGCGCCAAAACCGTATCGTCGGCATCTCACCCAACAACGCCGCGATCACCCGCCTGGTGGGGGGAGTACTGCTGGAGCAGGACGAGCACTGGCAGCAGGAGGGGCGGCGCATGTTCTCCGCCGAGAGCATGGCCGCCATCCCGGAGCTGGACGACATTCCTGCCCTGCAGACCTCCAGCTCCTGAGAAGTGCAGCACGCAATCCCCAGGCGGTCGCGACTGCCGCCCGGGGGCCGCGACCGTACCCCCCGACTGCACAGACCCCGTCAATTCACATCACATCCACTACCTGACGAAGGACTTGACCAGTCATTCGTCCCGATTCATCGCGGACAAAGGAGGTGTATCTACGCCGCCGGAATGATAAGCCTGTTGTTCCACCCTGTTCACCCTCTGATCAGGGCATTCGGGCCTCGGCTTTGACACCACGGAAAGGGACGCGGCCGTCTACAGCCATGGAGGGTCCAACGGACCGCCACACTCAGACGCCTCACCCGTCAACATGCAGAAAAACTGCGAGCGTTCATGCTGTTACCCAATCCCTTCTGTCCGCTGAGCGCCGCCAAGATCGTCAGCCTGCAGGCCACCGTGCTGCTGCTGCTGGGCCTGCTGATCAAGGCCAAGATTCAGATCAAGACTTTTTCGGCCCTAGGACTGGTGCTGCTGCTGCTCCAGACCCTGGTTTTCCTCGCCGCCGGGGGGGCCCTGAGCCTGGCAGGCCTGGCGGCAATCAGCGCTGGACTGCAGCGACGGCAGGCAGCCTCGGCCTGAGGCCAGTCCCAACTCTGGCGGAGCGGCCTTGCGCCAAAAGCGGCTGTGCCACTGGCTCGGCAGCGCCACTGTCCTGGCCGGGTTGATCCGGCAGCACGGCGACAGCACCAGTGGAACAAGGCCGACGCAGATCAACAGCAGATTCAGCCAAAGCCACCGGCCTGGCAAGACGCCACCATCCGCAAAGCTGATGCGCTGGCTGTCGAACGCCCCCCCCGGCTGCGTGAGCAGCATCTGGCGACGTCCGCCAGGAGCGAGGCCCGGCATCCCTTCCAAGCGCTCTGGCCAATGGCCTGCAACGCGCCAAGCCCTGATGAACGGAACCTGCCCCCAGGGAGGCACCAGCCGCGCCGAACACAGACCGGAGCGATCTGGCTGACATGCCAAACGGTTACCCACCCAAACAAGCCGCAAGGCGCTGCCTTAGGTTTTGTATCGAATCCATTGACTGAGGTCGCATGTTCACCCTTGACAGGGCTACGAAGATTTTTCCCGAGACCCAGTCGGCAGACGTCGTACCGGCTCTGACAGCCCGTTACAACCTGCTCAGCGCCGAAGATCAGCTGGCGCTGATCTGGTACGCCTACCTCGAAATGGGCAAGACGATCACAATCGCGGCTCCGGGAGCCGCCCGCATGCAGTTCGCCGAGCCAATGCTCAACCGCATCCGCGGGATGAACTTTGCCGAGCAGAGCCAGGTGATGTGTGATCTGGCCAACCACGCTGACACTGAGTTTGGCCGCTGGTACGCCTCCTGGTCGGTCAACATCAAGCTTGGTTTCTGGTACAAGCTGGGCGAATGGATGGAGCAGGGCCTCGTCGCCCCGATCCCCGCCGGCTACCAGCTCTCGGCCAATGCCGCCGCCGTGCTCGAGTCACTCAAAACGATCGACAAGGGTCAGCAGATCACCGTGCTGCGCAACTTCGTCGTTGACATGGGTTTTGATCCCGGCAAAGGCGCTGCCGTCGAACGGGTGAACGAGCCCATCGTGCTCCCCACCGCTCCTGAACAGCGCAGCAGTGTTGTGATCGAAGGCGTGGCTAACCCCACGGTGATTGAGTATATGAATCTGCTCAATGCCAACGACTTCGACAATCTGATTGAGCTGTTCCTGCCTGACGGCGCCCTGCAACCCCCGTTCCAGCGGCCGATTGTGGGCCGCGACGCCGTGTTGCGCTTCTTCCGTGAAGACTGCCAGAACCTCCAGCTGTTGCCGGATCGGGGCGTGATCGAACCCTCGGATGGTGGCTTCACCCAGATCAAGGTGACCGGCAAGGTTCAGACCCCCTGGTTCGGCGCCGGCGTGGGCATGAATGTGGCCTGGCGCTTCCTGTTGGATCCCCAGGGCAAGATCTATTTCGTCGCCATCGATCTGCTGGCTTCAGCCGCCGAGCTGCTCAAGTTCGCCCGTTGATCGGTCGCTCCTGCCAGCCAGGTTGCCAACTGACGCCACAGTCCCCGCTTCGGGGACTGTGGTTTTCTGTTGGCATCATCGGGGCCTGGGCCGCCAGCCTGGCCGTGCTGCTCCCCCTTGATCGAGCCTCTCTGCCACCGGCCCTGATCATCCTGGCGGTGCTGGCTCGAACCTTCCTGCAGACAGGCCTGTTCATCGTCGCCCACGACGCCATGCACGGCTCGCTCCTGCCCAGCTCCCAGCGCTGGAACGATCGACTCGGCCGCCTGGCCTTGGGCCTCTATGCCTGCCTGCCCTGGGAGAGCTGTCGCCACAACCATCAGCGCCACCACCTGGCCCCCGCCAGCCAGAGCGATCCCGATCATCACGATGGCCACCACCGCAGTGCCGCCGCCTGGTACGTCCGCTTCATGGCGAAGTACCTCAGCCCGGCCCAGATGGCCAGCCTGCTGGGACTCTGGCTGATCAGCGCCCTGCTGCTCGATCGGCTGACATCGCAGCCCTTGGCCAACCTGCTGCTGTTCTGGATCCTGCCGTTGCTGCTGAGTTCCATCCAGTTGTTTCTGTTCGGCACCTATCTGCCTCACAGGGAAGGGGCCGCCACGGCTGTCGATCGCCATCACTCCCGCAGCTTGCCCCTGACACCGGCTTTGTCCTTGTTGGCCTGCTATCACTTCGGCTACCACTGGGAACACCACGAAGATCCGCAGCTGCCCTGGTTCCAACTGCCCGAACGGCGGCGGCAGTTCATCACAGATCACATCGTCGATCCCACTGGGCTCGCGCTGACGAAAACCAGCCGATAGCGTCTCCGCAAAAACATGGGGCCGATGGAAACCGAGGTGGCCGGCTGGACAACACAGGAGCAAGGCCTGGCTCAAGCCGTTTTTGATCGTGCCATGGCCCGGGAGGTGGAATCGCTGATCGGTGATCTGCGCGGCAAGGCGACCAATCTCACGGGTTCAGAAGACGTCTGGCAGTTGCATGATTTCCTCAGCATCCGACGCCACGAAATCGAAGGACGGTTCGATTTCCGCTTATCCGGCTTGCTGTTCGTTTTCGCCAGTTTCCTCAAAGACGGGCTGGTGAGCATCGAAGAGCTGGAGGGCCTCTCCCCCGACAAGTTGGCCAAGATCAATGCGATGGCGCGGATGTGAGCGGCGAAGCGTTCGCTCCAAAACTCAGATCCACGCGCCCCTCCAGCCTGGTCTTCAAAGCTGAGCTTGGCCAGCCTCACGCCCTGAGCTGAAGTCGCTGGCTCAAGCCTTGCTGCCAGACTTGCCGACCTGCAGGCTGCCGCGACAAGCCAGTGGCACCCGATCGACCCCGAGCAGGCCGGGAACCTGGCTTCTACGGAACAGCCAGGGGAGCACCATCAGCAGCAACCCGCACAGTAGAGACAGAAAGCGCCCGGTCTTGCGGCCATCAACGCAGTAACCCAGCCCGAACGATCCCCAGCCAGCATCAGCCCAACGAACAGCTTCCCCGGGAGTGGGCATGGTGAAGCGGCACGAAGATAATTCTTCTAAGCAAAACTCGGACTAATAAGGCTCTGGGGGTAGTCAACGGCGATGCCTTCGATGTTGAACAGGAACCGGCGTCCCCGTTGCGCCTCTGGCCGTTCCTGGCAGACCTTCTGCCGACCCAAACATCCAAGGGCAGGCTGCCCGCAGAGCGAGAGCTACCACCGCTCAGCACGCAAACAGCTCCACACAGCCAGCATCAACTGAACATCGCGAATTCAACCGAGTTCAACCTGAAACAAGATCCTCATACCCAGCCTGCCGAACCTTCTGCTAATATCCATTAAACATCTACCGCCACGAATCACAATGACCGCCAAATCCAATTCCTCGAGCAAGAATCTATTCCGCGGTCTTTATGGCTTCGGCGACAGCCTCAGCTCCTATGGCGACTATGGATCCTACATCCAGAAGACAGTCCAGGCTCCCACCGCCGCGCCTGCCTGGAGTGGTGTCACCTTCAGCAATGCCAACTTCGGCTGCCAACTGGGCCTGCGCAACCTCCTGGGAATCGCCACCGATTCAGAGACATCACCGGCTGACCTGGACATCCCTTCGTTCTATTACGCCCTGGCCAATCCGTACGTGGCCACCCCAGGCATCGGCACCCCGGCTGGCCCCTCCTACGCCATCGGTGGCGCCACCAGCGCCACCGGCTCCCTCTACGACGTGATCACCGTGCCGGGTGGCGGGGTAACGCTTTCCACGGCCTATCCGAAGCTGGCCCAAACAGGCGTTCAGAACCAGATCCTCACGGCTCTGCGGCAAGGCGTACGGCCAGCCTCCAACGAACTCACCATGATCCAGGGGGGCTCCAACGACCTCCTGATCGCATCCATCGCCGCGAACCCAGACATCGAAGGTGTTCTGGATCAGGTGATGATCAACATGCGCAACAACCTCACCGTCCAACTACGTGCCGTTGGGAGTCGCCAGCTGATGACCTTTGCCCTGGCCGACTTCCGCGGCGTGGTGGATGGCGTTGCCTACCAGATGCCCTTTCTCAGCGGCCTCCTCCTGCAAGCCAAGCAACCGGATGCACCGGAATGGGTGACGAGCTGGGCAAGCTTTGTGGAGGCTGATGGCCTGGAGCAATTCCAAGCCGACTACGCCGCGATGGTGCAGGAACTGAACGCAGAGTTCCCCTACGCAGCGCTGACCTACTTCTCTCCAGAATTTGGAGACAATTGGAAATCTTACGGATCAAAGCTTGGCAACTTCGCCAGCTATGACATTAGCAACACATTCAGCTTTGCCCAGTCAACCAACAAACCACTAACAGAAGACCAAACCGACAGCTACCTGTATTTCGACACGATTCACAACACCCAAAGTGGCCAGGAAATGACCGCCCAGGCCATGTTCCTCACCCTGGAGGCCAATCGGACCGCCATTGAAGCCTCCACCCTGGTGGATCAGAAGATCGGCAGCCAAAGCAACGACCGACTGGTGGCAACCAGGCGGAACAGTGAGCTGGTGGGGCAGGCAGGCCATGACATCCTCATCGGCCGTCAGGGCAACGACGCCCTCTCGGGCGGCCGGGGCGGCGACGTTCTCACCGCTGCAGATGGCAAGGACTGGCTCCAGGGGGGCGAAGGATCGGATCGGATGACCGGTGGCAAAGGCGCAGATTTCTTCGCCTGGGAGGCCAAGGACGTCAAGAGTTCCTGGAAGGACACGATCACGGATTTCCAGGGAAACAAGGGCGATCGGCTTGGAATCACCGCCATACTCGATGGCGACAATCCCTTCAACAACCCAGGCTGGGATTACATCGGCAAGCATGCATTCACAGGCTCAGCCGCAGAACTCCGCTTCTTCGGTGGTCTCCTCCAGGGCGACGTGGATGGGGATCGCCAGGCCGACCTCAACATCTGGCTGCCACACGTGGCTGTGTTCAACCAGGCCTGGATCAGCTGAACGCTCACAGCCAGCCCCAGCCCAGAGACCGGCGTGCTGCACGCCGGTCGCCATCGCCTCCCGTTTGAAATCGCAACCAGCAACCTGAAGGCGAGCCCCAGCAAGTTTTGCGCTGGCGAGCCGCCAGCGGCGTTTGCTGGTTCAGGTTGATCGCATGCGTCTGAGCTCAGCTATGAAATCTCGCTTCGCTCCAGAGCGTCGCCAGCAGCTCCGCTTCCAACACCGACAACTGCCGCAGCCGCTCCACCAGCACCGGCCGTGAAAAGCGTTGCTCCGCCAGCAGCCAATACAGGCCGAAATGACGGGCCTCGCTGGCCAGCAAGGCGCCATAGAGCGCCCGGAGCTCGACGTCGGCACTGTGGGTGGCCAGCAGGGCCATGCGCTCATGGCTGCGGGCCTCGATCAAGCCGGCCACCAGAAAGCTGTCGAGCATGCGCTCAGGTTCCTGGCGTCGCACCAGCCTGGCCAGACCAGCGCCGTAGGGGGGCGCGGCCAGGGGGCGCAGGGCGATGGAGCGCCGCTGCAGCAGCTGCAGCACCAGCTCGAAATGCTCCAGCTCCTCCCGGGCCAGGGGGCTGAGCACGGCCCCTAATTCCCCATCGGAGGGGTAGCGGAACATCAGCTGCAGGGCTACCCCAGCCGCCTTGCGCTCGCAGTGGGCATGGTCGATCAACACCAGATCGGCCTCGGCCATCGCCTGCTGCAGCCAGGCGGCGGAGCTCGGGGCCGCCAGCCATTTCACCCGAGCCACCGGGCTGCTGGGAGCAGCGGTGCTCATGGCCGCGCCTGCAGGTGCTGCACCAGCCCTTGCAGCGCCAGGCTGTAGCTGCCAGCGCCAAAACCGCAGATCACCCCCACCGCCTTGTCGGCCAGCAGGGAGTGGTGGCGAAAGGATTCGCGGGCATGGGTGTTGCTGAGGTGCAGCTCCACAAAGGGGATCGCCACCGCCAACAGGGCATCGCGGATCGCCACGGAGGTGTGGGTGTAGGCCGCCGCGTTGATCAAGATGCCATCGACAGCCCCGCCTGCCGCCTGCTGGATGCGGTCCACCAGGGCCCCTTCGTGGTTGCTCTGAAAGCAGGCCAGTTCAACCCCCAGCTCGGCCGCCTGGCGGGCCAGGGAGCCATCGATCTCGGCGAGGGTGCGGGAGCCGTACAAACCCGGCTCCCGCTGACCCAGCAGGTTGAGGTTCGGACCGTGGAGCACAAGCAGCTGCATGGGGAGGGATCGTCGGCTGGTAAGTTCTGATGGTGTGGTTCGGGTCGGTGCCCGAGTGGTTAATGGGGGCGGACTGTAAATCCGCTGGCTCTGCCTACGTTGGTTCAAATCCAACCCGGCCCACCTTTCCACATGCCCTTGTAGCTCAGTGGTAGAGCACTCCCTTGGTAAGGGAGAGGTCACGAGTTCAAATCTCGTCAAGGGCTTATCAAACGATGGAGCTGGCACCGCTCCCCAGGCAGGATGGGGCCTCCGCTGGTGTCCCTTGTCGTTGCGTTGCCTGATCGTGGAAGACCAGGTGATGTTTCTGCAGCTGCTTTGCAAGATGTTGCAGGCGATCCAGGGACTGGAGGTGGTGGGCATCGCCACCAGTTGCCGTGAAGGCCTGGAGGCTTGCCGCCTCCACCGCCCCGACGCCCTCATCCTGGACTTGGCCCTCCCTGACGGGGAAGGCCTGATCGTGGCCCGGTTCCTGCGCCTGCTCCAGCCCCAGGCCAAGGTGGTGGTGCTCTCAGCTCAGGCCAGCAGCTTCGTGTGCCCTGAAGACCTGGAGCTGATGCTGGTCGGCGTGGTCGACAAGACCTCCACCTACGAAACCCTTCAATCTGTGATTGAAGAGGCTCTGCTGGAGACCCACGCTGAGGGACCCGGGTCGCTCCAGGAGGTGGAGGGGCTCACCCCACGCCAGAGGGAGATCTTCGGCCTGATCGGCCGGGGGATGGCCAACAAGGCGATCGCCTACAGCACCGGGCTATCCATCGCCACCGTCGAAACCCACCGCAAGGCCATTGCCCGCCGGCTGCAGTGCAGCGGCGCCGAGCTCGTTCGCCGGGCAGCCCTGCATCTGGGCCAGCTGCCTTGATGACCCGAGGCCTGCGTCAGCGGATCATCTGGGCCACCAGCCTGCAGCTCCTGCTGGTGAGCGGGGCGGTGGGCGGCATGGCCTATTTCAGCGGCCAACGCAGCGGTTTCAGCCACGCCGAGGCCTATCGCCAACAGCAGGCGATCACCGACCTCTCCCATCAGCTCTCCGGCCGGCTGACGGCCCCACGGCTGGTCAACAACCTCAACGCGCTGGCCATCGAGCAAGGACAGCTCTCCCTGAACGATTTCGAAGCCATGGGGCGGCGGTTCTGGAGCCAGATGCAGTTTTTCCCCCTCGGTTACATCAACTGGGGCAGCACCCAGGGGGAGTTCCTCGGGGTGGAGCGGCTCGACACCGGCACGTTCGTGCTGAACGAAGACGCCTTCTCCAGCCCCCTGGGCAAGGGAACCCTCGGCGTCTATGCCCTGGGTCCGAAGGGACAGCGGGGGCAGCTGCTGGAAACGATCCCCGACATGACCGCCAGCCATGAAGAGGCCTGGTACATCGAGACGGTCAAGGCCGGCAAGGCCAGGTGGAGTTCGATCTACCAGTGGGAAGACAAGCCCGAGGTGCTGGCGATCTCCTACAACCAGCCGATCTATGGCTCCAACCGTCAGCTGCTGGGCGTGATCGGCATCGACTTCATGCTCAGCCAGCTCGATACCTGGTTGGCGGAGGTCTGGAAAGACCAGAACGGCTTTGCCCTGATCGTGGAGTCGGACGGCATGGTGGTCGCCAGCTCGCGGCCCGGCTTCAGCAGCACCGGCACCGGTGACGACGTCAAGCGGGTGCGGCTCGACCAAATCCCAGACCCCCTGGTGCAGGGCGCCCGTCGCCGCCTGTTGGCCAGTGGGCCGGCCGGAGCGCTGCCAGCACGGCCCAGCGGCATCCACTGGACCAAACGCCAGAAATCGCGCCAGGCGATTGAGATCAGTGGCCAAACCTACATCGTGGATCTTCATCCCTGGGGAGAGGCGGAAGGCTTGAACTGGTTGTTGATCACAGCCATCCGTTCAGATCAGATCGTGCAGGCCAGCCAGCGCCATGCCCTGATCGCCCTGCTGCTCAGCCTGGGAGCCGTGGCCACGGCCATGGCGGCGACCATCCGCGTGGGCAACTGGTTGCTGGCCCCACTGGAGTTGCTACGCCGGCGCAGCCAAACCGCCACGGAGCTGGTCGGTAGGGAGTCCAGTGTGCTCACTTTTGAGCCCCAGCTCCCCAAGGGCACCGCCACCGAAATCGAAGCCGTTTCCGAGGCGTTCGGGGCCCTGGTGAACCGCCTGATCCGGGCCCGACGGCAGCTTGCTGAGGCCACCGAACGGGAACGCCTCAGCGATGCCCAGACCCTGCTGTTGCTGGAGGACAAACTCAAGAGCAGCCTCCACGCCGCTGCCATCGCCCATGAGATCAATCTCCCCCTCAGCGCCCTCCTGCTCAACAGCAAGTTGCTCCTCAACCCCAGCAACCCTCCCCTGCCGGCACCCCTCGGCAGCCACCTGAGCTCCATCGCCGACAATGCCGAAGCGGTGGTGACCACGATCGAGAAGATGCGCACCTTGCTGCGCAACGTTCAGACCCACCACCAAAGGATCAACCTGGCCAATGTGGCCCGCAGCGCCCTGCTCTACGTCGCCCCCAGCCTCAAAGCTGCCGGAATCACCGTGCAACGCGAGGGGCTGGAGATCAGCTCTGCGGTGATGGGCGATGCCGCCCAGATCCAGATCGCCCTTGTCAACCTCCTGCGCAACGCTCGCGAAGCCCTGGACACGGCCGCGAGCAACACGGCCAGCGGCATGGACTGCACTGCCGCTGGAGACCCGCCCACCATTGCGGTCAGCCTCCGCGACGCCGGCGGCGACAATTTGGTGCTGACCGTCGCCGACAACGGTCCCGGATTCCAGGCCCCGGAGTTGCCGCTGGGACCGTTGGAGACCAGTAAGCCCCAGGGCAGCGGACTTGGCCTGTTTGTGGTACGAACCACCATGGACAACCACAGGGGCACCATGGATATCGGCCGTTCCGCCCTCGGCGGCGCCGAGGTGCGCCTGCGGTTTCCCAAGGCTTCGCCCCAGACGAATCCAGAGCCAACCGAACAAATCGGGCCCTCGCAGCATGGCTAGCCCTATGCGCATACCCGTTTGTGGGTAGAGAGGGATCGTGACCGCTGACAAGATGCGTAGGGTCGCCTTATCCCGGTGTGAACGGAATGCGCGACCTCCTGAGAGACGGGTTACCAATACTGGATCTACTGGAAATCACCTGCAGCACCGACAGCGTGGCGGCCCTGACCCGCTGCAACCAGAGCTCCGTCTCGCGCCTCTACCGCCATGCCAGCCATCAGCTCGGCCTTGACTTCCGCAAGACCAAGGGCCACTACAAGGCCCATGCCAACCTCGAGATCTTGCAATCCCTGCGCCAGGCCTCCCAGCTGCTGCGCCTGAACCAGGACGGCGGCCAGCTGCGATGGCTGGGCAATCCTTACAGCACCACGAGCCTGCAGATGGTGGGCGACAGTGATCCCTTGACCAGGCAATGGCTCGATGCCCAGCGCATGCTGAAGCTGCTGCACGAGCGGGTGCTGGATCTGGCCGTCATCAACGACCTGAAGGCCTTGCCACCCGGCTTGGACAACAGCCGCGGCAATTTCCGCTTCGGCGACTGGGTGATCGTGGGACTGGTGAACGATCGGCGCCACGTGGCTTTCCGGCCAGCTGGCGCCCCCTCGAGCCGCGATGGCACCGGTCTGGCCGTGGTGGTGCTGCTCCACGAACACCTGCAGCACCCCGCGGTGCAGGCGCTCATCGGCCGGATCCGCGAGGCCTACCAGAACGCCTACCAACGAAGCAGCGAGATGGCCTGGGCCTGAATCGCCCATCTCAGCAGCCCTTTGCCAGCGTGGTCGTCCAGCCCTCTGAGCCATGACCGCCACCGAGCTCCTGATCACCCCGGTCGACACCATGCGGGCCCTGGTGAACACCGGCCACACCCGCAGCCTCGCCTGGCGACTGGAGCAACTTGATCGCCTGCAGGCCCTGCTGGAGGCCGCCCAGCAACCACTCCTCGAAGCGCTGCATCTCGATCTGGGCAAGCCGGCCTTGGAGGCCAGCTATGAGCTGATCGGCATCCGCCAAGAGCTGCAGCACGCCCGCCGCCAACTGCGGCGCTGGATGCGGCCGACCCCGGTCGCGCTGCCGATCTGGGCCTGGCCGGGGAGCGCCATGCTGCGACCCGAACCCCTCGGCTGTGTGCTGATCATCGGCCCCTGGAATTATCCGTTCCAGCTCTGCCTGATTCCCCTGGTGAGCGCCCTGGCCGCCGGCAACACCGCCGTGCTCAAGCCTTCCGAACACACGCCGCACACCTCGGCCCTGATCCGCCGCCTGTTGCAGCAGCACGTCCCGAGCGAGACGGTCCAGGTGGTGGAGGGCGATGGCTCCGTCGCCGCCCGGTTGCTGCAGGAACGCTTCGATCACATCTTCTTCACCGGCGGGGCCCGGGTGGGCCGCCTGGTGCTGGCCGCCGCCGCCCCCCAGCTGACACCCGTGACCCTGGAACTGGGGGGCAAAAGTCCGGCGATCGTCCTCGACGATGCCGACATCCCCACCACCGCCAACCGACTGGCCTGGGGCAAGAGCCTCAATGCCGGCCAAACCTGCATCGCCCCGGACCATCTGCTGGTGACACCGGCCCAGCGCCAGCCCCTGGTGGAGGCCATCGCCGCGGCCTGGAAGCGCTTCTACGGCGCCGATCCCCTCGCCAGTGACGACCTGGCCAGCATCGTCAACACGGCCCAGTTCGAGCGGCTCGACACCCTGCTGGCCGTCGCCCGCCAGCGCGGCCAGGTGCTGGCGGGGGGCCGCAGTGATCCGGCCAGACGCCGCATTGAACCCACCTTGCTGGCCGTCGATGATCCCGACCGGGATCCGCTGATGCAGGAGGAACTGTTCGGGCCTTTGCTGCCGGTGATCGTGGTGTCGAACCTGGAGCAGGCTCTGGAGCGGGTGCGGCGCGGCAGCAAGCCCCTCACGCTGTATCTGTTCGGCGGCGACCGACGCGCCCGCCAGCAGCTCCTTGACCAGACCAGCTCAGGGAGCGTCAGCTTCAACGATGTGGTGTTGCAGGGCGGCCTGCCGCAACTCGCCTTCGGCGGTGTCGGCGACAGCGGCATGGGCACGTATCACGGCGAAGCCGGCTTCCTGACGTTCTCGCATCGCCGCAGCGTGCTCAACCGCAGCTTCTGGCTCGATCTGCCCCTGCGCTATCCGCCCTATGCGGGCAAGCTGGGCCTGATCCAGCGCCTCCTCAGTTGAGCCAGCCAGGCCCTGTCACTGGAAAGGATTCAGCAAGGGGACTGGATCCCGGCCTGATTGCTTCTTATGGTGCCGCCAGACTCCCATCCATAGCGCCCATGCGTCGCTCTCTCGTCGCCCTGGCCCTGGCCCTGGTGTTGCCCCTGCCGGTCTGGGCCGGTCAGGTGACCGTGAAGGAGGGGGAAACCCTCTCGGAGATCGCTGATCGCTACGGCCTGAGCGTCAACCAGTTGATGAAGCTCAACGGCCTCGACAACGCCGACCACATCGAAGCCGGCCAGACCCTGACCGTGCCGTCGGCAGCAGGCAGCCGGACCGGAGCCCGTACCAGCGCCTCGGTCCGGGTCACCGTGAAGGACGGCGACACCCTCTCGGAGATCGCTGATCGCCACGGCATGAGCGTCAACCAGTTGATGAAGCTCAACGGCCTCGACAACGCCGATCACGTCGAAGCCGGCCAGACCCTGCTGGTATACGGCCCCAGCAAGCCCACCATCACGGCCAGCTACCGCAAAGGGGCCAGCGAGCATGTGGTGCGCCCGGGCGAAAGCCTCTCGGTGATCGCCGCTGGCTACGGCATCGGCATGGGCAAGCTGGTGGCCCTCAACAGCATCAGCGACCCTGACCAGGTGCAGGCAGGCACCCGCCTGAAACTCAAAAGCAGCCCAACGGTGGTCAAACCTGCCAGCCCCAGGC
>CALPNT020000024.1 GCA_943325005.2 Bifidobacterium breve | reverse complement strand
GGCTGGGGCAGGCTCGGGGCTACGGGCTCGGGGCCGGCCAGGGGCGTCGCCGTGGCGGGGCCGAGGCTGCGCAGCCGTTCCACCAGCAGCAGGTTGCGTTCCTGGCTGAGGCTTTGCTGCAGCCGGTTCCAGTGGGACACGTAGAAGATCGAGCTGGCTGCACTCACCAGGCACACCCCGGCCAGGGCGGTGATCAGCAGCAGGGACGGGTCGTGCCGGCGGCCGGCGGCCGCTGCGGCCCTCGGTGTGCCATGGGGCCGGCCGCCCCTGGGCTTGAGCTGCGACCGGACCGTGGCCGACTTGTCGGCTGGTTGGGGCGGCCCTGGGGTGCCTGCTTCACCCCCTTCCACATCGATCGTGGCCTCCGGATCGAACACCCGGTTCATCATCTGCTCCGCCTTCAGCTCCCAGTAGGCGCGGGAGCGCGGGATGCCGCGGAGCGGCCGGGGGGGCTCGCTGCGGTGAGGGGTTCCGGGCGGGGTCGGACTCACCGGCGGTCGGGGCGGCTCAGGAGTGGCGGAACTGTACCGGCGGTTTCTCGCTCTGACGCGCGGCCTGGTTGTTGTGGCGTCGCTGCAGCTCCAGCCACAGCAACAGCGCCGTGACATCGGCTGGGCTGACCCCGGGAATCCGGGCCGCCTGGCCAAGGCTGTGGGGCTGCACCTTGGTCAGCTTTTCGCGCGCCTCGGAGGAGAGCGTGCCGATGGCGGCGTAGTTGAGATCGCTGGGCAGGGGGCGACCCTGCTCGCGGCGCACCTGCTCGATCTGTTGCTGCTGCCGCGCCAGATAACCGCTGTACTTGATGTCGATCTCGGCGCCTTCGCGCACCGCCAAGGCCAGCTCCCCATCGGCCAGGCCGTGGCGCACCAGGTCGTCGCTGTGGCACTGGGGCCGCCGCAGCAGCTCGGCCAGGGTGATCGAGCCCCGGATCGGCGCGCCGGTTTCGGCGGCCACCGTGGCGGCGACGGGATCGCTCACCTTCAGGCGCACGGTTTCGAGGCGCTGCTTCTCGGTGTGGATCGCCGCCTGCTTGGCTTCGAACAGCTGCCAGCGGCGCGCGTCGATCAGGCCCAGCTCCCGGCCCAGCGGGGTGAGGCGTCGATCGGCGTTGTCGCCCCGTAGCACCAGGCGGTATTCGCTGCGGCTGGTGAGCACCCGGTAGGGCTCGCGCAGATCCTTGCTGATCAGATCGTCGATCAGGGTGCCGAGATAGCTGCCCTCGCGGGGGAAATGCACCGGCGGCTGGCCGCGCACCAGGCGGGCGGCGTTGAGTCCGGCCACCAGACCCTGGCCGGCGGCCTCCTCGTAGCCGGTGGTGCCGTTGAGCTGGCCGGCGCAGAACAGGCCGGCCAGGCGCTTGGTTTCGAGGCTGGCCTTGAGCTGGGTGGCGGGCAGGTAGTCGTACTCCACCGCATAGGCGGGCCGCAGCATCACGCACTGCTCCAGCCCCGGCAGGGTGCGCAGCAGCTCCAGCTGCAGCCGCTCCGGCAGGCCGGTGGAAAAGCCCTGCACGTAAAGCTCGGGGGTGTCGCGGCCCTCCGGTTCCAGAAAGATCTGATGGCTGTCTTTGTCGGCGAACCGCACGATCTTGTCTTCGATCGAGGGGCAGTAGCGGGGGCCCTTGCTGTCGATGAAGCCGCCGTAGATCGGTGTCAGGTGCAGGTTGTCGCGAATCAGCTGGTGGGTGGCGGCGGTGGTGCGGGTGATGTGGCAGCTCATCGGCTCGCCGCTCACCCAGGCGGCCGGATCGAAGGAGAAGAAGCGGTCGTGGGCGTCGCTGGGCTGCTCTTCGAGCGCATCGAGCGCCACGCTGCGCCGGTCCACCCGGGCGGGGGTGCCAGTTTTGAGCCGGTCCGTGCTGAAGCCCAGGGCCTGCAGCGCTTCGGTGAGCCCTTCGGCCGGCTGTTCGCCGGCGCGGCCCGCCGGCATCGACTGGCTGCCAACCCAGATGCGGCCGCCCAGGAAGGTGCCGGTGGTGAGAATCACCGCCTCAGCGGCGTAGACGCTGCCGAAGTAGGTGCGCACCCCCAGCACCCGACCGATGGGGCCGCCGGCCCGGCCGTTGCCCGGCTGGTCCGCCTGGGCGGCCTCGGCCGGGCCGTCACCCCGGTCACTGCCGCCATGGAGTTCCAGCTCCAGATCGGTCACCATCGCCTCGCGCAGCGAGAGGTTGGGGGTGTGTTGCAGCAGCTGCAGCATCTGGCGGGCATAGGCCCGCTTGTCGGTCTGGGCCCGCAGCGCCCAGACGGCCGGGCCGCGGCTGGCGTTCAGCACCCGTTTCTGCAGCGCCGTGGCGTCCGCCAGTCGGCCGATCACACCGCCGAGGGCATCCACTTCGTGGACCAGCTGGCTCTTGGCGGGGCCGCCGACGGCCGGGTTGCAGGGCTGCCAGGCGATCCGGTCGAGGTTGAGCGCAAACAGGGCGGTGTTCAGGCCCAGGCGGGCGGCGGTGAGGGCGGCCTCGCAGCCCGCGTGGCCGCCGCCGACCACGATCAGATCGAAGCTTTCGCTGGGGGTGCTGCTGAAGGCCATGGGGGGATTCTCTCTGGCCCGCTGCCCGGGTGGGGCCGAACCCCGGTGCCGCGAGCGCTGGCTCCGGTGGGAGCCGGTGGCAGGAGCGTTGCGTTGGCGCACGCAAGACCAGGGCTCCGCCCCGCGGTTGGGGCTGCTGCTGTGTTGCAGTGGAAGCAACTGCGGCGTATCTCCATCACTTTTGTGTCACCCGGCTTGGCCGGCCCTTCCCCCTCCCCCCGTGCCGCCACGGTGCGTGAATATCAGGAGTACGCCCGCGAGTTGCGGCCGCTGCTGCCGCCGGAGGCCTTCCGCACCAATCCAGATCGTCTGGCCCTGGTGCTGATCAACCTGGCGATTCTGGTGCTGGGCTGGGGCTTGGCCCGGCAGCTGGACCGCTGGCCGTTGCCGTGGTTGCCGCTGTTTCTGCCGTTTGCCCTGGTGATGGGCAACAGCATCGTGGTGCTGCTGTTTGCCTCCCACGACCTGCTGCATGGCAACGCCCTGCGCCAGCCGCGCTGGCGCCGCATGGTGGGCCTGCTGGGCCTGGCGGTGCTGTGGATGCCCCCCACCCTGTGGCAGGCGGTTCACAACCGCGAGCACCACGGCCATACCAATGCCCTGGCCGATCCGGATCGTGGCTATCTGGAGAGCCAGAGTGCTGGCTGGGGGTCCTGGATCCAGCATCAGTTTGTGCCTTCCAATGAGGTGAAGCCGCTGGGTCTGCTGATCGGTGCCGGGGGCTCCTGGTTTGTCCACAACTTGCGCACCCTGATTTCAGTTCTGCAGGGGGAAGGCCGCGGTGGCACGGCCGCGCCGGCCCAGTTCTCGGTGAGCCCGCTGGAGCGCCGACGCATTCTGTTGGAACTGGCCCTGATTGCCCTGGGCCATGCGGCGGTGGTGCTGGCGATCGGCCCGGCGCCAGTGCCGTTGCTGCTGGGCTATCTGTTGCCGCTCTGGCTCGGCTATGCAGGGGCGATGGCTTACATCTTCACGAATCACTTTTTGTCGCCACTGAGCGAGGTTAACGATCCGCTGCTCAATTCACTGTCCTTGCAGGTGCCGCGCTGGGTGGATGCCTTGCATCTCAATTTTTCTCACCATGTGGAGCATCATATCTTTCCCAGTCTCAATACAGATTATTATCCGTTGGTGCGGCGTTTGTTGATCGATCGCTATGGCGATCGTTATCAGCAGCTGCCGGCAACTCGCGCCTGGCAGCTGCTGATGGCCACGCCCAGGTTTTATCGCAACGCCACCACCCTGGTGAACCAGGCGGGTGATCATCCGGTGCCGGTTCCCCTGGCCTCTTGAACTCCGATCCAGAGCCCTGCTTTCTGTAGGTGAATGGCTAGGCTGGCTGCCGCGGCTTTCGTGTGGGTGATTGAGCTCGATTCGTTGGCTGCTCTGGATGCTCTCCAATGGTTGAGGACAGGGAGAGAGGTCTGCAAAAGATTCGCGATGAGCCAAGCCACGGCCAGCAGGCAGGCTCAAAAGTGTCTCGACCTCTTTGGCCTTGAGTTGCAGCGGGTTGATGGTGAGTGGTATATCGTCGGTGATGATTCTGTCTTGCAGCTTGAGCGTCGTGTCCATCAGGCTGCACGTTGGATGGGCGCCAGGCCACTTAGGCTTGAGGCAACGTACTGGTCAGGGCCACTGCTTTGCACGCCTACGCTAGATCGATGGCTCTTGGGCCTTTCGAATATCGTCGGCGTGCCTAGAAATTTTCAGCTTGTCAAGGACAGAGTCGTCGATGCCTGCATCGCCGGATTGCCAGATGTTCCAGACGCTGATGATGATGAGCTTGCCTCCTTGGCCCTGTCGTCGATGCCGGTATTTTTTGTTGTGAATCCTGATCATCCATTGATCGGTAAGGCGAGAATCTCATTTGCCGACATTGCCAGCTATCCCACGCTTGGGCTGCCGACAGGTTTGTATCCCAAGGTGGAGCGGTCACTTAAGGCGATTGGTTTGTGGAGCGATGATGTTCGCATGATGCGCTATCAACGTGATCAATGGGAGGGGAAGACTGAGGCGGAGCTCACCATTGGCTATGGCACGGCCTTGAGCCTGGAGATCAGCGGTGGCAGCCTGGTCAAGTTGCCGTTGAATCTTCCCTTCAGTTCTGGTGATGCTGTTGTTGTCCGCAGGGAGTTCATGGCCCATCCAGAGGTGCGTGCGTTGTGTGATGTGCTTCGGTCTCGCTTAAAAATCTTTGCAGATCGCTATGCGGATATCAGGCTTTCTGCGGATAGCTGCTGGTCGTGATCGGTGATGTCGTCCTTGCTTTTCGCGCGACTTGGTATGGGTTGCTACTAACGATGAGCCTTCCCCTGGCTGCGGCTTTTCGGGGGTGATTGGGGAGGGGCTTGCGGCCATCCAGCGGCCCGTTGTATCGGCGCAAAATCGCAAGTATTGCGCATGATGGCTGCGCAATACCGATGCGGCGTGGATGTTGTGTCAAAATTCTGGCCGTTCATTGTCAAGGCGTGGTTGAAGTTGACTGCCTCGCCTCAATGGATGGTCTGATCTGGTTGCGGACTGGAAGCCGGGTGGCCTCAAGAGTTTCGGTAAGCCAGTCCACTGTCAGTAGAAATGCCAGAAAATGCGCGGAAGTGTTCGCTGTTGATCTTGTGCGCAGGGGTGGTGAATGGTATTTGAAAGGAAATCTGACGCTTCTCAATCTGGAGCGTCAAGTTCATCAGCTTGTGAGATGGCTAGATGATCAGCCACTGAGATTGGAGGCTCAGCACTGGTCTGCCCCACTTGTCAGTCCACCGCTTGTGGATGGATGGATTGCCGGGAATCTTGATTTTTTTGAGTATCACAGGCCGCTGCAGCTGCTTAGGGATCATGTCATTGATGCTTGGATCACCTCATACCCAGATGTCCCTGCTGACGATTCAGATCTTGCCTCCATCCATCTGAGCCGGATGCCCATGATGCTGGTGGTCAAAGATGGCCATCCTCTGCTCGATCTTGGCGATCGAGTCACTTTCGAAGCGATCGCTCGTTATCCAATCCTGCCGCTGCCGGATGGTGCTTTCCCTGGGTTTCAGCAAGTCCTGATCGATTGTGGCCTGTGGCAGCCTGCGGCCAAGGACGGAGCGGCGGAGCCGCCAGCCTGGCTTGGCCAGAGTGGCGTCGAAGATCTTCTGGTTGGCTTCGCCACCCCTCTCACCTTGCCTCTGTACGGAGAGTCTTTTCGGCAGCTTCCGCTCAGGCTTCCGGTGGAGGTGGGTGATGCCTTGGTGGTCGCCAGAGCGTTCATTGATTACCCGCAGACGCACCAGCTCGCCGCCTTGCTGCGCACGCGTCTCAGCAGCCTGGCCGCGACCACGCCGGAGCTGGTGATTCTCGAGCCTGCCGATGGGAGCCAGGCGGTCAGTCCTGCCGCACCGTCCAGGGCTTCGGCTGTGAGGCCCTGATCGGCGGCCATGGCCCCTGCTGGCTGGCTCAGGGAGCCGCCAGGTTGCGGAAGCGGGTGTACTGGGGTTCAAATAGCAGCTTGCAGACGCCCACCGGTCCATTGCGGTGCTTGGTGACGATCACTTCGGTGATGCCCCGATCAGCAGTTTCGGGGTTGTAGTACTCATCGCGATAGATCATCAACACCAGGTCGGCGTCCTGCTCGATCGAGCCTGATTCGCGCAGATCGCTCAGCATCGGCCGCTTGTTGGTGCGGGCCTCCACGCCCCGGCTCAGCTGGGAGAGGGCCACCACCGGCACATTCAGTTCGCGGGCCATCTGCTTGAGGCCGCGGGTGATGCGGGAGAGCTCCTGCACCCGGTTGTCGGAACCGGAGCCCTCCATCAACTGCAGATAGTCGATCACGATCAAACCCAGCTCCTTGCCCGATTCCGCCATCAGGCGGCGGCAGAGGGAGCGCATTTCCAGCACGCCGGCATTGGGTTTGTCATCGATGAAGATCGGCAGCTGGCCAAGGCTGTTGATCCCCTGGCCCAGCAAGGGCCATTCCTCCTGCTGCAATCGTCCGGTGCGCAGCCGGCTGCTCTCGATGCCCACCTCCATCGCCAGCAGTCGGTAGGTGAGCTGCTCCTTGCTCATCTCCAGCGAGAACACGCATACCGGCAGGCCATGCAGCTGGGCCACGTTCTTGGCGATGTTGAGCGTGATCGCTGTTTTGCCCATGGCCGGCCGGCCGGCAATGATGATCAGGTCGCTGCGCTGCAGCCCCTGGGTCATGGCATCGAGGTCGTAGAAGTTCACCGGGATGCCCGCCACTGCCATGCCGAGCGAGCGGCTCTCGATTTCCTCGAAGGTGCTGGTGAGAATCTCGGCGGTGGGGGTGAGGCCCTTGCTGGGTTTTTCCTGGCTGATCGCGAAGATCGCCTGCTCGGCTTCATCGAGCACCTGATCCATCGGCTTGCCTTGATCAAAGCCCAGCCGGATCACCTCGTTGCCGGAGCGGATCAGCCGGCGCCGCAGGTATTTGTCCATCACCAGGCGGGCCACCTGCTCGATCGAGGCGGTGGAGAGGGTGCGCTCCACCAACTCCATCAGCCGAGCCGAGCCGCCCACCTTCTCCAGCTGGCCCGTATCCGCCAGCCAGGCGCCCATCGCCGTCAGGTCGGTGGGTTTGCCCTGGCTGTGCAGCATCAGGGCGGTGCGATAGATCTCCCTGTGGGCGCCGAGGTAGAAGGCATCCGGCTGCAGTACATCGGCCACCCGGCTGATCGCATCGGGATCCAGCAGGATGCCTCCCAGCACCGCCTCCTCCGCTTCGAGGTTCTGGGGCGGCAGCGAATCGGGCAGCACCTCGAACTCACCATCGCCACCCTGGCGGCGGCGGCGGGCCAGGCCTTGCTGGCCAGCCGCCGAGGCTGGGCCCAGATCGGGTTCGGCGGCCTGGGCGGGCTCTCCCAGGGGCACAGTCACCATGTTGTGGTCTCCAGTGGGGGCACGCGATTGGTCGCCGGCGGCAGCGCTCGGCTGGGGCCAGTGCCGCCGGCGCTGAGCTCAGCCGCAAGCACGGAAAAGCATCTTGACCTGGGGGGGGCGTTTTGACCAGCCCAGCGACCCCCTACCGGTAGTGCAAAAGCCCTGGGCCCCCCACCAGATGGGGTGCCCAGGGCCACAGGAAGCGCTGACGGGAGCGGCTTCAGAAACTGGCGACTTCCAGATTGATTTCGGCTACCACCTCGGGATGCAGCTTCACCTGCACCTTGTAGGAACCGGTGCGGTGGATTTCCGGCACGATGATGTCGCGGCGGTCAATTTCCTTCTTGGTGGCGGCTTCGATCGCTTCGGCCACATCGCCATTGGTGACGGTGCCGAAGAGCACGTCGTCGCCGCCGGTCTGCTTCTTCACCGTGAAGCGGCCGATGGTGTCCAGGGCGGTGCGGAAGTCCATGGCCTCCGCCTTGAGGGCGGCCTGGCGTTGGGCTTCCTTGGCCCGACGATGCTCCACCTGGCGCAGCACGGCGGCGGTGACGGGCACCGCCTTGCCGAGGGGCACGAGGAAGTTGCGGGCGTAGCCAGGGGCGACCTCCACAAGATCGCCGTCCTTACCGAGGCTCAGCACGTCTTCGCTGAGTACCACCTGAACACGCTTGGCCATGGCTACGAACCCTTTTGAACCGACTGAAATCCGATTGGTCAACTTACGACATGGTGCGGGAATCGTTGCCGCGGGCAGCGGCCCGGGGCAGGCGCACGTCCTTGGCCAGGCCCAGGGCGCGCAGCAGTCGGATGTGCTGCCAGGTGATGTCCAGCTGGCCAGGACCGAAGCCATGGCGGGCCGAATGGGGATAGGCGTGGTGGTTGTTGTGCCAGCCCTCGCCGAAGGTGAAGGCCGCAACCCAGGGGTTGTTCTTGGAGTTGTCGCCGCTGTCATGGACGGCAGAACCCCAGCAGTGGGTGGCGGAGTTCACCAGCCAGGTGATGTGATACACGATCACCAGGCGCAGCGGGATGCCCCACAGCACCAAGGCCCAGCCACCGGCTCCGGTGATCGTGCCGATCCAGAAGAGCAGGCCCGCCAGGGGCAGTTGCAGCATCAGGAACCAGCGGTTCAACCAGCGGTGGTAAGGATCGGCGGCCAGGTCGCCGGTGAGGCGGGGAACGGCGGCCATCGCCGGCACGCCTTCCAGCATCCAGCCCATGTGGCTCCACCAGAAGCCCTTGTTGCTGTCGTGGTGATCTGCTTCCGTATCGGAGAATTTGTGGTGATGGCGGTGCAGGCCCACCCAGTCGATCGGGCCGTGCTGGCAGCTGAGGGCGCCGCAGGTGGCGAAGAAGCGCTCCAGCCAGCGGGGCACGCGGAAGGAGCGATGGCTCAGCAGGCGGTGATAGCCGATGGTGACGCCGAGGCAGGCGGTGATCCAGTAGAGGATCACCAGGGTGGCGATGGCCGTCCAGCTCCAGAACTGGGGCAGCAGGGCCACCACCGCGAGCAGGTGGATGGCGGCCATGAACAGGATCACCGTCCAGTTCTTGCCGTTACTGGCGGCGGCGAGATGGTCTCCGTCGCGGTTGGTGTGCAGGGCCCGGGCGCGGCGCATCGCCTCAACGCCGCCGGTGATCGTGGCCGATCGGCGGGTGTGCTGGGCCTGGGGGCTGGAGCGGCGGGCTGGCCGGGAGGAACGCGTGGCGGTCATGTAGGACCGACTCCGTATCGAACAGTAAGATCATAGCAATACGGATCCCGATCACTTGAGTTACGGAGGCGGAATCGAATCGGGCCGAGTGGCCTTCGCCCATCTGATCAGGGTGTGGCATGCCCGCAACGGCTGGTCCCATCGGGTGCTGCCGGCCCTGGCCGAGGCCCTCCAGCTCGGTCGGGTCCACAATTCCCAGCTGTCGATGCTGCGCAACGGCAAGCTGGCTTCGCCCGGCCCGGAGGTGTTCCTGGCCCTGGGCGGGATCAATCGCTGGTTGGTCGAGCAGGCCCCCAGCGGTCGCTTGCTGCCCGAGCAGGCCGAGCTGTTGCTGGCCGGTCAGCCGGAGCTGGTGGAGGCGTTGGCGGCTTCGGCCCTGCCCGTGCGCGAGGGCGAGCAGCGGGAGCTCGGGCCCGGTGATCTGCTGGAGGTATTCGTCGGGCTGCGCCAGCCCCCGCCGGCCTTCGATCTGCGCATCGACGATGCCGAAGCGGCAGGCCTGTCGGCGGCCCTGGCCACGTTGTTCACCGCCAGTCGGCCCTGGCGCCAGTGCCGCGAGCAGCTGCTGGCCGCCTATCCGGTCGCCCGGCGCCAGCGGCGCGAGCGCTTTGCGGCGGTGATGGCGGGCCAGAGCGACTACACCGCCACCGATCTCGATTTCGAGTTGCCCGATCTGCGCCGCACCCTGGCGGCCCTGGGGGCCGCCGGAGATGAGGAGCTTTCGCCAGATCAGTTTCTGGACTTGCTGCGCAAGCGGGCCCGGCGCCTCGGCTTCCACGGCGAGCACCTTCTGCCCGATCTGGCCACCGCGATTCGCCGAGAGCTGGCCGAACCAGGCGCCTGAGGTCGCCGCGACCGGGCCGGCTGGCCCCTGCAGAGCTGGCCAGCGCTGCAGGGGCGCCTGGCCTCAGGGTTGGGCGGGGGGATCCAGCCGCTGTTCCAGGGTCTCGATGCGCCGCAACAGCTCGTCGAGATCAGGGCCTGGGTTGGCTCCAGTCCTGGCCTGAGGGCCTGAATCGGCCGGGGCGGCTGTG
Source organism: Bifidobacterium breve (assembly GCA_943325005.2). Classification (GTDB taxonomy): domain Bacteria; phylum Cyanobacteriota; class Cyanobacteriia; order PCC-6307; family Cyanobiaceae; genus Cyanobium. Next base: position 14,325 of record CALPNT020000024.1, on the reverse strand, counting down.
CTGACGGCCGTGGCCTCGCCGGTGGCTGAGGCGGCGCTCAGACGGCGGCGGAAGATCATCATCAACAGAGGTCCGAGGGGAAACACCCCGATCAGGGACCAGCCCTGCTGACCGACGCCATTGAGGAAACCCTGCAGCTGCTGGGCGGGATGTTGCTGGCCGGAGGAATTCGGAGTGTAGAAACCGGGAAATTCCTTTTGCAGGTATTCCTGGGAAAACACCGGCGGTGATTTGGGCCCGCCGGCATCGGCCGTTGGGGCCGGACCCGGACCAGGAGCCGGGGCCGTGCCTGGAGCCGCGCGCGGCGTTGTCGGATTCTCGACATTGAGGTGGATGACCTGATATTCCCATCGGGGCATGGCTGACTCGGATTCCATCGGTCGCGATTGGTCGTTGTTGGAGCGTCAGGGCAGTCGCGCCACCCGCAGACGCCGCACCAGGCCCATGGCCCTGAGCAGGCGGATGTGCTGCCAGGTGATGTCGAACTCGAACCAGCGCAGCCCATGGCGGGCGCTGGCCGGATGGGCGTGGTGGTTGTTGTGCCAGCCCTCGCCGAAACTCAGAATCGCCACCCACCAGCAGTTGCGCGAGCGGTCGGGGCAGTCGAAATTGCGATAGCCGAAGGCATGGGTGGCGGAGTTCACCAGCCAGGTGACGTGGTAGACGAGCACCAGGCGCAGCGGGATCGCCCAGAGCACCAGCCCCAGCCCACCGCCGTGCACGCCCGCGCGTTCTCCATAAAAATAGAGCGCCGCTCCGAGCGGCAGTTGCAGCAGCAAGAACCAGCGATCCAGCCAGCGGTAGAAGGGATCGCGTTCCAGATCACCGGTGAAGCGGTGGATTTCCCGCAGGGCCGGGATCTCATGGAGCATCCATTCGCTGTGAGCCCACCACAGCCCGCGGGCGGCGTCGTGGTGGTCGTTGGGCTGATCAGAAAACAGATGGTGATGGCGATGCAGCCCCACCCACTCGATCGGACCGCTCTGGCAGGCCATGGCGCCCATCAGCACCAGCAGGCGTTCCAGCCAGCGGGGGGCATCGAAGCCGCGGTGGGCCACCAGCCGGTGCAGGCCCAGGGTCACCCCCAGCACGGTGATCCAGTAGAGAACCGCCAGCACGATCAGCCCCTGCAGGCTCCAGAACCGGGGCAGCAGGGCGAAGACAGCGCCGACATGCATCACCAGCATGAAGGTGGTGGTGCCGCCCTTGAGCTTGCGCTGGCGGGACGGCAGGGGGTCGCGCCTTGCGGTCAGCCCCTGCCTGAGGGCGGCCTCCCGCCGCACTGAGGGGGAGGACTCCAAGGGGTCGCTGGGCCGATCAAACCCGGATCGCGGTCTCTGCTCCAGGGCATCGGAACGGTCCAGCGGGACGTTCCGGATCTGCGGATCGGTCGGGACGGATTCTGATCGGGCAACCAAGCCGTTCTCCCCTGGGTGGATTTGATAAGGGGGCAAATCTAGGAGTGTGATGTCCGTCGCCACCTGCCAGCGCCAGAGACCGCCAGCGGCAGCAGCCCGCCGCTGTGGGTTCGGCTTCGGCGGTGAGGGGCCGGTGTGAGCGCTGCTGCGCGGCACCACGGGCTCCGGTCCTGGTGGCTGAGGCCGAGCGTCACCAGCACCGGCAGGTCGCGATCCCCAGCGGCCCGACTGCGGTCGCTCCCGATTCAGCCCCCCTGCGTTGTCAGCCGGGGGCGCTCGGGATCAAGCCGTGGCCTCGCAGCCGGCCGCCGGGATCAGGGCTGGATTCTCCACAACACAACGAGGATCATGCCTCGATTGCCTGGTGCGCTGCCCGGTTGGTCGGGATCATCCGGACGGGCCGGACTGCAGGCGTTTTTTGAGGCGGCGGCTGTGCCTGAAGCTGACGCCTGCCCCGAGAATCGGCAGGGATCTGGGCGAGGCAAGGCAGGTGGTCTTGGTCTCGTTGGTGGCCACCCTGTCGTCCGTGGCTTTGGTCTGACGATGAACCGTGCCAGGCCGCGATGCGCTGACGTTGGCCTGGACTGCCTGCGGGCCGGCCTGGGCGGGCTGCTGGAGTCCTGTGGCCAGGGATGCAGCGGCGAGCAGGGCCAGGGCGAAGGAGGGTCCTGTTGTGTGCATGTCTGGTTGAGGTCCAGGCCTGGTTCAATCTCTGGCAACAGCTCGTTGGATCTTGTGGGACGAGTGGCTGCCAATCTTTAGAGTTGGTGTGGCGGTGATTTGTCTAACTGTGGAGCCTTGTCTGTCGCGCCAAGCGCGTCGATTTGCTGCATTGATTTGGTGATGGCGTTCGCGCTGCATCGTCGCCACTGCATCGTCGCCACTGCGTTGTTGTGACTGCATCGTTGTGACTGCACGCTTCGCTCTTTACTTCTCGACCTGCACTCTGCGTGCTTCCTGCCATGCTGGATACTCGCTTTCCTGGCTTGCCTGTGCCTCGCCTGTCCCCGGCTGCGCCGGCCGAGCGGGTCGCCGCCGCCCTCGAGCGCATCGCCCCCCTGGCCGCCGCCCGCACGGCCACGATCCGTCCGGGGCTGGAGCGGGTGCTGGCGGCCTTCGCCGCCGAGCGGGTAGGGGTGCATCACTTCGCCTCGGTGAGTGGCTACGGCCATGGCGACCTCGGTCGCGAGACCCTCGACCGGGTCTTTGCCCGGGTGCTGCAGGCCGAAGCCGCGGCGGTGCGTCTGCAGTTCGTCTCCGGCACCCACGCGATCGCCGCCGCCCTGTTCGGCGTGCTGCGACCAGGCGATCGCCTGCTTTCGCTCACCGGACGCCCCTACGACACCCTCGAGGAGGTGATCGGTCTGCGGGGCCAGGGCCAGGGTTCGCTGGCGGAATTCGGTGTGCTCTACGACGAGCTGCCGCTGACGGCCTCGGGGCGGGTCGATGAGGAGCGATTGGAGCAGGCCCTGGCCCTGCCCACGCGGCTGGTGTTGATCCAGCGCAGCTGTGGCTACAGCTGGCGACCCTCGCTGCCGGTGGCGGCGATCGGCCGGCTGGTGGAGCGGGTGAAGGCCCTGCAGCCAGGTTGCCTGGTGTTCGTGGACAACTGCTACGGCGAGCTGGTGGAGGCGTGCGAGCCCACGGCTGTTGGGGCGGATCTGATCGCCGGCTCCCTGATCAAGAATCTCGGCGGCACGATCGCCCCCACCGGCGGCTATGTGGCGGGTCGGGCCGAGCTGGTGGAACGGGCTTGCTGCCGGCTCACGGCCCCGGGAATCGGCAGTGAAGGCGGCACCAGTTTTGATTGCAATCGCCTGCTGTTTCAGGGCCTGTTTCTGGCCCCCCAGATGGTGGCCGAGGCCCTGATCGGCGCCGAGCTGGTGGCCACGGTGTTCGCTGAGTTGGGCTATCCGGTCCATCCCAAGCCGGGGGCCCATCGCAGCGATGTCATCCAGGCGGTCCGTCTCGGTGCCCCCGAACCGTTGCAGGCGGTGTGTCGGGCGTTTCAGGCCTGCTCGCCGGTAGGGGCCTATCTCGAGCCGGTGCCGGCGCCGATGCCCGGCTATGCCAGTGAGCTGGTGATGGCCGGCGGCACCTTCATCGATGGCAGCACCAGTGAATTCTCCGCCGATGGCCCGCTGCGGGAGCCCTATGTGCTCTTCGTGCAGGGCGGCACGCACCACAGCCATGTGGCCCTGGCCCTGGAACGGGCGCTGCTGGCGCTCGAATCGGTGGTCGGTCGGGGCGCGGCTGGTCGATGAGTGGCGGCTCCGGGAGCGGCCGGCTGCTCCCGGTCTGAGGCCGGCGGCACGCCCGTTTTGGAATCAAGCAGACTGGCGCTGCTGCTCTGCTCTCCCCCCGGCGATGGCGCTCACCTTCCCCGACGACTGCCGCTACGCCGACAGCCATGAATACGTTCGCCTCGAAGGCGAACGGGCCCGGATCGGCATCAGTGCCTTCGCTGTCGACCAACTCGGCGACATCGTGTTCGTGGAGCTGCCCGAGGTGGGGGCGTCGATCCATGCCGGCCAGGGTTTCGGCAGCGTTGAATCGGTGAAGGCCGTCGAAGATCTGCTGGCACCGATCAGTGGGGTGGTGGAGGCCCGCAATGAGGCGGTGCTGGCCAGCCCTGAGGAGCTGCAGAACGACCCCTATGGCGAGGGTTGGCTGCTGGTGCTGCGCCCCCAGGACCCGGCCGAGCTGGAGGTGCTGCTGGATGCGGCCACCTATCGCAGCAAGGTGGAGGGCCACTGAGCGGCTGGGTGCAGGGCTGGTTGCTGAGCGCCCAGAGGCCTCCGTGGCGGGCCCCTCGCCTTCAGCCAGGGCTCGGTCACAGCTGAGTGCAACCAGCTCCAAGGCGGCTGTCTCTGGCGATCGGTGCTCAAGGGGCTGGGGGGCCGGGAGCCGCGCTGCAGGACATTTCCTTAGGATCCCGCCACCGACCGACCGGCGTCCGTGACCGCATCCTTTGAGATACGCCATCTCGGACCCGACCCCACCGATCGCCAGCGGATGCTGGCCGAGCTGGGGCTCGATTCGCTGGAAGGCCTGGCGGCTGCTGTCGTGCCGGCCGACATCCTGCTGAATCCCGAGGCGGCCTTGGCCGGATTGCCTGAGCCCTGTGGCGAAGCCGAGGCCCTGGCCGAACTGGCCCAGATCGCCGCCCTCAACCAGCCCCGGCGCAGCCTGATTGGCCTGGGCTACTTCGGCACGGCCACCCCGGCCCTGATCCAGCGCCATGTGCTGGAGAACCCCTGCTGGTATACGGCCTACACGCCATACCAGGCGGAGATTGCCCAGGGACGGCTCGAAGCCCTGCTCAACTTCCAGACCCTGGTGAGTGAGCTGACCGGCCTGCCGATCGCCAATGCCTCGCTGCTGGATGAGGCCACGGCCGCGGCGGAGGCGATGACCCTGGCTCTGGCGGTGAGTCAGCGGCCGCAGGCCCGGCGCTTTCTGGTGGATCGCGCCGTGCTGCCCCAGACCTTGGCGGTGCTGCAGACCCGGGCTGAGCCCCTGGAGATCAGCCTGGAGCTGATCGAGGCCGAGGCCCTGGCCGCCCAGCTGGCCGCCGGCTCCCTGGTGGCCGACCAGGCCCTGCCGGCCGAGGCCTTTGGCCTGCTGATCCAGCTGCCTGGTACGGCGGGTCGTCTGTGGGATCCCAGCCCCCTGCTGGCCGCGGCCCAGGCCGCTGGCGTGATCACCACGGTGGCGATTGATCCCCTCGCCCAGGTGCTGCTGGCGCCGGTTGGCGATCTCGGGGCTGATCTCGCCGTCGGCAGCCTGCAGCGCTACGGCGTGCCGATGGGCTTCGGTGGGCCCCATGCCGCCTTCTTTGCCACCCGCGAGGCCTTCAAGCGGCAGATTCCCGGTCGCCTGGTGGGCCAGTCCCGCGATGCTGAGGGCCAGCCGGCCCTGCGCCTGGCGCTGCAGACGCGGGAACAACACATCCGCCGCGACAAGGCCACCAGCAACATCTGCACGGCCCAGGTACTGCTGGCGGTGATGGCCAGCTTCTACGCGGTGCACCACGGGCCCGAAGGGCTGACGGCGATTGCCACCCGGATCGTGGCGCTGCGCCAGGCCCTGGCCGCGGCCCTGGCCGCTCTGGAGTTGAGCGTGGATCCGGGCCCGGGCTTCGACACCCTGGTGTTGCGCGGCGAGGCGGTGGGCGTTCTGCTGGCACGGGCCGCCCAGGCTGGCTTCAACCTGCGCCGCGGTGCGCTGGGCGAGGGCGTGCATGGAGCGCCCTCCAGCCTGGCGATCAGCCTTGATGAGCTCAGCACCCCGGCCGAACTGGAACGGCTGCTGGCGGCTCTGGCCGCCGATCCCGATCGGACCGCCACGGCGATCGCCGCTCTGCATGGCGCCCTCGCTCAGCAGGGTGAACCGCTGGTCGATCTGCCGCAGCGCCGCCAACCCTGGCTGCGCCAGGAGGTGTTCCAGCGCTACCGCAGCGAAACCGAGCTGCTGCGCTACATCCAGCAGCTGGTGAGCAAGGACCTCTCGCTGGTGCACGGGATGATCCCCCTGGGCAGCTGCACGATGAAGCTGAATGCGGCCGCCGAGCTGGCACCGGTGAGCTGGCCCGCCTTTGCCCAGCTCCACCCCTTCGCTCCGGCCGAGCAGTGCAGTGGTTATGCCCGTTTGATGGCCGACCTGGAGGCCTGGCTGGCGGCGATCACCGGCTTTGCCGGTGTCTCACTGCAGCCCAATGCCGGCTCCCAGGGGGAATATGCCGGCCTGCTGGTGATCAGGGCCTGGCACCGCAGCCGTGGGGAGGGTCACCGCCGCATCTGCCTGATCCCCACCAGCGCCCATGGCACCAATCCCGCCAGCGCCGTGATGGCCGGCATGCAGGTGGTGGCGGTGGGCTGTGATCTCCACGGCAACATCGACCAGACCGATCTGGCGGCGAAGGCCGCGGCCCATGCCAATGATCTGGCGGCGTTGATGGTCACCTATCCCTCCACCCACGGTGTCTTCGAAACCGGCATCCGGGCGATCTGCCAGCTGGTGCACGACCACGGCGGCCAGGTGTATCTCGACGGTGCCAATCTCAACGCCCAGGTGGGGCTGTGCAAACCGGGGTTCTATGGCGCCGATGTCTGCCATCTCAACCTGCACAAGACCTTCTGCATTCCCCATGGCGGCGGTGGCCCCGGGGTGGGGCCGATCGGTGTGGCGGCCCATCTGCTGCCTTTCCTGCCCGGTCACCCCCTGGCGGCGGCGGCGGCCGCCAGCGCGATCGGCCCGGTGTCAGCGGCTCCCGGCGGCAGTGCCGGCATCCTGCCGATCAGCTGGATGTATATCCGGATGATGGGGGGTAGCGGCCTGCGCATGGCCAGCCAGGTGGCCCTGCTCAGCGCCAATGTGATCGCTGAGCGGCTGGATCGCCATTTCCCGGTGCTCTATCGCGGCGCTGCGGGCCGGGTGGCCCACGAATGCATCCTTGATCTGCGGCCGCTCAAGCGCAGTTGTGGCCTGGAGGTGGATGATCTGGCCAAACGGCTAATGGATTTCGGCTTCCATGCCCCCACCGTGAGCTGGCCGGTGGCGGGCACGGTGATGGTGGAGCCCACCGAGAGCGAATCGCTCGCCGAGATCGATCGTTTCTGCGCGGCAATGATTGCGATCCGGGCCGAGGTCGCGACGATTGAATCGGGCCAGGCTGATCCCCTGGACAATCCCCTCAAGCGGGCCCCCCACACCCTGGCGGCCGTGACCGCCGACGTCTGGGACCGGCCCTACAGCCGCAGCCAGGCCGCCTTCCCCGCCGGCCCTGGTCAACGCGCCAGCAAGTTCTGGCCGGCGGTGGCCCGCATCGATAACGCCTACGGCGATCGCAACCTGGTGTGCACCTGCCCCTCCGTCGAAGATGTGGCGATCGCGGAACTGGTTACCTAGGGGTTCGCCAGGTACCATTCCCCCCAGTGATGGCGCATCATTGCCCTGTCTGCCGGGCTCATCGCTGGCAGGCCTCTCGCCATTCATCACTCTGGAGACCATGAACGGCAACGGCCCTGAGGGCGGATCGGACGGCACGACCAGGGTGGAGGGCACCAATGTGGTGCGGGTTCCCTTTGGAGTCCGGCGCGCCCGGCGGCGGCGTCCGGCCCGGCCCGATCACTGGGCCACTTTGGTGCTCTCTTTTCAGGCTGGTGGCGGTTCCGGCCCCATGCCACCGCACGCGGCCTGAGCGGCGTCGTCGGTTTGGCGTGTCACCCTCGCCAGGTCGAGCCTGGTCGCTCAGGTCGGCTGGTCCTGGCTCAAGCGCCAGTCCACCAGGGCTTTGACGTCGCTCTGGGAGTTCGGCGGCACGCGGAAGGGCTGGATCGCCATCGGACTGCGCTCTTGCCACAGCTCTGATAGCCCCGGCAGCGCTGGAGCGACGGGACGATCGGCCGCAGCCATGGAGGCAAGGCGCAGGCAGTGGTTCTTTCTAGGGAATGTGGCGGCGATTGGTTCAGGAGCTCAGCCGTTCTTGGTCAAATGATGAAACTCTGGTGATCAAATCCGAGCACGGTGCAAGGGGCAGGCTCCGGTCCGTCGAGGAGCTGTTCGCTTGCACCGATGCCGAAGCGAAGCGGCGCTCCGAAATAACGTGCGAAGTCTGCTTGGGAGGTGCAAAAGGGTGATCAGGTAGCAGCAAGAAGCTCGGGCTCGTGATAAGGAATAAAGCTTGCTTTGCGGGCCAGGCAGATCGGGCAGATCCAGTCCTCGGGGATGGCTTCGAACGGTGTGCCGGCGGCGATGCCGGAGTCGGGGTCGCCGATGGCCGGGTCGTAGATCATCGAGCACACCTTGCAGATCCACTTGCCGGCCACGGCGGTGGGCGTCTGGCCGGCTGTGCCTTTGCCTTGGAGCGCTTCCAGGGCCACGCCGTAGCGCTCGGCATGGTGCTGTTCGATCGGCGTGAGGAAGCCGAAATTGCTGGCGGCTTTGCGGAAGATGCCGGCGTGCTGCTCGGATTCGGCAATCTGGTCGTTGAACTCGGTTTCGGCGCTGACGTCGCGATCGGCGCGGGCCTGGGCGGCGAACTCCGGGTACATCGTGGTGTACTCGTAGGTTTCGCCTTCGATGGCGAGCTCGAGGCAGCGGCTCAGGATCGCCTGTTTCTGCGCCTCGCTGAGGTTGGCCACCTCCGTGATCACCAGCTCCGGGTGCAGCAGGCGGAAGTGGGCGAAGGCGTGCTCGGTTTCCTGGGCGGCGGTGTCGCGGAACAGCTTGGCCAGTTCGCTCTGGCCCAGTTGCTTGGCCACGTCTGCGAAGAACAGGTACTTGCGGTTGGCCATGCTCTCACCGCCGAAGGCGGCTTCGAGATTGGCGTTGGTGTCCGGGTTGGAGAGATCCATGGCGGTTGACCGAGCAGCAAGGATTGGATCTTACACGAAGTCGGAGCGACTACGGATTAGCCGGGTCTGCGGTGGCCGGCTCAGTAGCTGCCACCGTTGCGGCGTTGGTGCACGGCGGTGGTGGCTTTGGCATCGAGCAGGCCGCCGTGCTGCACCTGGGCATAGAGCACCCAGTGGTCGCCGCATTCCATCCGCTGCTTCACGCTCGCTTCCAGCCAGGCCACGGCCTCCGGCAGCAGTGGCTGGCCGCCCGGACTGGTCTGGGTCTCGAGGCCGGCAAAGCGGTCGGCGCCAGGGGGGAAGGGCCGCAGGAAGCGCTTCATCGGTTCCCGCTCGCGCCCGGCGGCGAGCACGTTGAGGGCGAAATGATCGCCCACATGCAGCAGGGTTTCCACCGATCGGTCCTTGGCCACCGCCACCGTGAAGCCCGGGGGGGAGAAGCTCGCCTGGCTCACCCAGCTGGCCACCATCGCTCCGCTCTGGCTCTGCTCTCCCTCTCCTTTGCGCGCCGTGAGCACGCAAAGCGAACCCACCACCCGGCCTAGAGCCTGGATCGCCGGATTGCTACGGCTTTCATTGAGACCACCGCCGGAGCTGCGCAGCTGGCTGCGGCGGCGCTCGGTTTCCAGCAGCCGCCCCAGGCTCGTGCCCGTTTCCTCCAGGGTGCGCAGGGTGGCCAGGTCGGGGCTGAACTTCACCCGGATCGGTTCGAAGGCGAAGTTGAAGCCGCCATCGCGCAGCTTGCTCTCGAGCAGATCGATCGCTTCGCCGCTCCAGCCGAAGCTGCCGAACACACCCACGGGTTTGGTCCGGTCGCCTTCGGCCAGCACCGTGCCGAGGGCCGACACAATCGGTGTGGGGGCGTGTCCTCCCAGGGTGGGGGAGCCGATCAGCAGGGCATCGCAAGCGCGGATCGTGGTCAGCAGCTGTTCGGCTGAGGCGAACTCACAGTTGATGCTTTCAACTCGCACGCCTGTGCGTGAGACCCCCTGGGCCAGGGCATCGGCGATGGCGGCGGTGTTGCCGTAGGCGCTGGCATAGAGGAGCGCCACGGACAGGTTGGCCCGTCCCTGGGCTGCCCCCCAGCGGCGATAGTCGGCCAGCAGGCTGCGCCAGCTTTCGGCGATCGCCGGTCCGTGCCCCGGCGCGATTGTGCGAATCGGCAGGTCATCAAGGCGATCCACCACGCTTTCGACCTGGCGGGCCATCGGCGCCATCAGGCAGTCGTAGAAGTAGCGACGATCTTCTTCGGTGCTGTCTCGGTTGGCTTCGGCGAAGCTTTCGCTGCAGAGATGGGCGGCGAAGAACTTGCCACTCATCAGCAGGCCGGTGCGTTCCTCGAAGGCCATCAACGCCCCGGGCCAGCGTGGCGTCGGCACCGGCAGCAGGCAGAGCCGGTGCCCGCCCGCCAGTTGGCGGCAGGCCTCCTGCTTGACGATATCGATCGCGGGTAAGGGGGGCGAGAGCCGCTCGGGGCTGCCCTCAGGTGCAGAGCCTGGCTGCTGCTGGTTCCAGAGTTCTTCAAGCAGCCGGGCGCCGGCGTTGGAGGCCACCAGCATCAGGGCCGGCCAGCGGCTGGCCAGCTGGCGCAGCAGGGCCACCCGGTTGGGGTTGACGTGGCCCACCACCACCTTGAGGGCGGCATCGGTGGGCACGAGGGTGCCCAGCTCTGCCAGGAAGGACTCGGCGAAGGAGGCACCAGGCGGATGGATCAGCACCGGTGGCATCGGCTGGCCGGCATCATTGGCACCGGCTGCGAACAGGAAACTGTTGGCGCTGGTGCCCCGTTCCAGGCCGTACTCCACCTCGAAGCGCAGCCGCCGCGGACTCAACCCGCGCAGGCAGAGCAGGCCGGGATCGATCGGCAGCTGGATGACGCGGCGGTCTTGTCCGGACGGGGCCATCAGCCTGGGATCTGCGGAAAGACGACTTTAAGAAGGTCCAGTTCAGATCCAGGGCCGGCAGGACATGGTGTGGGCCGCTGCTGGGGTGCGCGCTCCTCACATAGGCTCGCAGCAAGAATTACCAACCATCTCGGAATGTTCACCATTGAGGAAGTCGCTTCCTTTGTGATTCGCAACCCCGCACTGACGCCCGGCTATTCGGTGCACCATGCCGACCCCTTTGAGTCCCCCTACGGCTTTGAGGCCTCCGGATCGTGGAATTGGTGGAGCGCTTTGGACACGTTTGGATCCGCCCTGCTGAGCGAACGGATCAAGGTGGCCGTCGAAGCGCCCCTCAGCGGTTCCCAAGCCAACAACGGCCAGGACATCTGGCGCGGCGCCCGGCTGGCGGCCGAGCAGATCAACCGGGCTGGCGGTGTCGATGGGAAGTTGATCCAGCTGGTGGCGGCCGATGACCAGGCCGATCCGGCGCGGGCTCTGCCGGTGGCGAAACGGGCCGTCGCCCGCGGCGCCGTGGCGGTGGTCGGCCCCTACAACTCCTCGGTGGGGGTTCGCAACCTGCCGTTCTACGAAGCGCGGCGGGTGGTTGCCCTGCACCTCACCTCCACCAACGAGACCGATGGCCTCGGGGTGACGATCCAGCCGAAGAACAGTCAGATCTCGCCGCCGGAGGTCGACTACATCGAGTCCTTCAAGCCCCAGCGAGTGGCGATGCTGGTCGATCCGTCCGCCTACACCAGCGGCATGGCGGACCGCAATCAGCGGGCCCTCGAGGCTGGCGGCGTCGAGGTGCTGAGGCTTGAAGTTCGCGAGGGGCTCAGCGATTACAGCGATGTCGTGAGCCAAGCGCTCGCGACTAAGCCGGACGTGCTGTATGTGAGCACCTACTACCCGGAGGGAGCGAGCATCGCCAGGGATCTGGAGGCCCTGCAGACCGGCTTGCCGGTGTTGTTCGGCCTGGCCAATGTCGATGCCGCCTTCGTGGCGGAGGCGGGTCTGGAGGCCAGTCAAATCGGTGTCTTCTGCGGTGTGCCCGATCCCAGCCAGCTGCCCACGGCCAGTGACTACGTCGAGGATTACATCACCCGCTATAACCAGCAGCCCGGGGTCTGGGGCACCTTCGCCTACGACTCTCTCAAGCTCTGGGCCCAGGACGTGGATCGGCTCAACACGGTGGCCTACGGCCCGGTGCTGCAGGCGCTGCGCCGGACGCGGGGCTATCTGGGCCAGACCGGAACGATCAGCATCGACCCGATCACCGGCAATCGCCTGGTGCTCCCCCTTTATATCCTGGACGTCAACGACGCGGGCGTGTTCGTGATTGATCAGCCCGCCGCTCAGTAGTGGTTGCCCACCTTGCGATGGTGCACGGCGGTGCTGGCTTGGGTGTCGGCGACGTTGCCTTGTTCCACCACCGCGTAGATGATCCAGTGGTCGGGGCCCTCCAGTCGCTGGGCGACGCGGCAGCCCAGGTAGGCCAGGGCATCGCCCAGCACCGGGCCACCGGCGGCCACACCCTCCAGCACATGGATGCCGGCGAAACGGTCGGCGCCGGGCGGGAAGCGGCGCAGGAAGTGCCGCAGCAACTGCTGGTGGTTGTCCTCCCGCAGCACGTTGAGCACGAAGCGGTCGCCCACTTGTAACAGCGCCTCGATCGCCCGGTCCTTGGCGACGGCCACGGTGAGGCCCGGCGGCTCGAAGCTGGCCTGGCTCACCCAGCTGGCCACCATGGCGCTGCTGCGTTCGGTGTCGCCGTCGCTCTGGCGGGCGGTGACCACATAGAGCCCGCCTGAGAGACGGCCCAAGGCCTTGTCGAGGTCGCCGTCGAGGGACTTCATCGCGGCGATCGTCTTTGCCCGCGTGAGCAGCTGGCCCAGGTCGGTGCCGGCCTCTTCGCAGAGCTGGTAATCGCCAGCCCCCGGCACCTGGCGGATGCGCAGCGGCTCAAAGGCACTCTTCTGGCCGAGGCTGCGCAGTTGGCTGGCCACGGTGTCGATCGCCTCGTCGTTGCCACCAAAGGCGTCGTAGCAGCCCACCCACTGCCTGGGCTGCAGGGCTGCCAGCAGGGTGCCGATGGCGCTCTGGAGCTCGGTATCGGGCTGGGCGGGCCAGGTGGGCACCACCACGGCGGCCGCCTCGCCGATCAGGGCGGCCAGCTCCTGGGCATCAGTGGCGCGCAGATCCACCAGCTGCACCTGGGCATCGGCTTTGCCGATGCCGCGGGCGATCGCCTGGCTGAGCCGATCACAGAAGCCGTACTGGCTCACGTAGCAGACGGCTGCATAGGCCTCGCCCTTGCTGCGATCCCGGCTCCAATCGCCGTAGTCCCCCAGCCAGAGGCTGAGGTGATGGCGCAACAACGGACCGTGACCCACCGCCACGGTGGTGATCGCCGGCAGGCTGTCCATGCGTTTGAGCGCCTGCAGCACGCTGCGGGCATTGGGGCCCATCAGGCAGTCGTAATAGAAGCGGAAGTCTGGGGCGATGGCGCCGGGATCGCTGTCGAACAGCTCTTCGGAGCAGTAGTGCAGGCCGAAGGCATCGCAGGTGTAGAGGATGCCGGTGCCGTGGTCAAACGAGAAGATCGTGTCGGGCCAGTGCAGGTTCGGCGCACTGAGGAACTCGAAGCGGTGGCTCACGCCACTCTCAGGGTTGGTGCCCAGATCCAGCTCCTCGCCGCTCTTGACGGCCCGGCTGCGGAATGGCCGGTGCACCTGGTTCTCCAGGAACTGAATCGCCACCTTGGAGGCCACGATCTCGATCTCGGGGTTGAGATCAAGCAGATGACCGATCAGGCCGGAATGGTCTGGTTCGGTGTGGGAGACGATCAGATGGTCGATCGTGTTCGGGTCGATCTGTTGCTGCAGCAACGGCAGCCAGGTGGCCTCGAATTTGAGATGGCTGGTGTCGATCAGCGCCGTGCGTTCACCCCGCACCAGAAAGGCGTTGTAGGTGGTGCCGTTGCGCAGGCCGAACTCGATGTCAAAGCGGCTGCGATCCCAGTCGAGCGAGCGGATCGTGGTGGTGTCAGGGCCGATGGCTTCGCACTGCAGGCTCAGCCGGCCGGTGGTCGGCGGGTTGGCGCTGGTGCTCGGGGGGGCGGAGAGGGGCATGGCCTGCGTCTCTGCGGCTGGTTAGCGCGACTGTAGGCAGGGTGCGGAGGGTCCTGGCGAACGGCGAGGCCCTGGCCTTGCGCCCAAGCAAAAGCCCCGGCAGCGAGAGCGGCCGGGGCGAGGTCCTGGTGGGTGGGGCTGGTGGACTCGGTGGCGGAACTCACCCGGGAATCAGGCCTCCACCTTGACGCTGACCGTGGTCATCGTCTGGGCTTTGGGGGCCTTCACGGTCAGCAGGCCGTCGCGGTACTGGGCTTCGAGGCCCTCCCGCTGGATGCCGCCGGGGAAGCGGAAGCTGCGGCTCCAGGTGCCGTAGCGAACCTCACTGAGCAGGGTGCCGCGGCCAGCGCCAGCGTCAGGGCTGTCGCTGCCGGTCGGGGCCGGCTGGCGGCTGCGGCGCTCCGCCGAAATGATCAGGCTGCGATCGGTGGCTTTGACGTCGATGCTGTCCTTGTCGACGCCGGGCAGTTCCAGGGTGATTTCGTAGGCCTGGGGGGTGTCGATCACCTCGGCGGCCGGCACGCGCTCGGCG
>CALPNT020000023.1 GCA_943325005.2 Bifidobacterium breve | reverse complement strand
TTAACGTCCGAAATGGCATTGCATTCGGAATGCAATCTGTCAGTCGGAGAATTGCCAAGATCAGCAGCCCCCATTACCGAGGCCCGTTGAACACCTGTTCAATCACGCTCTGAGCTGCGAACAAATGGGGCGTGCTGCAGTGCAGGGGCTGAACTTCGCGACGACCAGATTGATCCTGCTGCATTTGCGCAGCCTAATGCCACCAATGATGCGGCAGAACATCGGGCCGGTCATGGCCTCCCGCAACGGGATCGGTGCGCGCAACCACCAGGGAGGTGCGATCCGGCGACACGGACCCCGGCCTGGCCAGAAACTTCGGCCACGGCAGCAGTCCCTTGCCGTTGAGAGCACCGCAGCGCCCCAGAAACGCGTGCCACAACGTGGGCCGCAAATGCGTCGCCGAGCTTCCCCCAAAAAAACAGCAGGCCATTCCATCCAGCACCCGAAGCTGAGCCGGCCCCGAAGCCAGGGACCAGGCCGGCGGCAGCGTCAACGCGATCAGCGCCGGTCCGATCCGCACCCTGGCCAGCGGCACGGTATGTGAGGCCTGGCGCTTCAGCCCAGCGGGTTGCGGAAACGCAGGCCCGGGAAGCGGCGGAAGTCCCTGTCCGCCGAGCAGAGCGTGCAGTCCTGCTCGATCGCCAGCGCTGCCAGGTGGGCGTCGCTGGTGAGGTTGCTGGCCGTCCCGGCTTCACCGATCAGCCGGCGCAGGATGTCCCAGTGGTCAGGGCCAGGCTCGATCAGCTCCACCATCGGCTGCTGCAGCCAGCCGTCCACCAGATCCAGGGCCTGGGAGGGGCTGAGCGGGTTCTGCAGAATTCGGGCCTGGGTGCTGATGCGGACGACGCCCAGCGCCACACTCCAAGGCAGGGCGATCGGCTCCTGACCATTGATCGTGTCTTCAAGCCAGCGCTTGGCCTGGTTGTGATCGGGAAGCTCCAGCAGGGAGCCGTAGAGCCAGAGATTGGTGTCGATCAGGATCATCGACCTTGCCGGAGTCTCTCGATCAGGGCTTCATCCTCCAGCGCTGCAGCCAGTTGATTGGCCTTGGTGAGATCCACGCCCGCAGCCACGGCGCCAATCGAAAAGGTTGGGCAGCGATAGGGCTCGCGCCTGGCGACGGCCGGCGTGTTCAGGCCTGCCCGCAGGGCCTCGTTGACCACCTGCTTGAAGGGCTTGCCGCTGTCGAGGGCCTTCTGGCGCAGCTGGCGCAGCAGGACGTCATCGATGGTGAGCGTGGTGCGCATGGCATCAAGATGCTAGTGCTAAGGGCATCATGGCATCAACAGGCGGTTGAGGTGCCTGCCCGGGGCTTCGCCATGATCGGGGCACCTCATTCAGGCGTCTGCGGGCGCCGTCCCTCCATGCGCACCGGCACCGTCCACCGCGTTACCGGCGAAACCGATGTACGGGTGACGCTCGGCCTGGATGGCCATGGCAGCTGCCAGGTGGCCACCGGCGTGCCCTTTCTTGATCACATGCTGCACCAGCTCAGCAGCCATGGTCTGATCGACCTGGAGATTCAGGCCACCGGCGACACCCACATCGACGATCACCACACCAATGAGGATGTGGGCATCGCTGTGGGACAGGCCCTGGCGCAGGCCTTGGGCGACCGGCGCGGCATTCATCGCTTCGGACACTTCGTGGCGCCCCTGGATGAGGCGCTGGTGCAGGTGGCGCTGGATTGCTCTGGCCGGCCCCACCTCTCCTATGGGCTGACGATCCCGGCCCAGCGCATCGGCAGCTACGACACCGAGCTGGTGAGGGAGTTCTTCGTGGCGGTGGCCAACAATGCCGGCCTCACCCTGCACATCCGCCAGCTTGACGGCGTCAACTCGCACCACATCGTCGAGGCCTGCTTCAAGGCCTTCGCCCGCGCCCTGCGCCTGGCGGTGGAAGTGGATCCCCGCCGGGGCGGAGCCGTGCCCAGCAGCAAGGGCGTGCTGGAGCGGGCCGGACAGTAGCCGCCGCCAGTCTGGCTAGGGTCAATTGGCAATGTGGCACGTCGTTTCCATGAATCCTCTCGCCGTCATCGCCGCCGGCAGTGCTGTTCTGCTGAGCTGGGCCACCCCATGTTTCGCCGGCCCCCTTGCCGGCTGCTTGCCTGGGGCCCCCAGCCCCTGCCCGGACGCCCCAGCGCCCTGCAGCCACTGACCGACCTGCATCCAGGGAGCAGCCAGGTCGCGGATTCACACTTCGTTACGGGATGATGGCCGTACCGCCCATGCCCCTTCCCGCTCATGACCGTTGCCCCCAGCCCCGTTTCCCCCCAGGCAGGTGACTACGACCGCGCCGACTGGGCCAGTGGCTTCCGCAACGTGGGGGTGGAGCTCAGCGACGTGGCGCTCCAGACCAGCCAGGGCACGATCCCATCCGAGCTGCAGGGCACCCTCTATCGCAACGGTCCCGGCCGGCTGGAGCGCGGCGGCCACTGGGTGCACCACCCGTTTGATGGAGACGGCATGATCACCGCCCTGCGCTTCGAGGACGGCGCGGTCCGGCTCAGCAACCGCTTCATCCGCACCGAGGGTTGGCTGGCTGAGGAAAAGGCCGGCAAACCCCTCTACCGCGGCGTTTTCGGCACCCAGAAGCCCGGCGGCCCCCTGGCTAACGCCTTCGACATGCGGCTCAAGAACATCGCCAACACCCACGTGGTACGGCTCGGCGATGACCTGCTGGCCCTGTGGGAGGCCAGTTCCCCCCACGCCCTCGATCCCGACAGCCTCGAGACAAAGGGCCTCACGTTGCTCGATGGCGTGCTCAAGCCGGGTGAGGCGTTCAGCGCCCATCCCCGCTTCGATCCCGGCCACCACGGCCAGGAGCGGATGGTCACCTTCGGCGTCAAGACCGGACCGCGCAGCACCGTGCGGCTGCTGGAGTTCGCAGTGGCGGACGACCCGGCCAACGGCGTCAAGGCCGGCCAGCTGCTGAACGAGCGCTCCGACAGCTTCAAGGGCTTCGCCTTCCTGCACGACTTCGCGATCACCCCCAACTGGGCAGTGTTCCTGCAGAACGCGATCGCCTTCAACCCCCTGCCTTTTGTGCTGGGTCAGAAGGGCGCCGCCCAGTGCCTGGCCTCCAAGCCCGGCGGCCAGGCCCAGTTCTGGCTGGTGCCGCGCGATTCCGGTGCCTATGCCGGCCAGGAGCCGCGGATCATTCCGGCGCCTGAAGGCTTCGTCTTCCACCACGTCAACGCCTGGGAGGAGCGCGATCAGCTGGTGCTCACCAGCATCTTCTACGCCGATTTTCCCTCGATCGGCCCGGACATGGACTTCCGCGCCATTGATTTCAACCAGATCCCCGAAGGATTGCTGGAGCGCTGCACGATCGACCTCACCAGCGGCTCGGTGCAGAGCGAGCGCCTCAGCGAGCGCTGCTGCGAGTTCGCCATGGTCAATCCCGCCTGCCAAGGGCTGGCCAGCCGCTATGCCTGGATGGCAGTGGCGGAACGAGAAACGGGCAACGACCCCCTGCAGGCGCTCAAGAAACTGGATCTGGTCACGGGGGAACAACAGGTGTGGAGCGCCGCCCCCCGCGGCTTCGTCAGCGAACCGGTGATGGTGCCCCGGCCCGCGACCGCCGGTGGCCCGGCCCCCGCCGAGGACGACGGCTGGGTGCTGTGTGTCATCTGGAATGGCGCCCGCTGCGCCTCCGACCTGGTGATTCTCGATGCCGCCTCGATGGCCGAGGTGGCTGTGCTGGAGCTGCCCCTGGCGATTCCCTACGGCCTGCACGGCAGCTTCGTGCCGGCCTGAACAGCGCCGGTCTGGGGGATGGGGGGTGGGGGGTGCGGGCTCAGCGCATCATGAAATCCACCGAGTGAAAATCCTTGGCCAACAGCATCGCCTCCATGATCAGCACCCGGTTCTGCAGTTCCAAAGCGAGCTCAGGCTGCTGCTGGGCCATGGCCTCCATTTGTTCTCTGGTAAGCGAATAGAGCACGGCATCATGACTGAACGTTGCCGTACCGATACGCTGCGATTTCAGGAAGAAGGAAACCTCACCAAAGACAGAACCTGAGCCAATGGCGAAATGGCGCTTGCGCGAACCGTTGGCAGAGATGGAAGCCACCTCGATTTCGCCTGATTTCACGAGATAGAGATGCACGGACTCATCGCCGTCTCGCCAGAGGATGCTCCCAGCCGGATAACTCTCGCGCTGCAGATAATCCCCCGCCTTGGCGATGAACTGAGACGTCCACTCCTGTGCATCATCATCCAGGCTGGCCAGAGTCTGAGCCTCCTCATCAGTCGGCAGATCAGGCGAATCACCCTGTGGACAGGTCCCGGCCAGCAATTGATCTTCACACCACTGCAGGGCCTCATCCATGTCCTCAGCCAGGCGAGTTGAGCCAGCAAGAGCCGGCTCCCTCGCCTCCGTTTCTCCGACGAAACGCAGGAACTGGCGCTTGGTCACTGGCGACAGATCGCTGAGCACCAGAATCGCCCGCCGGGCGACAGCCAACTTGGCAAGGCGACTGATCCAGGTCATACCACCGGAATCGATACCAACCACATCACGAAAATCCAGCAGCAGAAAGCGGGGAGACCGGCTCTCCTCAGCATCAAACAAAGCCTGCATACGCCGGTAAAGATTGAACGAAGATCCAAAAAAGACCGATCCCTGCAAGGCGAAAATCTGGACCTGATCACCCCGACGCCGCAGCAAGGAGGCGGCCGACCTGGTTCGAATCTCCCGACTCTGGATTGTCCTGCAAGTACCGGCGAACTTCACCAGATCCACCCTGGACGAACTGACCACAAAGAAGACGAACGAGGCCAGCAGCCCAATCAGCACACCATTAACAAAGCCAAAATAGGCAATCATGACCATGATCAAGATGGTGGACCCATACTCAGCCCGAGAGAAGCGACTGAAATTATCCAAACAGGGCTCTTTCAGCACGCAAAGGCCAAGGAATATCGTCAGCCCACCCAGCAAAAAGTTTGGGAAGACCTGCAGCAGCGACATGCCGAACCCCAGGGCCGCCACGGACATCGCTGCATTGACCAGGCTTGGCAGCCGGCCCGGCGCAGTCATCTCATGGGAGAGGGCTGAGCCACTGATGGAGAGATAGCCATTGGCACCACCCAGCAATCCGGCCACCAGATTGGCCACACCATTGCCCCTCAGCTCCCTGTCCAGATCGATCTCCTCCTCCGTTGTCTGCTCGAGACCGGAAGCATTGAGAAGCAGAGCCAGAGAACCCACAAAAGCAATGATCAGATAGTGAACAAGATGCTGGCCAAGAATGCTCCAATCAATCTGAGCCAACTGCGCCAGGCTCAACGGAGGCCAGAGCCTGCCAGCAGGAAAGCCACCCTCAATCCAGCCTCGTGTGATCGCCTCCTGGGTGCTGATCTGAAACAGAGGCAAGGCCAGAGCAAAGATCAGAGCCGACGCAAACAGCAGCGTGGGTAAAACCCAGGCCTTGGGGAAGCGCAGATGGATCCACACCAAGGCGACGCCAAACAACGTGCCAGGCAGCCATCGCCCGGGTGCCCCAGGCCTGAACAACTGATCCAGATTGAACATGGTCAGGTTGGTATTCATCAAAAATCCCAGCCCGGCCAGAAGCAGGATCACTCCCGTACCTGCCAGAAAGCCACTCACCACCGAAGGAGGGAAAAAGCGCGCGCCAACCCCAAGCCGAAACCGCCCCAGGGAATACAGCGTGACTCCCATCACAAGTGTTGAGATGGCGATTGCTGCCACCACCGTCGGCAGGGTGCTGGCACCGTTATGGGTGCTGGAAGCAATGCTGATGGCCATCAGCGCCACGATGGCCGGCGTCGCATCCTGAATCGATGCCAAGCCGAAGCGGCTACTCGAATACAGGGACGCAATGGCACTCACCATCGCATTACCAACCAGGAAAAGACCGATACCCAGGGGGAAATAAGGCCTGAGAGTGCCCGAAAAAACCACGGAAGCCAGAGCGATACAAATGGGGATCGCCATCGCCCCATTGATCACTCCTGAAAGGATTGCATTCACCGATGAACCCTGAGCTCGTCGCTCCACCTGACTACGCACGAAATCACCTGCTGGCTGACTGAGGCCTTGCCTCTAGCCACCTTGCCACGACTGAAATCAGGGTGAATCCAATCCTCGCGAACGAGAACCGAGGCTGGATCCGTTACAACCCCAGCAACGCCCGGGGCTGGCCTTGGCCAGGAGCTGTCAACACGGCCGCCCTGATCAGCGAGACTGGTCCGGATCCAGGTCCACATCCAGGTTCCTCCCTCCCCACCCATGGTCGCCAGCGCCCCAGGCACCCTCCGAAACGCCAGCGCCGAAGCGGCCAGCGCCAAAGCCGCCAGTGCCTCCGCCGCCCGAGCCTTTCCCCTGGCGGCGATCACCGGCCACGGCACCTTGAAGCTGGCCTTGCTGCTGGCGGCGGTGGATCCGGGACTGGGCGGGGTGGTGATCGCCGGCGGCCGTGGCACCGGCAAATCGGTGCTGGCCCGTGGGCTCCATGCGCTGCTGCCGCCGATCGATGTGCTTGATCTTGGCAGCGACGCCAGTCTGCTCAACCAGGATCCCCGCCGCCCCGAGGAGTGGGACGATCCCACCCGCAGTCGCATCACGGCCCTCGGAGGGGATGCCGAAGGCCAAGACGTCACTGCTTTGCTGCCCACCAAAGTGGTGGCGGCGCCGTTTGTGCAGGTGCCCCTGGGCATCACCGAAGACCGGCTGCTGGGTTCGGTCGATGTCACCGCCTCCCTGGCCGCCGGGGCGGCGGTGTTCCAGCCGGGTCTGCTGGCCGAAGCCCATCGCGGTGTGCTCTACATCGACGAGCTCAACCTGCTCGACGACGGCATCACCAACTTGCTGCTGGCGGCCGTCAGCAGCGGTGAAAATCGCCTCGAGCGCGAAGGATTGAGCCTGTCGCACCCGTGCCGCTGCCTGCTGATCGCCACTTACAACCCCGAGGAGGGGGCGGTGCGCGACCACCTGCTCGATCGCTTCGCCATTGCCCTCTCCGCCAACCAGCTGCTGGATGTGGAACAACGGGTGGCGATCACCCGCTCGGCGCTCGATCACGGCGAATCCAGCGAGCGCTTCCGCCAGCGCTTCCAGGAGGAAACCGATGCCCTGGCCACCCAACTGTTGCTGGCCCGCCAATGGCTGCCGGATGTGCGCATCAGCCGCGAGCAGATCACCTACCTGGTGACCGAGGCCCTGCGCGGCGGCGTCGAGGGCCATCGCTCCGAGCTCTATGCGGTGCGGGTGGCCCGCGCCCATGCCGCCCTCAGCGGCCGCGACCAGGTGGAGGCCGACGATCTACAGGTGGCGGTGCGCCTGGTGATTGCGCCGCGGGCCCTGCAGCTGCCGCCGCCGGATCCTGATCAGCCCATGGAACCGCCGCCGCCGCCACCGCCCCAGGGGGAGCAGCCGCCGGAGGAACCCGAGCCGCCGGACAATGAGCAGGAGCCCGACGAGCCGGACGAGGACGAGAACGACAACGAAGAGGAGGACAGCCCGGAAGACCAGGCTCCACCCTCGATTCCGGAGGAATTCCTGCTCGATCCGGAGGCCACCGCCATCGACCCCGACCTGCTGCTGTTCTCCGCCGCCAAGGCCAGGAGCGGCGGCAGCGGCAGCCGCGCCGTGGTGCTCAGTGACAGCCGCGGACGCTACGTGAAGCCGATGCTGCCCCGCGGGCCAGTGAAACGCATCGCCGTTGATGCCACCCTGCGGGCTGCGGCGCCCTATCAGAAGGCGCGTCGTGCCCGCGAACCGCAGCGCAACGTCATTGTCGAAGATGGCGACTTAAGAGCCAAGCAACTGCAACGCAAAGCCGGCGCTCTGGTGATCTTTCTGGTGGATGCCAGCGGCTCGATGGCCCTGAACCGCATGCAGAGCGCCAAGGGGGCCGTGATCCGGCTGCTCACGGAGGCCTACGAAAACCGCGATCAAGTCGCCCTGATCACCTTCCGCGGCGAGCAGGCCGACGTGCTGCTGCCCCCCACCCGTTCGATCACCGCCGCCCGCCGCCGGCTCGAGGCGATGCCCTGCGGCGGCGGCTCCCCCCTGGCCCATGGCCTCACCCAGGCCGCTCGCGTCGCGGCCAATGCCCTCGCCACCGGCGATCTCGGCCAGGTGGTGGTGGTGGCGATCACCGATGGCCGCGGCAACGTCCCGCTCGCCCGCTCCCTGGGCCAGCCGCAGCTGGAGGGTGAGGAGCCTGTGGACCTCAAGGAGGAGGTGAAACAGGTGGCCAGCCGCTACCGCGCCCTGGGCATCAAGCTGCTGGTGATCGACACCGAGCGCAAGTTCATCGGCAGTGGCATGGGCAAGGATCTGGCCGAGGCTGCCGGCGGCCGCTACGTCCAGCTGCCGAAGGCCAGCGACCAGGCGATCGCCGCCATCGCCATGCAGGCGATCGCCACGGTCTGAACGCGGGCCTCAGCCGGCGCAACGGACGGTCTGGCCGAAGCACTGGCGCTGACCCCGACCGCAGGCGGCCAGGGCAGCAGCCGCAGCGACGGCCCTCTACAACCCAAGTCGCCCCGCTGAGCCTGGCAGCCGATCGAGCAGCGGATCCAGGTCACGCCCGGCTCGGCGGTGATGGGTCGAGGAACTGGATCTAGGGACTGGATCTAGGGACTGGGCGCCGCCCCAGTGGAGCGCGGTGCGAAGCGGCTCGAAGCGGGTGGCGGATTGCGACTCTGCTCACGCTCCTGGCGCTTCTGATCGTCTCGCTCCTTGGCGGCCTGGGTCTGGGCCGGATAGAGCTCGCCGAAAAACTTACCAAGCCCCACGGAAACGCTGCGGATCCCATCCATGAACTTGGGATCATCGGTGAGCTTGCGCACATCACCCCCCACCGCACTCCAGCGATCGGTGAGCTGTTTGGCATTGGTGAGGGTGGCCTGCAGATCGGCCACGGTCCTGGGGTTGTCGAGGGCGGCGGTGAGATTGTTGATATGCCGGGTGGCCTTGGCGGTGTCCACGCTGGCGGCCTTGAAGTTGATGAGAATCGGATCGATGTTGGTGAGCGACTGGTTCAGCTTCTTCACCAGCACCTGACCGTCGAGAGTGAGTTTCTTGGTCTCATCCGCCGTGGACTCGAAGCTCGCGGTGGCAGCCACCAACTTTTGAACAAGCTTCTCCTTGTCGGCCTGGTCCAACATCTTCTGCACCGTTTCGGTGACGGAAGTCAGCGTGGCCGAGGCCACACCTTGCACCAGTCCGTTCTGGCAGACCATGCGGGTGTTGTTGCAGCTGCGATCCCGCGGCGAGGGGGCGTCAGCCGGCAAGGGCTGGCCGGCGCTCATCAGCGACACCTGGGCATCACCGCCGAGCAGGGAGCCCGCCCCGACCCTGGCCACCACCGGCCTGGGGAGCCGCAGCGAGGAATCGCTGATCTCCAGATCGGCCAGCACCGCCTGATCGGTGACCTGAATCTTGCGGACGTTACCCACAAGCACACCGCGATACACCACCGGTGAGCGGTCCGCCAGACCCGCCGCATCAGCAAAACTGGCCTGCAGGGTCCAGGTGCTCTGGCTCATCGACACCCCCTTGAGCCAGAGCCAGAGGGTGAAAGCGCTGCCCGCAGCAGCGATCAATGAAAATCCGACCAGAGCCTCACGGACACTGCGGCGCATGGGCTCAGAGCTCCGCCGGCTGCATGGGTCCGCGCAGACTACCGCTCCGGAACTGCACCACGTAGGGATCGGTTGTGACCCTGAACTCGTCGATGCTGCCGTTCCAACGGAAATGGCCCTCGTAGAGGAGCATCACCCGCTCAGCACAGCGCTCGATCGTGCTGATCACATGGCTCACCACCACCGAGGAGGCATTGGTGAGCTCAGTGGTGCGCACGATCAGGTCTTCCACCCGGGTGCAGGC
Source organism: Bifidobacterium breve (assembly GCA_943325005.2). Taxonomy (GTDB): domain Bacteria; phylum Cyanobacteriota; class Cyanobacteriia; order PCC-6307; family Cyanobiaceae; genus Cyanobium. Next base: position 14,918 of record CALPNT020000023.1, on the reverse strand, counting down.
CACCGGATCGAGACCAGCGGTGGGTTCATCGAACAGCAGCAGGGGCACGCGGCCACCGGCGGCACCGGGATCATCGATCAGGGCCCGGGCAAAACTGACCCGCTTCTGCATGCCACCACTGAGTTCTCCTGGCAGCAACTCGTCGATGCCCACCAGTCCCACCGCCTCCAGGGCCCGGCGCACCCGCTCGCGAATCTCCCGATCACTCAGTTTGCTGAAGCGATAGAGCAGAAAACCCACGTTCTCGCGCACCGTCAACGAGGCCAGCAGGGCCGGGTTCTGAAACACCAGCCGCACGTCAGGGGGACGGCGCTGATCGAGGCGCAGGTAGGTCTGCTCGTCGCCGTGAATGCTGAGGCTGCCGGCGGAGGGCAGCAAAAGCCCGGAGAGCAGCCGCAGGATCGTGGACTTACCGGCCCCGGAAGGGCCAATCACCACCAGGCGCTCGCCGGCGAACAGATCCAGATCGACCGACTCCAGCACCGGCGGCTTGGCGCCCCAACGCACCGTGAGCTTCTCCATCTGGGCCACGAGCGCATCCGGAGGGGTGTTGGCGACGTCAGCGAGACTGGAAACCAAGAGCTCTGAGGGAGGAAACGGGGACAGGGGCATGGCACCCAGCCCATCCTGACGTTTCCCCCGCCGCTTTTCGCTTTCCCCGACCGGTTTCCATCCGTACAGTTCGTCCACGTCCCCGCCGCGACCCGGCGCTCCCCCCTTGCCCGTCCGCGGCTCCGGCGCCAAAGCTCCCAGGTCGAGGCGACCCACCGCACGACCGAGCTGGGTCGGCCGCGGCGATCGACGCCGGCAGGATCTGGTGAGTCGCTCCAGGCGGGCCGCTCGCTGGCTGCAGCCAGGGCTGGTGGTGAAGCGCTGGATGTTCACCTCCGGCCTGGGCCTGTTGATCCTGCTGCTCGGCGCCGCGGTCTGGGCCGACCTGCAGCCGATCTACTGGATCCTCGAGGCGATCAAAATAGCCCTGGCCCAGCTGACGCGCGTGCTGCCCCGCAGCATCACTGGCCCCCTGGTGCTGCTGATCGGTGGTGGCCTGATCTGGCTGGGCCAAAGCCGCAGCTTCGGCTCGATCCAGCAGGCCCTGGCCCCGGAGAAGGACACGGTGCTGGTCGATGCCCTGCTGGCCCAGCGCCGCCTCAATCGCGGCCCGGCGATCGTCGCCATCGGCGGCGGCACCGGCCTGTCCACCCTGCTCTCGGGCCTGAAGCGCTACAGCACCAACCTCACGGCGATCGTCACCGTCGCCGATGACGGCGGCAGCAGCGGTGTGCTGCGGCGTGAGTTCGGTGTCGCGCCGCCCGGCGACATCCGCAATTGTCTGGCGGCCCTCTCCACCGAGGAGCCACTGATGACGCGGCTATTCCAGTACAGATTCCGCTCCGGCACCGGCCTGGAGGGCCACAGCTTCGGCAACCTGTTCCTGACGGCCCTCACCGCGATCACCGGCAGCCTCGAATCGGCGATCACCGCCAGCAGTCGGGTGCTGGCGGTGCAGGGCCAGGTGGTGCCCGCCACCAATGCGGACGTGCGCCTCTGGGCCGAACTGGAAAACGGCGAGCGCATCGAAGGCGAATCAAAGATCGGCAAGGCCACCAGCCCGATCGTGCGGCTCGGCTGCATCCCCGAACGCCCGTCGGCCCTGCCCCGCGCCCTGGAGGCGATCGCCCATGCCGATCTGATCGTGCTCGGGCCTGGCAGCCTCTACACCTCGCTGCTGCCCAATCTGCTGGTGCCGGAACTGGTGAGCGCGATCAGCCGCAGCAAGGCGCCGCGCCTCTACATCTGCAACCTGATGACCCAGCCGGGCGAAACCGATGGCCTCGATGTGGGCGGCCATCTACGGGCGATCGAAGCCCAGCTGGCCAGCCTGGGCGTGGAGCAGCGGTTGTTCAACTGTGTGCTGGCTCAGGAAGAGCTGGACGATTCCCCCCTGGTCACGAACTACCGCCTGCGCGGCGCCGAACCGGTCACCTGCGACACCCGCTCCCTGATCAGCCAGGGCTACGAGGTGATGCGGGCCCCACTCCAGGGTGCTCGCCCCACCGCCACCCTGCGCCACGATCCCCGCAGCGTGGCGCTGGCGGTGATGCGCTTTTACAAGAAGCACCGCCGCGACTGAGCGGGCAAAAACCACAAGCCGGGACTCAGTAAGCGTCCTGCATCTCATAGAAATCCGGCTGCACATAGTCCTTACGCAGCGGATAGCCCTTCCAGTCCTCCGGCATCAGCAGCCGTTTGGGATGGGGATGGCCCTCAAACTGGATGCCGAACATGTCGAAGGTTTCACGCTCCTGCCAGTCGGCGCCGCGGAACAGCCCATAAAGGCTGGGAATGGTGAGATCGCCATCCCGGGCCAGGAACACCTTGAGGCGCACCTCTTCGAGGCGCAGGTCGGCGGGGAGGGCCTGGGTGGTGCCGGGGGGCGCGGAGGCGGGGGCGATGTGGTCCGCCACGCTGGCCAGTTTCACCAGGTTGTAGAAGCTCACCAGACGACCACCCGGGCCTTCGTCGTAACCACCCTGGCACTGCAGGTAATCGAAGCCCGTGGCCTTGAGCGCCGTCACCACCAGTGGCAGGAAGGCGGGCTCAACGCCGATCACCTCGACACCGAGATGGTCGGGCGGCAACACCGCATGATCGAATCCCTGCTGGCTCAGCCAGGTGCTCAGCGGCCCGGGCGCCGGCGAGGTAGCGGTAACGGCGGCGGTGTCGTCAGGCATGGCTCTGGGGTGGAAAGGGCGGCCAGGGGAGGCGAAAGGAGGGCTGGGAGCGGGGGACGGCTGTGGTCGAGGAATGGCTGTGGTCGAGGACTAGCTGGGAGCGGGTCAGAGCTGTGGGCCGTAAGTCCTTGCTCCCGACAGAGCGGCCGGCTGCGGACCAAGCCCAGGCAACGATCAGCCTTGCCCCCCGTTCACCGAGCCCCCTGGGGCCGCCAACGGTTCAGGCACAACCTGGCCGAGCGACGGGGTGCTCGCCAACGGCAGAGCGGCTGCCGCAGCCAGCGCGGCCTTCTGGGTTTCGGCCCGCAGATAGCGGCCATCGACGATCGGCACCACAGCCTTGAGCTGGTGGGGAATCGTGCAGTAACGATGGTTCTGCTGCACCTGGCCCCGCTCGGCCAGGGCTTCATTGCCCACTTTCTTGCGCAGCTTGATCACCGCGTCAAAGATCGCCTCGGGCCGCGGCGGACAGCCCGGCAGGTAGAGATCCACCGGGATCAACTTGTCGACGCCGCGCACAGCCGTGGGGGAATCAGCCGAAAACATGCCGCCGGTGATGGTGCAGGCCCCCATGGCGATCACATATTTGGGCTCGGGCATCTGTTCGTAGAGCCGCACCAGGGCCGGCCCCATCTTCATCGTCACCGTGCCGGCCACGATCAGCAGGTCGGCCTGACGGGGGCTGGAACGGGGCACCAGACCGAAACGGTCAAAGTCGAAGCGCGAACCGATCAGGGCAGCGAACTCAATGAAGCAGCAGGCCGTGCCGTAGAGCAGCGGCCAGAGGCTGCTGAGCCGGGCCCAGTTGTGCAGATCATCGAGGCTGGTGAGGATCACATTCTCCGAAAGGGCGGAGGTGACCGCCGGAGCCCCGACAGGACCGCAGCTGGCGGCGCGCAGATCCCGCAGCGCCGTGAGCGAAGGGGAGGCGGAATCGGCCGAACTGGGCGGAGGGGTGAGAGTCATGGTGGGGTCAGCTCCACTCGAGGGCGCCCTTGCGCCAGGCGTAGGCGAGGGCCACCACGAGGATGGCGATGAAGATCAGGGCCTCGATGAAGGCCAGCAGCCCGAGCCGGTGGAAGGCCACCGCCCAGGGATAAAGGAAGACAGTCTCGACATCAAAGATGACGAAGACCAGGGCGAACATGTAATAGCGGATGTTGAACTGAATCCAGGCGCCACCGATCGGCTCCATCCCGGATTCATAGGTGAGCTCCCGCTCCCCCTGCCGGCTTTTGGGCGAAAGCAGCTTGTTGGCCACCAGCGCCAGCACCGGGACCGCTGCCGAAAGCAGCAGAAAGCCCAGGAAGGCGTCGTAGCCGGAAAGCACGAACATCGAGCTGATCCAACCTGTGCCGCAGTCTGGCATCTGCTGCCGGCAGCTGACGGTTCATGGCCGCCTGCTCACGGCCGAAGGCTCAGGCCCAGGGGGCCGCCGGGGAACGCAACGGGCCTCGATAGAGTTCGGGCGCAACTGAAGGGGCCCAGGGATGAGCACGGACGCTCCCACGGACCAGGCAACGGACCAGCCAGCCGGCCCGCCAGTGGCTGCTCCAACGCCCCAAACCGCTGCCGACAGCACTGGCGAGCCAACGGCCGCTGGCCCCGAAGCGGAGGCCAGCCCCAGTCCTGGGGAGGCCGTCAGCGATCCGGCCAGCCATCGCTTCGAATGCCGCAGCTGTGGCTTTGTCTACGACCCGGGAGAAGGGGTCAAGAAGCTGGGCATTCCCCAAGACACCCCCTTCAGCGAGCTGGATCCGATCGGATTCCGCTGCCCGGTGTGCCGGAGTCGGGTGGGGGCCTTCAAGGACATCGGCCCCCGCAACAAGCCGAGTGGCTTCGAGGAAAACCTCAACTTCGGCCTCGGCGTCAACCGGCTCACCCCGGGCCAGAAGAACGTGCTGATCTTCGGTGGCTTCGCCCTGGCGATCGCCTTCTTCCTTTCGCTCTATTCCCTGCGCTGATCACCCTTGAACCGGACTTCCGTGCCCCGCCTGGGGCTGCCCCTGCAGCTGAGTCGTCTTGTTGCACAGCTTGTTACACCGCTGCTGAGCCTGATGCTGGTGATCAGCCTCGGCTTCGGTCTGGGCGGCTGTGTCACCACCGGACTGCCGACAGCCGCCACCAGCCCCTGGCAGGCCGTGCCCCTGGACACCGCCTCCAACCCCTTGGATCTGGCCTTCACCAGCACCACCCATGGCTTCCTGGTGGGCAGCAACCGCCTGATCATGGAAACCGACGACGGCGGTGCCAGCTGGGAGAACCGCTCGCTCGATCTGCCCCTGGAGGAGAACTTCCGCCTGATCAGCATTGATTTCAAAGGCGACGAGGGCTGGATCGTCGGCCAGCCCGGCCTGCTGTTGCACAGCGACGACGCCGGCCAGAGCTGGAGCCGCCTGTTACTCGACACCAAGCTGCCCGGAGAGCCCTACCTAGTGACGGCCCTCGGACCGAAACAAGCCGAACTGGCCACCAACGTGGGCGCCGTTTATCAGACCAGCAATGCCGGCAACAGCTGGCAAGCGCTGGTGAGCGATGCCGCCGGGGCCGTGCGCGACCTGCGCCGCTCGCCTGACGGCCGCTACGTGAGCGTCAGCGGCCTGGGCAACTTCTTCGCCAGCTGGACCCCGGGCCAGGACACCTGGCAGGTGCATCAGCGGGTGAGCAGCCAGCGACTGCAATCGATGGGCTTCCAGCCCGACGGCAATCTCTGGATGGTGGCCCGGGGCGCCCAGCTGCGCTTCAACACCGATGCCAACGACCTGGGGGCCTGGGGCAAGCCGGTGGTGCCGATCACCAATGGCTTCGGCTACCTCGACCTGGCCTGGGATCCCAGTGGCGCCCTCTGGACCGGTGGCGGCAGCGGCACGCTGCTGGTGAGCCGCGATGGCGGCAGCAGCTGGCAGCGCGATCCGGTGGGAGCCGAACAACCCAGCAACTTCACCCGCATCCACTTCGACGACGGTGGCAAGGCCTTCGTGCTGGGAGAACGGGGCTCAATGCTGCGCTGGGTGGGCTGAGCCAGGCGCCACTGGCGGCGATCGCCAGGCCCCTGCCCAGCACCAACTACATCCCTCTGTAACCAACCCCCCGGTCCGCTCCCGGGGGCAGCAGAGCGAGTTCTAAGATCTTTTGGCTGAACGCTTGAAACCATGGCTGCCGGCTCTACAGGGGAACGCCCGTTCTTCGAAATCATCACGAGCATCCGCTACTGGGTCATCCATGCGGTGACCCTGCCTGCCATCTTCCTGGCCGGCTTCATGTTCGTTTCCACCGGCCTGGCGTATGACGCCTTCGGCACACCGCGGCCTGATGCCTACTTTCAGGCTCAGGAAACCAAGGCTCCCGTCGTCAGCCAGCGCTACGAAGGCAAGAGCCAGCTCGACCTGCGCATGAAATAAAAGTCATGACCCAAGTTCCCGCTCCCACCACGCCGCGCAACTACCCGATCTTCACGGTGCGCTGGCTGTCGGTGCATGCCCTCGGCATCCCCACGGTTTTCTTCCTGGGGGCCCTGGCCGCCATGCAGTTCGTCCGCCGTTGATCGGGCTGCATTCACGTCCACCGCGGTGTCCAGCTGCGGTGACGACCCTGAGCTGACACCCGATCACCCCCACCATCGGCATGCAACGCAACGACAATCCCAACAACCTCCCGGTTGAACTGAACCGCACCAGCCTTTATCTGGGCCTGCTGTTCGTGTTCGTCACGGGTGTGCTGTTTTCCAGCTACTTCTTCAACTGATCCGGAGGTTCTCGAATGAGCGGCAAGAAATCCTCTCTCCCCGACGGCCGGATCCCGGATCGTCTTCCCGATGGTCGACCGGCCGTGGCCTGGAAGAGCCGCTGGACCGAAGGCGTGCTGCCCCTGTGGCTTGTGGCCACCGCTGGTGGCATGGCGGTGATCTTCGTCGTCGGCCTGTTCTTCTATGGCTCCTATGTGGCCGTGGGTTCGGCCTGACATCAACTCCCTGATCCCACCCTCACTGCCTGCAACGGATCCCTCGGGGTCCGTTTTTTATGGGCAAGCTGGGCTGACCAGCTGATCTGATCCGGTCAGGCCAGCAAGCGCACGAGCAGCGCCTCCGGGGAAAGCCGCAGGTCGGCGCCCTGGGGGTCACGCAGATCCTTAAGCACCACCACCGCTTCGCTGGCTTCGGCCTCGCCGATCACCGCCGCCCAGCGGGCACCGCAGCGGTCGGCCCGCTTGAACTGCTTGCCGAAGGCAGCGGCTGTGAGATCCAGCTCCACCGCCAGGCCCAGGGCCCGGGCGCGGCGGGCCAGTGGCAACGCCAGGGCCTCGGCCTCGGCGCCTCGGCTGATCACATAGAGATCGGGCGCCGCAGCCTGCAAGGCCGCTGGATCCACCGCCGCCTGGGCCAGCAGCACCAGGCGCTCCATACCGAGGGCCCAACCCACAGCGGCCGTGGCCGGCCCGCCCAGCTGGCCCACCAGACCGTCGTAGCGACCACCACCGCAGACAGTGGCCTGGGCACCGAGCTGGCTGCTGGTGATCTCGAAGGCCGTATGGCCGTAATAATCCAGGCCCCGCACCAGGCGGGGATTGATCACGTACGGAATCTCCAGGCGTGTCAAGGCCTGCTGCACCTGCTCGAAACGCTCAAGGCTCTCGGGCGCCAGGGCTGCCGCCAGGGTGGGAGCCCCGGCCAGCAGGGCCTGGGTCTCCGGGTTCTTTGAATCCAGGATGCGCAGCGGGTTGGTGCTAAGACGCTGCTGGGAGTCGGGATCGAGCCGCTGGCGGTGCCCTTCCAGCCACGCCACCAGCTCGCTGCGATAGCGCAGCCGATCGTCCGTGCTGCCAAGCGAGTTGAGCTCCAGCGCCAGGCCGCCCAGCCCCAGCTCCGCCAGCAGATCCCAGGCGATCGCGATCGCCTCGGCATCGCTGCGGGGATCGGCAAAGCCGAGAAACTCCAGGCCGATCTGATGAAACTGGCGCTGGCGGCCCGCCTGGGGCCGCTCGTAGCGGAACATCGGCCCGCCATACCAGAGGCGCTGGGGGCCCTGGCTGAGCAAGCCGTGCTGAATCGCGGCGCGCACCACCGAGGCCGTGCCTTCCGGTCGCAGGGTGCAGCTGCGCTCACCGCGATCGAGGAAGGTGTACATCTCCTTGCCCACCACGTCGGTGCCTTCACCGATGCCGCGGGCAAACAGCTCGGTGACCTCCAGCAGCGGCGTGCGGATCTCGGCGATGCCGGCTCGGCGGAACTGTTCGCGGGCCACGGCCTCGACCCGCTGCCAGAAGGGGGTCTGGGCGGGCAGCAGATCCACCGTGCCGCGCAGGCTCTGGAGCGGTTCCAAGGGGGAATTCAAGGCATGACCGAGGCCAGTTTGCCCTGGGGAGGGGCCGGCTCCGGGCTCAGACCCCGTAGTGACGGCGATACCAGGCGCTGAAGCGCTCAACACCGAGCTCAATCGAGGTGGTGGGCCGGAAGCCCACCCAAGCCTCCAGGGCGCTGGTGTCGGCCGCGGTGGCCGGCACATCACCGGGCTGCATCGGCTGCAGATCCTTGATCGCGGGCCGGCCCAGGGCCTGCTCCAACACCTCGATGAAACGCAACAGCTCGATCGGCTGGCTGTTGCCGATGTTGAACAGCCGGTGCGCCACCGCGGCGGTGGCCGGATCGGGGTGGAGCGGATCGAAACGCGAATCGGCCGTGGCCGGCTTGTCGAGACAGCGCACCACCCCCTCAACGATGTCGTCGATATAGGTGAAATCCCGCTGCATCCGGCCCTGGTTGAACACCTTGATCGGTTCGCCCGCCAGGATCGCCCGGGCGAACAGCATCGGCGCCATGTCAGGCCGGCCCCAGGGGCCATAGACGGTGAAAAAGCGCAGGCCGGTAGCTGGCAGGCCATAGAGATGGCTGTAGGTGTGGGCCATCAGCTCGTTGGCCTTCTTGGTGGCCGCATACAGGCTCACCGGATGGTTCACCGCATGCTGCTCGCTGAACGGCATGGCCCGATTGCCGCCGTAGACCGAGCTGCTGGAGGCATAGACCAGATGCTCCACCCCCTGCTGACGGCAGCCCTCGAGGATGTGACCGAAGCCCACCAGATTGCTCTGGATATAGGCAGCGGGATTGTCGATCGAGTAGCGCACCCCCGCCTGGGCGGCCAGATGCACCACCCCTCGAGGCTGTGATCCGGCGAACAGGGCCGCCATCGCCCCAGCATCGTCAAGATCGAGCTGCTGGAAGCTGAACTCAGATTGCTGGGTCTGGGCCAGCACCTGCAGGCGCTCCAGCCGGGCCCGCTTCAGTGCCGGATCGTAGTAGCTGTTGAGGTTGTCGAGACCGATCAGGCGCTCGCCCCTGGCCAGCAGCCGCTCGGCCACGGCCGCTCCGATGAAACCGGCCACACCGGTGACCAGGATGGGGCGGCCCATCAGCTCTCCGCCAGGCGCTGGCGGAAGAAGGCGATTGTGGGCTCCAGGCCCTGCTCGAGGCTGATCGTCGGTTCCCAGTCCAGTTCGCGGCGAGCCAGGTCGATCACCGGCTGGCGCTGCAGCGGATCGTCCTGGGGCAGGGGGAGGGTGACCAGATCCAGGCTGGGGTTGATGCGATCGCGCACCAACTCGGCCAATTGCCGGATCGTGAACTCGCCAGGATTGCCGATGTTGATCGGGCCGGTGTGTGCCCCGTTCATCAACCGGATCATGCCCTCGATCAGGTCGTCGCAGTAACAAAACGAGCGGGTCTGGCTGCCATCGCCATAGAGGGTGAGGGCTTCGCCTCGCAGGGCCTGAACGATGAAATTGCTCACCACCCGGCCGTCATCGGGCAGCATGCGCGGACCGTAGGTGTTGAAGATGCGCATCACCCGGATCTCGGTGCCGTGCATGCGCTGGTAGTCGAAACAGAGGGTTTCGGCGATGCGCTTGCCCTCGTCGTAGCAGGAGCGGATGCCGATGGTGTTCACACAACCCCGATAGCTCTCCGGCTGGGGATGCACCTCCGGATCGCCATACACCTCGCTGGTGGAAGCCAGCAGCAGCCGCGCCCCCACCCGCCGCGCCAGACCGAGCATGTTGTAGGTGCCCAAGAAGCTGGTCTTGGCGGTCTTGATCGGATTGAACTGATAGTGCACCGGCGAGGCCGGGCAGGCCAAATGCCAGATGCGATCCACCTCCAGCCGGATTGGATCGGTGACGTCGTGGCGGATCAACTCGAAACTGGGATGGCCGATCCAGTGCCGGATGTTGTCCTTGCGACCGGTGTAGTAGTTGTCGAGGCAGATCACCTCTTCGCCGGCCTTCATCAGCCGATCAATCAGATGGGAGCCCAGAAAGCCAGCCCCACCGGTGATCAGGTTGCGCTTCGCCATCTTCAGCCCTCGCCTACCCGCCAGACCGTAAGGCCAGCGGCGCGGGCAGCCTCGGCATCGGCGATCGCCCGGGCATCGAACAGCCAGGCCGGCCGGCGCATCAGCGCGGCGATCGCCACCCAGTCGAGCTGGCGATAGGCGGCCCACTCCGTGAGGATCAGCACCGCATCGGCACCACGGGCCGCCTCCAGCGCCGAGGCCGCCGGCAACCAGCCCCCTTCTCCAGCCAGGGTGGAGCCAGCCGCGGCCTCCAGCGGTGCCTGCTCCAGATCGAGCGCGATCTGGGCCACCTCCACCTTGGCGTCGACGATCGCCAGCTGGGCCCCCTCCTCGATCAGATCACGGCAGATGCGGATCGCCGGCGATTCGCGGGTGTCGTTGGTGTCGGCCTTGAAGGCGAAACCGAGCACCGCCAATCGCTTGCCGGTGAGAGTGCCGAACAGGCTCTGAACCACCTTGCGGGCGATGCGGTGCTGCTGCCAGCTGTTGAGGCTCACCACCTGCTCCCAGTAGCTGGCCACGGCCTCGAGTCCGTAGTGGCGGCAGAGATACACCAGGTTGAGGATGTCCTTCTGGAAGCAGCTGCCGCCGAAGCCGGGCCCCGCCTGCAGAAACCTCGGACCCAGGCGCGAGTCGCTGCCGATCGCCCGCGCCACCTCGCGCACGTCGGCGCCGGTGGCCTCGCAGAGGGCGGCAATGCTGTTGATCGAGGAGATGCGCTGGGCCAGGAAGGCATTGGCCGTGAGCTTGGAGAGCTCACTGCTCCAGAGATTGGTGCGCAGGATGCGGCTCTCGGGCACCCAATGGCTGTAGATGCCCACCAGCGCCTCGATCGCCGCGTCGTCCTCACCGCCGATCAGCACCCGATCGGGGGCCTCCAGATCACCGATGGCGGTGCCCTCAGCCAGGAACTCGGGATTGGACAGCACCGAAAACGTCTTGCCGCCATGGGCATCGCCCTGCGCAGCAGCCAGGATCGCCTTCACTGCCTCGGCGGTGCGCACCGGCAAGGTGCTCTTCTCCACCACGATGGTGTGGCCGCGGGCGGCGACGGCCACCTGGCGGGCCGAGGCTTCGATCCAACGCAGATCGCTGGCCTGGCCGGCACCGACACCGCGGGTCTTGGTGGGGGTGTTCACCGAGAGAAACACCATGTCGGCGGCGGCGATCGCCGCATCCACCTCGGTGCTGAAGTGCAGATTGCGGCCCCGGGCCCGGCCCACCACCGCATCGAGGCCCGGCTCATAGATGGGCAGAAGGCTCAGATCGTCGTGATTCCAGGCGGCGATGCGCTCGGCATTGAGATCCACCACCGTGACCTGAATCTGGGGGCAGCGATCGGCGATCACCGCCATCGTGGGCCCGCCCACATAGCCGGCGCCGATACAACAGACCACACGGATCGGGGGTCTGGCCGGGCTCATTGAGGATCCAAGATTGAAGGGAGCTTAACGCCAGCCCAGTGGCTGATCCGATTCCCATTCGGGCGGGGAGCTCCTTAATCTCAGCTTGAAGCTCGAAGCTGGCTGAGCCTTGGCCAACCTGCTGATCACCGGAGGGGCTGGCTTCATCGGCAGCCATACCTGCCTGGCCCTGCTTTTAGCGGGCCATCGCCTGGTGGTGCTTGACAATTTCGCCAACAGCCGGCCCGAAGCCCTGCGACGGGTGGCCGAGCTGGCCGCTCTGGAGCCGCTGCAAGCCAGGGGCTGCGGCGACTGGGCTACAGCGGATCAGAGGCTGCTTGTGCATCAAGGTGACGTACGAGCACGGCAAGATCTCGATCCCTTGTTTGCCGCCGAGCCGATCGATGGCGTCCTCCATTTCGCCGGCCTCAAGGCCGTGGCCGAATCGATCGCCCAGCCGCTGGCGTACTGGGACGTCAACGTGGCTGGCAGTGTCTGCCTGCTCCAGGCGATGGCGGCCGGCGGCTGCCGCACCCTGGTGTTCAGCAGCAGTGCCACCCTCTACGGCCACCCCGAGCAGGTGCCGATCCCGGAGGAGGCACCGATCCGGCCGATCAATCCCTATGGCCAGACCAAGGCGGCCGTGGAACAGCTGCTGGCCGATGTGGCCGCCAGCCAGCCCGCCTGGCGCATCGCCCGGTTGCGCTATTTCAACCCGGTGGCAGCCCACCCCAGCGGCCGCCTCGGCGAAGATCCGCACGGCATGCCCTCCAACATCTTTCCACTGATCAGCCAGGTGGCGATGGGTCTGCGTCCCGTGCTGGAGGTGTTCGGCAGTGACTGGCCGACCGCCGATGGCACCGGAGTACGGGATTACATCCATGTCATGGATCTGGCCGAAGGCCACAGCGCGACCCTGGCGCTGCTGCTGGCGGAAGCGCCCCAGTTGCTCACCCTCAACCTCGGTAGTGGCCAGGGCCATTCGGTGCTGGACCTCGTGAACGCCTTCGCCGCCGCCAGCGGCCAGCCAATCCCGATCCGGCTCAGTGCCCGGCGAGCTGGGGATTCGGCTGCGAGCATCGCTGATCCGGGCGCAGCCGAGCGGCGCCTGGGCTGGCGCACCCGCCGCGGCCTGGCCGAGATCTGCCGCGACGGCTGGGCCTGGCAGCAGGCCAATCCCCAGGGCTACGGCGCCTGAACCGACCGCAGGCACTTACGGAAACCGCCCTTGGCCATGCCGCCCTTCACCTCACCGTGGATCTCCAACTCCTGCTCCAGCTCGCTGACCAGCAGATCGATGGGCCAAGCCATCCCCTGCTTGCCGGAGACCTCGGACCAGCAACACGCGCCGGTGGTGGCGATCAGTGTCGGTGTCCTGCAGCAGCAGCACGCTGACGAACTCCAGACCCAGCTCTACGGCCACCCTGGTGTCGTCGTGGCTGAGGCGATGGCCGGTGCCGCAGTCCTCAGAGTTGACCTTCGGGACGGTGAGGCTGGCCATGGCGGCGGCAGCGCTCAGGTCCGTTCCTGATCGAGCCGCTCGGCCCGCAACTGCCGCAGCCGTTCGCCCAGGGCTGGCCCGGCCACCATCCCCGCCGCGAGCAGATCACTGGCACTGAGCTCAGCCCGCAGCTGGCGCCAGCGCCCCCACCAGCGCCACAACGGCCGCCAGAAAGGACGCCACAACGGGCTTCCCGCCGCTCCCAGCCCGGCCGCCAGAGCCAGGGCCACCGCCTCAGCACCAAGGCCCGGCGCCTCCAGCAAGGCGCACCAGCGGGATGGCGACCAGCAGACCATCGCCGCAACCCCGTGGTCCGCGGCCGCCGCCACCAGCCGCCGGTTCAGCTCCAGCCACTGGGCCAGCAGACGATGCTGACGATGGGGCAGCTGCAGGCGCTCCGCCACCAACAGCGGCTCCGCCGCCGCCGCCAGCAGGGCCGGCAACAGGGGCAGCTGCAGGCGCTCCGCCCAGCGCAAGCGCCGCAGCCAACGGCGATCGCGCTGCAGCGCCTCATCAATCAGCGGCAAGGCCCCCCAGCGCTGCAGGGCCGCCAGGGCCAGGGGCCAGGCCTCCCGCTCCAGCAGCACCTCCAGCTCCATGCGCAGCCGGGTCCCCAGCGCCGACGGGGCCCGCTGGGGGCCATCGCCCGGCCGCCAGGGCCAGGGCCAGAGCGCCAGGGTTTGGTGCAGCTGCTGAAGGCTCTCGGGTGCCAGCTCAAAACCCAGCCGCGCCGCATAGCGGGCGCCGCGGATGATGCGGGTGGGATCGTCGCGCAGGCTGGCGTCATGCAGCAGCCGCAACTGCCGACGGGCCAGGTCGAGCTGGCCGCCGTGGGGATCGAGCAGTCCGGGGAGTGGACCGTCCTGGCCCGAGCCCGGCGCCGTCTCGGCCGACTGGCTCAGCAGCACCGCCATGGCATTGATGCTGAAATCACGCCGGGCCAGGTCATCGTCGAGGCAGCCGAACCGCACCAGCGGGTTCTCGCCTGCCTCGGGATAGAGCTCGCGGCGGGCGCTGGCCACATCGAGCAGCAACGGCCCGTCCGGCAGATCCAGCTCCAGTTCCACCGTGCCATAGGCCCCGTGCTCCTGGTAAGTGAGCAGGTGCTCGGCGCCCAGCAGCTCCCGCAGGCGGCGGGCCAGCCGGTGGGCAGGCGCGATGCCGGTCTGTCCAGCCGGGCCTGCCGGGGCTGAAACGGCGGCCCGCGCAGTGGCGGACTCCACAACCAGATCGAGATCCGGTACGCCCAGCCAGGGGTCCTGATGCACCCGGTGCAACAGCAGATCGCGCACCGCTCCCCCCACCAGCGCCAGGCGATCCGCGCCGGCGGCCCGCACCAACTGGGCCCGGAACTGCGGCGGCAGGCCTGGCAACTCGAGCGCTGAAGGGGGGTTCACAGGACCTCAGCGAACAGAATGGCCGCATCATCCCGGAGCTGCTCCTTGTCTGCCCTGACCCGCTGCCTGATCGAGGAGGCAGCCGCGATCGCGGCCAGCGCCCAGCGACTGGATGCGGTCCAGGTGGAAGCGGCGCTCGATCGACTGGAGGCCTGCGCCGACGCCCGAGCCAAGCTAGTGATCACGGGAGTGGGCAAAAGCGGGATCGTGGCGCGCAAGATCGCCGCCACCTTCTCCTCGATCGGCCTGATGGCCCTCTATCTCAATCCGCTCGATGCCCTGCATGGCGACCTGGGGGTGGTGGCGCCGGAGGATGTGGCCCTGCTGCTCTCCAACAGCGGGGAAACCCAGGAACTGCTGGAGATCCTGCCCCACCTGAAGCGACGCGGCACCGCCCGCATCGCCCTGGTGGGTCGGGTGGAGTCGACGCTGGCCCGCGGCTGCGACGTGGTGCTCGACGGCTCGGTGGACCGGGAGATCTGTCCGCTGAACCTGGCCCCCACCGCCAGCACCGCCGTGGCGATGGCGATCGGCGACGC
>CALPNT020000022.1 GCA_943325005.2 Bifidobacterium breve | reverse complement strand
TCCGGTCAGGGCACTCTCACCTCCCCACACCGGGGCCCTGTCCGGACTCGGAGCGAGGGGGGCGCTCCTGCATCCGCACGGATCGCCCTTCAGAGTCCAGCTCCCCCCAGACTGATCGTTCGCCCAGGGCGTGGAGCCATGTCCGGATCAGATCCAAACCGCTTGCCTGGCCCGCGGTGGCCTGGGCTCCTTGCCCTCAGCATGGCCCTCAGCACGGCACTGGCGACAGGGGGGGGACCAGGAGTAGCGGCCACCCCAGGCCCAGCCGCCACCGTGCAGGAAATCCTCGATGGCAACCAGCTCTACATCGAGCAGCGCCAGGCCAGGGTGCGGGATGGCGCCAGGGTGCCGGATCGTCTTCGCACCGGCAACAGCCGCGCCCAGCTGGGCTTTCTGGCCGGCGGCACGGCCCGCATCAACCGCTTCTCCCAGCTGAAGCTGGGCACCAGCTGTTTTTTTCTAACCAAGGGGCAGGTGCTGGTATCGGGGCCGCAGAACGGCTGCACCCGCTCCAGTCGCCTCAGTGTGCGCGGCACCAACTACCTGCTCAGCCTGAGCGAAACCGGTGCAGCCGAGCTGACCGTGCTCGAAGGCAAGGTGCTGGTCGAGGCCTTGAGCCAGGGCGTCATCCCGGCCCAGGCCAGACCCACGGCCGTGTTCGGTGGCAACCGGGTCAACCTGGCTGCCGATGGCTCAGTGAGCGATCGGCGCCGCCTCAGCGAGGCCGAACTGGCCGCCCTGCTCAACGGGCCCCTGTTCCAGGGCTTCCTCTCGCCGCTCAGCGCCCAGCAGGGCCTGCAGAACTTCCTGCAGCGGGCCTACCCCAACCTGAACTCATCCCTGGCACCCAGCGCCACCGATCCCAGCGCCAGCGCCCTGCAGGATGCCGTCAATGCGTTGCGGCAACAGCAGGGTCGCCCCCCCTTCCAGGCACTGCCGGCGGAGCTGGCGGCCCGCAATCGCGCCTACCTCAAGCCGGTGTTGCACAACATCCTGGCCGGCACCAGCGGCTGCGACCATGACCGCAGCCGCTGGCGGACGTTCCAGGCTTCCCTCAGCACAGCAGGCCTCAGACCCAGCAGCGAGGTTCTCACCTGCGGCCCGTTGCGGAGCTGGGATCCCCAGCGTGTGGTGGCGGAGTGGTCGTCCTCAGCGCTGCACCGCTCAATCCTGCTGGAGCGACCGCGGGCAACGAGCCTGGGCTGCAGCACCCTCAACCAGGGCGAGCAGATCGTGGCCTTCTGCACCCTCTGGACACCGAACCGCTGAGGCCGGCCACCTCGGAACCGCGACTTCAGAGGCGCATGCCTCCGGGCATATCGAGCAAGGTGTCGCTGGGCCAGGCCCCGAGCGAAGCGAAGCGACTGGCCAGCACGGCAAACAGATTGGTGTGTTGTTTGAGCTCCTGCTCGGCGGCCCACTCCGCTTCCTCCACCTCGCCCTGCTCGAGGCCGAGCGCATCCACCAGCCGCCGGTAGGCCACCTTCTCGCGCTGATTGATGGAGGAGGTGTCGCCGAGATTGCGGCCCACACGAATCACCATGTAGGCCAGCTTGAGGGCCAGCTGCTTCTCGTCGTGGCTGCTGAACCGGGGTGCCAGCTCCTCGATCACCTCGAGTCCCATCGCCCCGCCAATCATCTCCGCCACCGCATCAGCAGCCTGCGGCAGACCGACCTTGGCCACGAAATAGCGCCGCGCCAGCACCTCCAACAGCCGCCGCTCCTCCGGCGACACCTCGCCATCACTCCAGGCCACGCAGCAAAGCAGACGCAGCAGATCGAGATCGCCGCTGCTGATCGAATCGCTGGGCTGAACCATGGCAGGGCCGAGGTTGGAAGTCGGGCCATTCTGATCGTTGATCAGCCAGCCCCCTCCGCCTGCCGCCAGCCAGCCGGGGAATGGCGCAGCTGGGCGCCATAGGGTCCGCGCCCATCGAGGCAGGCGGCACCGCAATGGCAGCCCAGGCTGATCGCCTCGGCCACACTCCAGCCGGCGGCCAGGCCGGCAGTGACGCCGGCGGCAAACGAATCGCCGGCTCCATAGGTGTCCTGAACCGGCCGCTGGCGCCGCGGCGCCGCAAAGCGTCCGCCCGGGATCGCCCGTCCACCGGCGCCTCCCTCCGTGGCGATCACCAGGGCCGGCTCCAGGGACAGATCCCCGGGGCGATAGCGCTCCGATGGATCAAGCCCGCTGCCGATCAGGGCATCCAGGTGGACCCCCGCCTGCTCCAGCAGCTGCAGCCGCACCCGGGGCGTCGCCGCCAGCAGCCGCGCCCGCCGTGCCCGCTGCAGGGCCGGAGGATCCGCCGCCGTCACGAACACGCCGTCGCAGGCCGCCAGCCGATCCCAGGGCAGGGGATCGGCTGCCGCTGGATTGAGCCGCTCGCCGATCACGGTGATCGTGCGCTCGCCCTCCCCGTCCACGAAGGTGATCGCCCGGCGCGTGGGAGCCTCGCGCCAGGCCACCTGCAGCTCCAGGCCGAGGGCGGTGAGCTCCGCCACCGCCCGCTCGCCGCTGGCATCGCGCCCGAGAGCGGTGAAGAACGGCACCGGGCGGCCCAGCAGGCGGGCGAGCTGCACCGCCACCACGGCGCCACCACCGGCGGCGCATTCATGAAAATCATCGGCCCGCAGAATCTCGCCGGCCGCCGGCAGATGGCTCACCCCCACGAAGCTCACCAGCTCCACATGGCCCACCACCGCCAGCTGCAGGGGACCCAGAGGCGGCAATTGCGCCAGCGGCAGCGGCACCGGCGCTAGATCAGGCACCATCAATCGAGCCTCGCCCGGGCGCTGAACGCCTGCAGCACCAAGCGCCGGGCGCGGGGGTTGGGGGTTTCGGCCACCAGCTGCAGCCGCTCCCCCTGGCGGCCGACGGCCGTGACGGTGAGCGTGTCGACCGTCGTGTCATCGGCGGCCAGCACGTTGAAGCTGGCGCGGATCTGGCCGCAGGGTCGATCCAGGCACTCCACCTCCAACACCTCGACGGCACCGCCGCCGTACACCCGGGGCGGGCGGCAGTTACCGGCGCAGGGGCGCACCAACACTCCCGCATCCACCTCTCGCCAGCCCGTGGCCAGCAGCTGCTGACGCTCGGCGGCCACACCACTGGGGGCGGGTGGCTTGGCGGCGGCGAACCAGGGCAGGGTGCGCGCCCACCAGCCGCCGTAGAACCCCAATCCCAGCAGCAGGCTTACCCCCAGCAACCAGGGCCAGCTGGCGGCGGAACGGCCGCCGCGCCTTGCTTCTGCCGCCGGGACCGGAGCCGGGGAGCCGGCCGGGCCGGACTCACTCCTGGCCATCGTCGTAGCCGAGCAGGGCACGGAACATCAGTCCGCCGCCACTGCCGATCAGAGCCAGCATCATCAGCAGGTTCCCGAGCGTAGTGGGCTGAAACTGTACGAACAGGGTCTGCAGCACGGCACCGAGAGTGGGGGGGCTCAGGGCCTGTTGGCCAAAACCCTGGTGAAGCCGGATTTGGTGCCAACCCGGCCCGGCCCGGCGATGGGCTGGAGCCACGGATCAACCGGCCACGGATCAAACGACCACGGATCAAACGCCAACAGTTCAATCGCCCGCAGCAGCGTCAGGCCGGGCTGGGGGCAGCGTCAAACCGGGCCTGTTGCAGATCAGCGCTATCAAGCTGGCAAGCCGTCAGATCACAGCCCCTGAGATCAGCCTGACGCAGATCAGCACCACTGAAATTGGTGCCATGCAGGCAGCAGCCGCGCAGGTCGGCGCCACGCATCTGCACCCCCTGCAGCTGGGCAAAACTGAGATCGGCGCCACGGAAGTCTGCGCCGCCCAGATCGGTGAGCTGGTCCTGGCCACTGCGGAAGTCCACATCCACCAGCGTGGCTTCACACCAGCGGCTGCCGGCTGCCACCACCCCGCGCAGACAACAGCGATGCAGCCGCGCCCCGCTCAGGTTGGCCTGCTGCAGCCGCGAACCGGAGAGATCGGCCTCCTGCCAGCTGGATTGGGGTGCCTGCACGGCCGAGAGATCGCCACCCCAGATCAGCGCCTGCTGGAAGCCGCAAGCGGCCAGATTGGCGCCATGGAAGCGGGCATGACCAAAGCGCGATTCCTGAAACGCGCCGCCGCGCAGATCACAGCTGGAAAGATCGAGCTCGCCGCCATCGACATCAAGCAGACGCAAGCCGGGGAAATGGCGCTGACCGGCCGCCAGGGCCCTGCGCAGTTCCGCCACCGTGGCGGGCAGGGGCCCGGCGGCGGTCATCAGAGACTGGCCGCCAGGATCTCAAGCTGCAGACGGCGGGAGGCCAGCAGCAGTTTCTCCGCCTGGGAGATCAACTTGAAAACGGAGCGATCGATCACTTCGTAGAACACCAGGGAGCCCTCGGGACGTCGGTGCACCACCCCGGCGATCATCAATAGCTTCAGATGCTTCGACACCAACGCCTGACTGAGGCCGGTCTTGTCGACGACGGCTGTGACATTGAGCGGCCCGTCGCGCAGCGCATCCAGAACCGCCAGCCGATTGGGCTCGGAAAACACCTTGAAGTAATCGGCCAGGGCTTCCATGGGAGCAGCGAAGAGAGGGTGGCGTCGGAGAACTGGAGCGAAGGCGTGCCGCATTGGCCTGCCACGTTGATGGCCGCAAAGGCCCGGAACCAAGGTCTGGGACCAAGGTCTGGGACCAAGGTCCAAAACCCAGACCTCAAGCGAAGACCAGCAGCGCAGGCAGCACTTCAGGCCTGGCACTCACCAACTGCGGTCCAAGGCGGCGAGCAAGCTTCCGCAGGCAAAAACCTCGAAGCTTCTGAACGTTAGCCCAGGCCGATGGCAGGCAGACCACCCCATCAACGCCTCCCTCTATCAGCCATCCCCCCTATCAGCCCTTCCCCCTACCCAGTCTCTCGCTTGACGTAGTATCACGATGCCGTTATGACATGAGTGCCGTCATGGAGCTGGTGCCATGAAGTTGTTCTGCAAGCGAAGGACCCGATGGTGCTGATCCTGCACGAGACTCCGCTGGCGCTGGTCCACCGCCCCGTCGCCGGTCCAGGCCGCTGGCCCCGCTTGTGGTCCGAGCGAGAGCTGCTGCTGGAGCGGCAGCACCAGCGCCTGCGCGACCTGATCAGCGCTCAGATCGTCGAGGTGAACGCCGGCAGCGCCGCGCCGGCAGCTGCGGTCGAGGCCGCCAACCAACGGTTGCTGCGACAACTGCGGCTGCACCTGCGCCTGGAGGAGCGCTGGCTGAGCGCCTGCGGCTGCCTCTGCCCAGGCCACCGCGCGATCCATCAGCTGGTTGCCCGCGACAGCGAGGCGGGCTGGCGCCAGGCCGGAAGCGATCGCCAGCAGCAGCTGATCTGGCTGCAGGGCCTGCAGGCCTGGCTGCTGGAACACACAGACGGCCCCGATGCCCGCGCCTACGCCCTGGTCCGTTCCCTCCCCCCTTCCCAACCATGACCACCCTCTCCAGCCCCACCGCGACCAGCTCCGTCGGCGCCGCCCCCCATCTGCGCGAAGACCTGCTGACACCGCGCTTCTACACCACCCAGATCGCCAAGGCCGCCAGCACCGACATCGAACCGCAACGGCCGATCTTCGACGCCATGCTCGCCGAGATGGAGGCGGACTACAACCGCGATCACTTCGATCGGCGCACGCCGCTCGATCGCCTGCGTTCGCTCTCAGCCTCAGACAAGGAGGCCTATGAGAGCTACTTGGTGCGCTCCTGTGTGTCGGAATTTTCCGGCTTCCTGCTGTTCAAGGAACTCTCCCGCCGACTGATTCAGGCCGGTCGCACCGATCTGGGTCGCCTGTTCCAGCTGATGGCCCGCGATGAAGCGCGCCACGCCGGCTTCCTCAACCGGGCGCTGGTGGCGGAGGGGATCACGATCGATCTGCCCTCCCTGAGCGGCAAGCGACCGATCACCTGGTTTCCGCTCAGCTGGGTGCTGTATTCGGTGTATCTCTCCGAGAAGATCGGCTACTGGCGCTACATCCTGATCGATCGCCATCTCAAGGCCAATCCCGATAACAGCGTGGCGCCCCTGTTCGATTTCTTCGAACCCTGGTGCCAGGACGAGAACCGCCATGGCGACATCTTCAACATGCTGATCCGCTGCTGGCCGGGGCTGCGTCGCGGTCTGCGCGGACGCCTGCTCAGCCGTTTCTTTCTCTGGTCCGTGTTCCTCACTCACAGCCTCACGGTGTGTGAGCGCGGCGACTTCTACGAACTACTTGGCCTCGATCCGGCCCGCTTCGATGACGAGGTGATGCGACAGACCAACCGCACCGCCCAGCGCGCCTTCCCGATGGTGTTCGATCTGGACAACAGCCGCTATCTGCAGCTACGGGACCAACTGGTCGACACCTTCCTGCAGCTCAAGGCCCTCGCCGCCGATTCGGCGGGCAGCCGCCAGTGGCTGAAACGGCTGCAACTGCGCCTGCAGTTCGCCAGCCAGCTGCTGCAGCAGTTCAGCCAGCCGATGGTGGCCTCGGCGGAGGTGGTCGCATGACGACCGCGGCGACGCGTCCAAGCTCAGCGCCGCATGGCTCCACCCC
The DNA here is from genome assembly GCA_943325005.2 of Bifidobacterium breve. Classification (GTDB taxonomy): domain Bacteria; phylum Cyanobacteriota; class Cyanobacteriia; order PCC-6307; family Cyanobiaceae; genus Cyanobium. Next base: position 18,310 of record CALPNT020000022.1, on the reverse strand, counting down.
TCCAGACCAGGCGCACCGCGATCCAGTGCTGACCCTGATCCCTACCAGCCAAGGGCCGCTCGTCGGCCGCGACACCCCACGGGTGTTCATCGGCTACGACCCCCGCGAGGACGTGGCCGTGAACGTGCTCGCCGATTCGATCCAGGCCCATGCCAGCACGCCGGTACAGATCGCCCAAGTGAGGCTCTCCCAGCTCGGCAACGTCTACCGACGTCAGCACCATCCACTACAGAGCACGGCCTTTTCGTTCAGCCGCTTCCTGGTGCCCTGGTTGGCCGGCTACGAAGGCTGGGCCCTGTTCATCGATGCCGACATGCTCTGCCAGGGAGACCTCGCCGAGCTCTGGGCCCTGCGCGATCAAGCCAAGGCCGTGCAGGTGGTGAAGCATCAGCAGCAATGCGAGCCAGGACTCAAGTTCCAGGGCATGCCCCAGAGCCCCTATGGCCGCAAGAACTGGTCGTCGGTGGTGCTGTTCAACTGCAGCCGCTGCCGCCGGCTCACCCCGGAGTACGTGAACACCGCCAGTGGGCTGGATCTGCACCAGTTCCGCTGGCTCGAAGACGAGGCCATCGGCGATCTACCACCGGCATGGAACGTGCTGGTGGGCGTGCAACCGGTGCCGGCAGGTGCCCGCATCCTGCATTACACCCTCGGCGGCCCCTGGTTCGACGACTGCCAGACCATGCCGCAATCGGATCGCTGGCAGGCCGCCCGCGCCGCCATGAACCATCCCCTCTCCCCTCCCGAACCCTCCCGCCCATGACGGTCAGTACCGATTGCCAGCTCAACCCGGATTGCCAGCTCAACCCGGATAGCCGCCCCGACACCGACTCCGAGGCCTATCGGCAGGCCTACAGCCGCATCAACGGTGTGGTGGTGGTGGGCGAAACCCTGGCCCACCATCACTTCCGCCGCCTGGCTCGCGCCATCCCCGCTGACGGGGCGGAGTTGCTGCGGCTGGGGCAGATGGAGGGGAACCATGCCCGCGAGTTCAGCGAATGCGCCAGGAATCTCGGGGTCAGACCCGACATCCGCCTGGCCAAACAGCTGTTCTCGCCCCTGCATCAGCTCTTTCGTCAGAGCGACGAGCGCGGTGACATTCCCGCCTGCCTGGTGATCCAGTGCCTGATCGTGGAGTGCTTTGCGGTGGCCGCCTATCGCAGCTACCTACCCGTGGCCGATGCCTTCGCCCGGCCGATCACCGCCGCCGTGATTGAAGACGAAAGCGAACATCTTGACTACGGCGAAGTGTGGTTGAAGCAGCGCTTCGAGGCGGTGAAGGACGCCGTCTCCGCCGTCTGCCTGCAGGCCCTGCCCACCACCCTGGCCATCCTGCAGGCTCTGGTGGACGACATGCGCGTGGTCGGCATGGATCCCTATGAGCTGGTGGCGAGCTTTGGCGAATGCTTCCAGCAATCGCTGGAAACGATCGGCTACGGCTCCGGCGAAGCGGCCCGCTTGCTGCGCCGGGCCATGGCGGCCTGATCGCCCATCGTCCAGACCCATTGTCAAGCACGCAACGGCGGGTGCGCAGGATGACCTTCTGATCAAGCTTGGCTAGACCGAGGGCAGCTCCGGTGCAGCTGGAACCTGGAGCACCCATCCGCCGCAGAGGCCAGGCCATGGAGCACGCCGAACGGCCAGCCGCTGAGCTCGCCAGCCCGCCAGGCCACAAACGCTCTCTCCATTCCCTCATCCCCCTGGCTGCCGCCGGAGCGCTGGCGCTGGTGGCCTGGGGTTTTGCCTGGATGCAGAGCCAGAACACCCTGAATGAAGCGAGCCGAACCAGTCGCAGCCTCTCGGTGCTGGTTTCGCTCTCGGATGTGGAGCGGGGCCTGCTGCACAGCGATCTCCAAGCCCTGGCCAGCGTCCTCAACGTCGAGCCGGTCGCCCCCATCCCCTGGAGCGGCTACAGCCTTCAGGATCAATCGCTGGCGGAGTTGAAGCTGCTGACAGCGAACAACCAAGACCAGCAGACCCGCTGGAGCCAGCTGCGACTCGCCCTCGCTCGTCACCAGCGGCTGCTGGAGACGAGCGTCAAGCTGGCCGAACGCGGCAATCAGGAGCAGGCCCGCCGGCTGCTGAACAGGCAGGCCAACGCTTCGCGGGTTTCGATTCTGGGGCAGCTGCGGGCGATGACCCACGAAGAGAAGCAACTGCTGCTCACCCGCAGTCTGCGCATGAACCAGCAGCGCCAGGGCCTGCAGGTCCTTCAGGCCCTCAGCCTGGTGGCGATGCTGTTGCTGGTGAGCGTCAACCTGGTGTTGCTGAAGCGGGAACGGCAGGCCCGCGACGCCACGCTGGGCGCTCTGACCAGCAGTGAGCAACGCTTTCGCGACCTATTCGAAAATGCCAGCGTGGGCATGGCGATCACCCCGCTGGCCAGCCTGGTTCCCGGTGCCACGACGCTGGAAGCCAACGAAGCCGTGGCCACCATGCTCGGCTACAGCCGCTCAGAGCTGAAGACGTTGAATCTGGACAGCCTCTGTGATCCCGAGGCGCCGAAGAATCATGCCGCCGGACTGGCCTCCTTGCTGGATGGCAGCAAACCTTCAGCCCGGCTGGTGCAGTGCTACCGGCATCGCCATGGTCAGAACGTGTGGGTGGATGAGGGGTTGGTGCTCAGACACAACAACAACGACGCCTCGCTGGAACTGATCACGATCATGCTCAACATCACCGCCCTGAAGACAGCGGAGCAGACCCTGCTGGAGCAGGTGCACTACACCCGCAGCCTGATCGAAACCAGCATCGACCCCCTGGTGACGATCAGCCCCGCCGGCACGATCGAAGACGTCAATGAGGCGACGGTCCAGGCCACCGGTCTGCCACGAGGCGAGCTGCAGGGCCGGGACTTCGCCGATTTCTTCACCGAACCGGAGCGGGCTCGGCAGGGCTATCGCAGTGCCTTCCAGCGGGGCTCGGTGCGGGATTACCCGCTCACCCTGCGTCACGTCTCCGGCTCCTTGATGCCGGTGCTCTACAACGCCAGCACCTATCGCAATGCCCAGGGCGAAGTGCAGGGTGTCTACGCCGCCGCCCGCGATGTCAGCCAGGTGAAGCACATGGAGGCCCAACTGCGCACCCTCAACGCCGAGCTCGAAGCCAGGGTGAAACAACGCACCGAAGATCTCACGGAGGTGAACCATGAGCTCGAAGCCTTCGCCTATTCGGTGTCCCACGATCTGCGGGCACCACTACGGGCCGTGGATGGATTCAGCAACAAGCTGCTCAAGCTCTATAGCGACCAGCTCGACAGTGAGGGGCGGCGCTTGCTGCAGGTGGTGCGCGACAACGCCCAGCGCATGGGCCAGCTGATCGACGATCTGCTGCGCTTCTCCCGCCTCGGCCGCCGTGAGCTGCAGGTCGAAGCGGTGGCGATGGAAGCCCTGGCCCGGGGTGTGGCCTCAGATCTGCTGGCCTCCGAGAGCGAGCGCCGGATCGAGTTCAGCTGCGAGCCGCTGCCTACAGCCGGTGGCGATGCCGCCATGCTGCGGGAGGTGTGGGCCAATCTGATCGGCAATGCGATCAAGTTCTCCCGAAATTGTCCCGTCGCCCACATCAGCGTTGGTGGGGCGGTGGAGGGCAACCAAGCTAGCTACTGGGTCAAAGACGACGGCGCCGGCTTCGATATGGCCTACGCCGATAAGCTATTTGGTGTGTTCCAGCGACTGCATCGCCAGGATGAGTTTGAAGGCACCGGCGTCGGTCTGGCCCTGAGCCAACGCATCCTGCATCGCCATCAAGGCCAGATCTGGGGCGAAGGCCAGCCCGATGGCGGCGCCACCTTCCACTTCACGCTGCCGCTTCACCCTGAGCCGCCTGCCTGCCCAGCCGATCCCGCCTGATTCCCGAGGACGACCGCCATGAACTGTGAGCCAACCCCCCTGCAATTGCTGCTGGTGGAGGACAACGTCGCCGATGCCGAACTGACCATGGACGCCCTGCAATCCACCGGGCTGGTGAACCAGATCAAGTGGGTGAAGGATGGGGCTGAAGCGCTGGAGCTGCTGTTGGGCAGCACGATGCCGGCGACGTCCAGGCTGGATCTCAAGCTGGTGCTGCTCGATCTGCGCCTGCCCAGGGTGGATGGCCTGGAGGTGCTCAAGCGGATCCGAGCTGATGAACGCACCCGGCTGCTGCCGGTGGTGGTGCTCACCTCCTCCCAGGAAGAATCCGATCTGGTGCGCGCCTATGACCTGGGGGCGAACAGCTATCTGGTCAAACCGGTGGAGTCGGAGGCGTTCATGAGGTCGGTGGCAGAACTGGGGCTGTACTGGATGTTGCTCAACAAGCTGCCTGGAACCACCCAATGAGCCTGCTGGCTGCCCCCTCCATCCAATCCGTGCTCCTGTTGGTGGTCGAAGACTCGGCCGAGGATCGGGAGCTGATCGGCGATGCCCTGCGGGATGCCGGCCTGGATCCGGCCATCCTGGCCATCGATACCGAACCCGCGTTCCGTGCTGCCCTCAGCCAGCAGCTGCCGGAGGCGATCCTGGCGGACTGGACCCTGCCGGAGTTCTCCGGCGCACGGGCCCTGCAGATTGCCCAGGAGCTGGCCCCGGAAGTGCCGTTCCTGTTTGTCTCGGGCACCATTTCTGAAGCCGCGGCCCTGAGCGCCCTGCGCCAGGGAGCGGTGGATTATGTGTTCAAGCACCAGCTGGACAAACTCGGCCCCGCCGTCATCCGGGCGATCGCTGAAGCCAGGGGCCGGCGGGCCCTGATCACCAGTGAGGAGCGCTATCGGGGCCTGTTTGAAACGACCCAGGACGGCATCCTCATCCTCGAAGCCGACCGAGGCCGCATCCTCGAGGCCAATCCCTCCATCTGTGAGCTGCTGGAGCTGGCACCACCCCAGCTGCTCGGCAAGCAACTGTGGGAACTGGGTGTCTTCCACGACCAGCAGGGGGTGCTGGAGCTGTTCGTCACACTGCAGCACAAGGGCTACTTGCGCCACGACAACCTAATGCTGCAGACGGCGAACGGCGAGAGGCGTGAAGTGGAGTTCGTGAGCAACAGCTATGGAGCCGGCGACGCCACCGTGATGCACTGCAACATCCGCGACATCTCGGCTCGGCGGACTGCCGAGCGACTGGCTCTGCAATATCAAGGGGAGGTGTTGCAGAGCCTGCATCAGATCGTCGCCGCCCTGGTGTCGCTCAACGAATCCCGCGATCCCTACACCGCCGGCCATGAGCTGCGGGTCGCCGCCCTGGCCAGTGCGATCGCCACCGAGATGCAGCTGCCGCCCCAGCAGGTGGAAGGGATCCGCATCAGTGGCCTGGTGCATGACATCGGCAAGTTCACGATCCCCGCCGAGATCCTCACCAAACCCACCCGCCTTTCCCCCGAGGAGCTGGCTCTGGTGCGCACCCATGCCGAGGCGGGCTACGAAGCGCTGCGCCCCATTCAGTTTCCCTGGCCCGTGGCCGAAGCGGTGCGTCAACACCATGAACGCCTCGATGGCAGCGGCTACCCCCGGGGCCTGAAGGGCGATCAGATCAGCCTGGAGGCTCGCATCCTGGCTGTTGCCGACACCGTGGAGGCGATGGCCACGAACCGCCCCTACCGCCAGGCGCTGGGGATCGAGGCGGCCCTGGCCACCGTGGTGGCGGAGCAAGGCCAGCACTACGACCCGGAGCCGGTGGCGGCCTGCCTGCGCCTGTTCCGCGAGCAGAACTTCGGCTTTGCCCCCACCGCCTACTGAGGCGATTCACCAGGCTGGGCACACCGCCAAAAGGCTGGGGCCTCCGCACCTCACCAGGGCAGGGCCACCGCCGGCGGCAGATCCAGACTGCCAGCCGGCAGGGCGGCGACGGCCAGCTCCCAGCTCTGGCGGCGGCCGCCAAAACGCAGCTGCAACCAGGTGATCACGGCGGGATCCTGGGCCGCCACAGCCTCCTGATCAGCGCTGGCCAGCGACTTGGCCGCCAGCGGCTGGGTCGCCAGCAATTCCGGGCTGAGGTAGAGGATGCCGCCATCGCCGCCGAGACGGCTGCGGCGCTCCCGGATCAACTCCCCCAGCTGGCCATCGGCGCTGAGCTGCCCGCGGGGGGCAAGAAGCAGGTGCAGGTGCAGAACGGAACTGGCGGGGGCGGAAACGGAAGCGGTCATGGGAACGGGGAGACAGGGAGCCGCGCAACAAATCGCGACCACAGCACAGCATAACAACGCTGCTGTTATATCGTTGAACCCAGCGGCGCCGGCAGCCCCTCCCTCCCCTGTTGTCCTCTACGTCATGACCAACGCCACCGAGACCCTCTCTGTCCACGCCAGCGCACGCGATGCGGCGCTGCGGCCGCGCCTCGGCCCCCGGGTGCGACGTCTCCATGCCCGCATCGGGGCCGCCCATCACCAGGCTGAAGGCATGGCCTTCTCCCGATCTCTGCTCGATGGCCAGGCCGAACCGCAGCAACTGGCCGGGCTGCTGCGAGCCCTGCAGCCCGGCTATGCCGTGCTTGAACAGGACGGCCCCGAACTGGGTGCCGCCCTTGGCGCCAGGGATCTGCCCTGGAGCGACCTCAGCCGCAAGGCGGCGCTGCAGCAGGACATCACCATGCTCGACGGCATCGCCGCCACCCCGGCCTCGACCGCTTCAGCCCAGTGGGTGGCCCAGCTGCGCACCCTGGCCCAGCAGGCGCCGCATCGGCTGATGGCCCACGTGTATGTGCGCTACGGCGGCGATCTCTCCGGCGGCCAGCAGCTGGGCGACCAGGCGAACGCCATCCTGGCGCGCCACGGCCTGCCGAACCTGGGCTTCTGGGCCTTCGAGCGGCCGACGGCGGATCTGAAGGTGGAACTGCACGAAGCCTTCGAGCAGCTGGAGCTGTCCGAAGCGGAAGAGGAGGAACTGCTGGAGGAGGCCGTGCTGGCCTTTCAAGCCACCCAGCGGCTGCTGGCCGAACTAGCCGCACCGGGCTGAACCGCCCAGCGGCGATCCCTAACCAGCCAGCTGCCACGGCTCTTTCCCGACGGCCACTTCCGGACGGCTACCTCCCGAGGGCCATCGCCACTGGCCGCTGGCCCCTGGCGATGGCCCCTGTCACCACCGCTCACCACCAACCGCTCACCGCTGACCGCCTCTGCCATGCCCTCGCTCACCAGCACCGCCACCGCGATCGCCAGCCAGGCGGTCCCCAGCAGCCAGCTGGGGGCGCTCGCCACCAGACCGACGCTGAGCCCCCTGGACCTGCTGCTCAAGTACGACCGGCCCGTCCCCCGATACACCAGCTATCCGACCGCCTCGGCCTTCAGTACCGCCGTGGGGGCGGGCGCCATGGCGACCCAGCTGGCGACACCAGCCAGCGCGCCCCTTTCGCTGTATGTGCATGTGCCCTTCTGCCGCCATGCCTGCTGGTATTGCGGCTGCAATCGCATCACCACCCAGCTGGGTTCGAAGGTGGTGGCGCCCTACCTGCTGGCCCTGGCGCGGGAACTGGAGCTGGTGACTGACCAGCTGCCGCAACGGCGCCGCCTGGCCCAACTGCACTGGGGCGGTGGCACGCCCAACTACCTCAACAACGGTGAGCTGGCCCAGCTGTGGGACCTGATCGCCCAGCACTTTGATCTCGACGCCGATCTGGAGGCCTCGATCGAGCTGAATCCCGAACTGGTGGACCGCGAGCAGATCCAGACCCTGCGGCACCTCGGCTTCAACCGCATCAGTTTCGGCATCCAGGATGCCGATCCCCAGGTGCAGGCGGCGGTGAACCGTGTGGTGCCGGTGGAGCAGCTGCGGCGGGCGATGGACTGGATTCGCGAGGCCGACTTCCAGAGCGTCAACGTCGATCTGATCTGCGGCCTGCCCCTGCAGACACCGGAACGCTTCCAGACCACGCTCGAACTGGTGCGGGAACTGCGACCCGATCGCATTTCGCTGTTCTCCTTCGCCTACCTGCCCGAGCAGCTACCGCTGCAGCGCCAGATCGCCGCGACCGATCTCCCCGACCAGCACCAACGGCTGGCGATGCTCGACAACGCCAATCGGCTGCTGCTCGCCTGCGGCTACGACGCCATCGGCATGGATCACTACGCGCTGAGCGGCGACAGCCTGGCGATCGCCGCCCGCGAGGGCACCCTGCATCGCAACTTCCAGGGCTACACCACCGGCGGCGATCTGGAGCTGCTGGGGGTGGGACCAACGGCGATCAGCCAGTTCCACCATCTCTTCGCCCAGAACCACCGCGATCTCAAGGCCTACTACCAGGCCCTGGAGGCGGGGCAACTGCCGGTGGAGCGGGGGCTGGAGGTGCGTGATCAGGATGTGCTCGAGCGCCGTGCCCTGATCCGGGCGCTGATGTGCCAATTCACGGTGGAGCTGCCCCTGGCTGATTTCCAGACGGAACTGGGAGATCTGCAGGCCCTGGCCGCCGATGGCCTGGTGCAGCTCGAACAGCGCCAGGGCCGCCTGAAGGTGAACGTGACGACCCAGGGGCGCTGGCTGATCCGCACGATCGCGGCGGTGTTCGATCCGCTGCAACGCCTGCAGGCCAGCGGTTCGCGCCTGGTCTAAACCGCGGCGGGCCGCCCTCAGCAGATGCGCGGCAGCAACTCGCCGCTGAGCGGCACCAGCAGGCGCTCACTGCCGAAGGCCGTGCGCAGCAGCACCCGCTGGCCCGGCTCGCCCACGGCGCCGATCCAGGCGCCGCCCAACGGCTCCAGCAGGGCCAGGGCCGCCTGCCGATCGGCGGCGGGCACCACCAGCAGGCAACGGCCCTCGTTGGCCAGATGCAGCGGCTCAAAGCCGAGCAGCTCACAACAGCGAGCCACCGGCTCCGCCACCGGGATCGCACGCTCCTCCACCAGCAGCTCCAGGCCGGCGGCGCTGCTCAGTTCCTGCAGGGCGCTGGCCAGACCACCGCGGGTGAGATCGCGCAAGGCATGCAGGCGCACACCCGCAGCCAGCAGCTGCTCCACCAGCGGCCAGAGCGGCGCGCAATCGCTGGCCAGCGCCGGCTGCAGCTGCAGCCCATGCCGCGCCGCCAGGATCGCCACCCCGTGGCGACCGAGATCACCGCTGACCAGCAACTGATCTCCGGCCCTGATCGCCGCCGGCCCGATCGGCTCGGGGGCTTCCAGCAGGCCGAGGCCGCTGGTGTTGATGAAGATCCCATCGCCCTTGCCCCGCTCCACCACCTTGGTGTCACCGGTCACGATCGTGACGCCACAGGCGCGGGCACTGGCGGCCAGGGAGGCGATGACGCGGCGCAACAGGCCCAGCTCCAGGCCCTCCTCCAGGATCAGCCCCAGGCTCAGATGCAGCGGCCGGGCCCCCACCATCGCCAGGTCGTTGGCGGTACCGCAGACCGCCAGCGTGCCGATGTCACCGCCGGCGAACTCCAGAGGCTGCACCACATAGCTGTCGGTGGTGAAGGCCAGGCGGCCGTGGGGCAGGGCCAGCACGGCGGCGTCATGGAGCAGCAGGGCCGGATCGGCATACAGACAGCGAAACTCCCGATCAATCAGCTGCTGCATCAAGGTGCCGCCGCCGCCATGGGCCAGCCGGATGCGCTCGGTCAAGGCTCTGGTCCTGGCGATGGCGCCATTGTCGCCTCAGCGGCGGTAGCGGTAATAGGCGGCGCAGGCCCCCTCGCTCGACACCATCGGCGCCCCGAGCGGATGGTCGGGGGTGCAGCTGCTGCCGAAGGCCGGACAAGCGCTGGGCCGGGCTACACCGCGCAGAATCGCGCCGGCGATGCACACCTGGGGAGCCTCCGCTCCAGGCGAGTCCAGAACCAGCCCGAAGCGCTGGCGGGCATCGAGGTGGTGATAAGCAGGGCGCAGGGCCAGGCCGCCGCCGGCAATCACGCCGAGGCCACGCCAGCACTGATCCTGGGGCTGGAACACCGTCGCCAGCAACTCCTGGGCGTCGCGATTGCCACCACGACGCACCGCCGCCGGGTAGGCATTGGTCAGCTGCGCCTCGCCCGCCTCCAGCTGCCGCACACAGGCCCACACCCCCCGCAGCAGCTCGAGCGGTTCGAAACCAGTCACCACCACCGGTAGCCGCCAACGATCCACCAGCTGCTGCAGCTCGGCGGTGCCCATCACCGCGGCCACATGACCGGCGGCCAGAAAACCCTGCACCTGATGCTCGCTGTCGGCGAGGATCGCCGCCATCGCCGGCACCACCCGCACGTGGGCCAGCAGCAGCGTGAGATTGCTCAAGCCCAGCGCCACGGCCTGGCGCACCAGCAGGGCTGTGGCCGGCGCGGTGGTTTCAAAGCCGACAGCCAGAAACACCACCTGACGCTGGGGATGACGGCGGGCCAGATCCAGCGCCTGCAGCGGCGAGGTCAACAGCCGCACATCGCCGCCGGCCGCCCGTACCCCGAGCAAGTCCTCGCCACCGGCGGCAGCGGAACCCGGCACCCGCAGCATGTCGCCATAGGAGCAGAGGATCACCTCCGGCCGGCGGGCCAGGGCCAGGGCGGCATCAAGGCTGGCGGCGGGGGTGACGCACACCGGACAGCCGGGGCCATGCAGCAGGCGCATCCCCGGCGGCAGCAGCTGGTCCAGCCCCCAGCGCACGATCGCGTGGGTCTGGCCGCCGCAGACCTCCATCAAGGTCCAGGGCCGGGTGGTGAGGCGGGCCAGCTCCGCCGCCAGCTCGGCCACGGCGCCAGCCACCCCATCGGCGTCAGCCACGGCGTCGGCAGGGACAGCCTGCAGCTCCCACTTCACCATGGTCCCGGCGCCGTGGTGGCGTCATCAAGGTGATAGGTCTGCAGGGCTCGCATGTACTGGGCCCGCTCATACTCGGCCGGATCGGGGCAGCGGCGCTGACTCATGCAGCCGATCAGTTCGCGCACACTGCCGTGCTCATGCTCCTGCAACCACTGGCAGAGTTCATCAACCAGGCCCGTGAGCCGCTGGGGGCCATGGCGCAGCAAGGCGCCCACCACCTGGGTGCAACAGGCGCCCGCCATCAGCAGGCGCACCACATCCGTGCCGCGATGCACACCACCACTGGCGGCCAGATCCAGGGGATGACGGCCATGCAGCAGGGCAATCCAGCGCAACGGCAAGCGCAGATCATGGGGGGTGGAGAGCAGCAGATTGGGCCGCAGTTCCAGCGCTTCGATGTCGATGTCGGGTTGGTAAAAGCGGTTGAACAGCACCAGGGCGTCGGCGCCGGCGGCGGCGAGTCGTTTGGCGATGGCACTGAAATTGGTGAAGTAAGGGCCCAGCTTCACCGCCAGCGGCAAGCTCACCTCAGCGCGCACCTGGCGCACGATCTCCTCCAGCTGGGCCTCGATCGCCGCACTGGAGAGATCGGCATCGGTGGGCAGGCTGTAGATGTTGAGTTCGAGCGCCTGGGCTCCGGCCGCCTCGATCTGGCGGGCGAAGCGCACCCAGCTGCCGGGATGGTGACCATTGAGGCTGGCGATCACCGGAATCGAGAGCTGGCGGCGGGCCTGCTCGATGTGGCGCAGGTAGAGATCGTGGCCGACATGAAACAGCGACGGCTCGCTCACGTAGCTGAGGGCTTCGCCATAGCTCTCACTGCCCTGCAGGCTGAGGCGATGGTGCTGCAGCTGCTCCTGCTCAATCTGTTCCTCAAACAGCGAATGCAGCACGATCGCCGCCGCTCCACAGCGCTCCAGCTCGCGCAATTGGTCGCTGGACTCACTCAGCGGTGCCGCCGCCCCCACCACCAGCGGATGGCGCAGGGGTAGGCCCAGGTAGGTGGTGGAAAGATCAGGCATGGTGATCACGAGGGCACGGCGGGCAGCGCCGCCAGCGCCCGATACAGGGCCCAACGGCGATCCAGTTCCAGCTGGGCCTCGGCCGCCAGCTGCCGGGCCCGCTCCGGCTGGCTGTAGCCGAGCATGCGGAAGCGATTCTCGCTGGCCAGTGCCTCCGCCAGCGGCCGCTTCGCCGCCTTGACATCAAGCTGCAGGGGATTCTCGCCCCGCTCCTGTCGGCGCGGGTCGTAGCGATAGAGCAACCAGCGCCCCGAATCCACCGCCAGCTTCTGCTGAGCCATGCCCTGACTCATGTCGATGCCGTGAGCGATGCAATGCGAATAGGCCAGAATCAACGACGGGCCTGGATAGCTTTCGGCTTCGAGAAAGGCACGCACCGTGTGTTCATCGCGGGCACCCATCGCCACGCTGGCCACATAAACCGTGCCGTAGGTCATCGCCATCAGGCCCAGATCCTTCTTCGGCGCCGCCTTGCCGGCCGTGGCGAACTTGGCCACAGCCCCCCGCGGCGTCGCCTTCGACATCTGGCCGCCGGTGTTGGAGTACACCTCGGTGTCAAGCACCAGAACGTTGACGTCGCGGCCACTGGCCAGCACGTGATCGAGGCCGCCGAAGCCGATGTCATAGGCCCAGCCGTCGCCGCCCACCAGCCAGACGCTTGTTTTCACCAGGGCATCGGCCAGCGCCAGCAACCGGGCCGCCGCTGATCCGGGCCACACCGCCGCGGTGTTCGACCCAGCCACGCTATTCAGCTCCGCCACGCGCTCCGCCCCCTCCAGGCCATGGCGCAGCAGCCGCTTCAGCTCCACCACCCGCTGGCGTTGCTCGACGATGCCTGCCTCATCGCTCTGATCGGCGTTGGCGATCGCCAGCACCAGTGCCTGGGGCAGGAGCGCCTCGGCTTCAGCCGCTGCCGGCTGGGCCAGCAACGCCAGCAGTTCCAACGCCATCTGCCGCTGCTGATCAAGGCCCACCCGCATGCCGAATCCGAATTCGGCGTTGTCTTCGAACAGCGAATTGCTCCAGGCCGGGCCACGCCCCTCGAGGTTGCGGCTCCAGGGCGTGGTGGGCAGGTTGCCGCCATAGATCGAGGAACACCCCGTCGCATTGGCCACCAGCAGACGATCGCCGAACAGCTGGCTGATCAGCTTGAGATAGGGGGTTTCGCCGCAACCACCACAGGCCCCCGAGAACTCAAACAAGGGTTGCTGCAACTGCTGCTGGCCGATCTTGTGCAGGTTGAGAGCGGCGCGCGGCACCTCGGGCAGCGCCTCGAAGTAGGCCCAGTCGCGCCTCGAGCGCTCGCGCAGGGGCCGCTGCGGCACCATGTTGATCGCCTTGCGCCGCGGCTCGCTGCGATCCCGCGCCGGACACACCTCCACACAAAGACTGCAGCCAGTGCAATCCTCGGCCGACACCTGCAGGGTGAACGCCTGGCCGGCGAAATCAGGGTCGCGAGCCGCTGCCTGGCGGAACCCCTCCGGGGCCGTCGCCAGGGCCTCGGGCGCCACCACCTTGGCGCGGATCACCGCATGGGGGCACACCAGCACGCACTTGGCGCACTGCACGCAGAGATCGCTCTCCCACAGCGGCACACTCTCGGCGATGTTGCGCTTCTCCCAGCGGGCCGTACCGGTGGGCCAGGTGCCATCGCAGGGGATCGCACTGACGGGCAATTCATCGCCCTTGCGCTGCAGCAAGGGGCCGATCACCTCACGCACGAAGGCGGGGGCAGTCGCGAGGGGGTCAATCGCTAGGGGGTCAGTGGCCAGGTTTCCCGGCTCAGCGACGGGCTCGGCCAGGCTGCGCCAGTCGAGGCGGGCCAGATGTTCGAGGGTGGCCTCCACAGCGCGCAGATTCATCGCCACCACCGCCTCCCCCTTGGCGCCGTAGGTGTGACGGATCGAGGCCCGGATCCGCTCGATCGCCTCCGGGCGCGGCAACACACCGCTGACGGCGAAAAAGCACACCTGCATCACCGTGTTGATATGGGGGCCCATGCCAGCCTCACGGGCCACCCGGTAGGCATTGATCACCCAGACGTCGAGTTGTTTAGCGCGAATCGCGGCCCGCAGCGGCGCCGGCAGCCGCCGCCAGCTCTCGGGGCCGTCGAAGGGACTGTTGAACAGCAGCGTGCCGCCCTCCACCAGGCCTGCCGTCAAGTCAAGGCGATCGACGAAATCCCATTGATGGCAGGCCACCAGCGTGGGACATTGCACCAGGTAGGTGGAACGGATCGGCCGCGGCCCGAAGCGCAGATGCGACACCGTCATCGAGCCGGATTTCTTCGAGTCGTAGACGAAGTAGGCCTGCACGAACAGCTCCGTGCCCTCGCCAATGATCTTGATCGTGCTCTTGTTGCCGCCGACCGTGCCATCGGAGCCCAGGCCGTAGACGATCGCCCGCACCTGACCAGCATCGCCAGCACCGGTCCCTTCGGGTCGGAAACCGGAATCCAGCGGCAGCGAGCGAAACGTCACATCGTCGTCGATGCCGACACTGAAATGGTTCAGGGGCCTGCGGGCGTGCGGATCCAGGCCGTCAGCCGGTTCAAGGCAGGCAACCGGTTCAACGCAGCCCAGCAGGTGATCGCAGACCGCCTTCACCATCGCCGGCGTGAACTCCTTCGAGGCCAGCCCGTAGCGCCCCCCCAGCACCTGGGGCAACGGGCGCTGCGGATGCCGCTCCGGCCAGGCCTCGGCCAGGGCCGCCACCACCTCGAGGTAGAGCGGTTCGCCCACCGCACCGGGCTCCTTGCAACGATCGAGCACGGCGATGGCGCCCACGCTGGCTGGCAGCGCCGCCACGAACAGGGCCGCCGCAAACGGGCGAAACAGGCGCACCTTGAGCAGCCCCACCCGTTCACCGGCCGCCTGGAGCAGCTCCAGCGTCTCCGCGGCGGTCTCGCAGCCGGAGCCCATCAACACCAGCAATCGCTCGGCGTCGGCGGGCCCGACGTACTCATAGGGCTGATAAGCGCGGCCGGTGAGGGTGGCAAAGGCCGCCATCGCCTCCTGCACCTGGGCCGGGAAGGCCTCGATGAAGCGGTTCACCGATTCCCTGCCCTGGAAGTAGGTGTCCGGGTTCTGGGCGGTGCCGCGCAGCACCGGATGTTCCGGGCTCAGGGCCCGGCGACGATGCTCCTCGATCCGCTCGATCGGCATCAGCTGCTGCAACACCGCATCAGGGATCGCCACCACCTTCTGGATTTCGTGGGAGGTGCGAAAGCCATCGAACATGTGCACGGTGGGCAGGCGCCCGTTGAGGCTGGCCCGGGTAGCGATGGCGGCGAAGTCGCCGGCCTCCTGCACCGAGGCGGAACAGAGCACGGCGCAGCCCGTACCCCGCACCGCCATCACATCACCGTGATCGCCGAAGATCGACAACCCCTGGGCCGCCAGCGCCCGGGAGGCCACCTGCAACACCACCGGCGTCAACTCCCCCGCCCACTTGTAGAGGTTGGGGATCATCAGCAGCAGCCCCTGGCTGGCGGTGAAGGTGGTGGTCAGCGACCCCACCTGCAGCGCCCCGTGCACAGCGCCGGCAGCACCACCTTCACTCTGCAGTTGGACCACCGCCGGCACCGTGCCCCAGAGGTTGGGACGCCCCTCGGCGCTCCAGGCATCGGCGGCTTCCCCCATCGGTGAGGCGGGGGTGATCGGGTAGATGGCGATCACCTCATTGAGGCGATAGGCCACGCGGGCCACCGCCTCGTTGCCGTCCATCGTCACCAGCGTCGCGCCGGTCATGGGCAAGAACCCCGCTCAGCGGCATGGCCATTGGTTTTATAGGCAGGCTGGCTGCCACGAACCCAGGGTCGTTACGGGCCGTGTCATCGGGTCCAAGCCAGAGCTTCGTCCGCCTCGATCACCGACAGGGCAAAACCCACATGCACCAGCACCCGGTCCCCCACCCGAGCCTGGGGCAGGCAGGCGAGGCTCACCTGCTGGCGTACGCCACCGAAATCCACCTCGGCGACGCGCCAGAGGGGATCGGCAGCGGCGAGCGGCAGGGACGGATCGACGGCGACGTCGCTGGCGCCGGCAGTGCTCCCCAGGGGCTGATGCTCCGTGATCGCGAGAATCTCGCCGGATACGGCCAGGCACATGCAGGGGGGCTGGAGCGTGGGGATCTACAGGGAGTCTCTAGCCAATCCCCGCCGCACCGCCCACACCTGGCCCAGGGCCAGGCCACCGTCGTTGCCAGGCACCTGCTGCGACCACCAGGGCTGCAGGCCCCGGCGCCGCAGACCGGCGCTGGTGGCCTCCAACAGCAGACGGTTCTGAAAACAGCCCCCCGCCAGGGCCACCCGGCGTTGATCAGCGGCGAGGCCGAGCCGATCGGCCCAGGCCGCCAGGGCCGTGGCCAGCCCCTCAGCCAGATCGCCATGAAAACGAGCCGCCACCACGTCCACGGGCGCCCCAGCCGCCACCGCCTCCAGCAGCCGCAGCAGCAGCGGCACCCAATCGAGTTGCCAGCAGCCTGAACCCGCCGGCGGGGGAAGCAGCGGCAGCGGATCGGCGCCGGATGCCGGCAACGCCCCAGGCTGGGGCCAGCGGCCGGCGGCGGCCCTGGCCGCGGCCCCTTGCAGCCGCAGGCCCCCCTCGCCCTCGTAACTGAGCACCTGCACCAGCCCCAGCAGGGCCGCCACCCCATCAAACAGGCGGCCGGCACTGGAGCACAGCGGCGCTTGGCAGCCGCTGGCCACCGCCTCACAGAGCAGGGCCAGATCGGCGGGCGCGAAGGCCTCACGCACCCGCCAGGCGCCGGGATGGTCGAGGGCCTGGGCCGCCAGCAGCAGCCCCAGGGCGGCGCGGCGCGGCTCCGTCATCGCCCGATCAGCGCCGGGCAGCGGAAACGGCCGGAGGCCAGCCAGATGCTGGGCCTGCCAGGTGACGCCCTCACTCGCATGACGGATCAGCAGCAGCTCGCCTCCCCAGAGGCGCTGGGCCACCGCGGCTGGCTCGCGATGGGGCTCCCCGTAGCCGAGCCCATCGAAGCCCGCCAGCAGCAACGGTGGCTCCAGGCCGTGTTCCGCCATCACCGCCAGGCCATGGGCCAGATGGTGCTGCACGGTGCGCAGCGGCAGGCCGCTGGCGCTGGCCAGCTGGTGGCTGAGGTAGCCCGGGTGGGCATCACAGACCAACGTGATCGGCAAAGGCGTGGGCAGCGGCAGCAAGCTGGCCAACGACACGGCCGCTGGATCAGGGCCGGCTGGCGGCGGGTTGGGGATCGGCGGCGGCGCTGGCGGCCGCTGGCCTTGGGGGGCGCCAACGAGCTCCGCCACCCCCTGAACCAGACGCTGCTGGCAGCGGCCATCGGCGAGATCGCCCAGATGGGGCGCCAACCAGAAGCGATCGCCCACGGCCAGACCCGGCGCGCACTTGAGATCGCCGGAGAGGGCCAGCAGGGCTTGATCCGCAGCCGGCAGGGCCTGATCCAGCGCCGGCAGGGGTAGAACCTCGGGGGCATAGCCGCGGGCCCGGCGCAGCAACACCGGTCGACCCTCGATCACCTGCAGCAGCGAGTCATCGAGCGGGCGAGCAATCGGCCGGTTGTGGACCAGGAAGGCATCGGCGATCGCCGCCAGCCGTTGGCGCGCCTCCTGTGGATCGATGCAGAGGGGTTCACCGCTGCGATTGCCACTGGTGGCCACCAATGGCCGGCCGCAACGGCGCAGCAGCAGGTGATGCAGCGGCGAGGCAGGCCGCATCACCCCCAGGGCCGGACTGCCCGGGGCCACACCGGGCCAGAGCTCCGCCGCAGACGGGCGACGACGCAGCAACACGATCGGTGCCGCCCCCTCCCGCAGGGCCAGACGCTCGGCCGCGTCGATCCACACCGCCGCCGCCAGCCAGGCCTCATCGGCCACCAGCAGGGCAAAGGGCTTGGCTGGCCGTCGCTTGCGCCGGCGCAGCCGGGCGACGGCTTCCGGATTAGCGGCATCCACCAGCAACTGAAAGCCCCCCACCCCCTGCAGCGCCAGGATCCGACCAGCCGCCAACAGCTCACAGGCCAGCCCCAGGGGATCAGCCGAACGAGCGATCTGGGGCTGGGGCCGCGGCTCAGACCAGCCCTCGGGCTCACCACAGGGCTGGTCTGAGCCGGGCCAGAAACTCAGGCGCGGCCCGCAAGCGGGACAACTGAGCGTCTCGGCATGGAAACGGCGATCGCCGGGATCGTCGAACTCCCGCTGACAGGCCTCGCACAGGGCAAAGCCGGCCAGGGTGGTGTGGGCGCGCCGGTAGGGCCGGGCCAGGGCAATGCTGTAGCGGGGCCCGCAGCGGGCGCAGCTGATGAAGGGATCGCCACAGCGACGGCTGGCGGGATCCACCAGCTCCGCCAGGCAAGCGGCGCAGGGGGCGCAATCGGCCGCCAGGGTCGGCGCCACCAGAGCCACCCCCAGCGGCTGAGGCGGACTGGCCGCGATCCGCACCGCCTGGAGCCGAGGCCGCTGGGCCGGGCCCCATTCGGGCTCCAGGGGCTCCAGCCGGGCCGGCGGCGGCAGCTCCGCTGCCAGGCGCCGCAGAAAGCACTCCAACTGCGGGCGCGGGCCGGCCAGCTCCACCAGCACCCCATCCCAGCTGTTGCACAACTCACCG
>CALPNT020000021.1 GCA_943325005.2 Bifidobacterium breve | reverse complement strand
GGCACCAACCTCTGTGCCAACAGCCAGCGTGGCTCCATGGACGTGCTCGCCGCCTCGGACCGCGGCGGCCTGTTCAACGCTCCAGACTTTTACATGAAGAAGCTGGCTGCCCCCCCGGCGGCCAAAGGCAAGGTGGACATCCGCAAGTCGGCCACCGAAAACATCAAGATTCTCAGTGAATGCCTGGGTGTGATTGCCAGCGAACTCACCATCGTGGTGATGGATCGGGCCCGTCATAAAGATCTGATCGCTGAAATCCGCGCCACCGGCGCCCGGGTGCAGCCGATCTCCGATGGCGACGTGCAGGCGGCGATCGCCTGTGGTTTTGCCGGCACCGGCACCCACTGCCTGATGGGCATCGGCGCCGCTCCCGAGGGAGTGATTTCAGCCGCCGCCATGGTGGCTCTTGGTGGTCATTTCCAGGGTCAGCTGGTCTATGACCCGGCTGTCGCCCAGACCAGCGAGTGGGCCGACTACACCAAGGAAGGCAACATCGCCCGTCTCAACGAGATGGGCATCACTGATGTTGACAAGGTGTACGAAGCTGAAGAGCTCGCCTCCGGTGAGAATGTGGTGTTCGCGGGCAGTGGCATCACCGATGGTCTGCTGTTCCACGGTGTCAAGTTTGAAAAGGACTGCACCCGCACCAGCAGCCTGGTGATCAGCACCCTCGACAACACGGCTCGCTTCACCAACACCATCCACATCAAGCCCGGCGCCCAGAGCATCGGCCTGGTCTGAATCCTCCGCCGCCCGAGCGAGCTCGTTCCTCCGACTCCATGCATATCGCCGTCGTCGGTCTCAGCCATCGCACGGCTCCTGTGGAGCTGCGTGAACGGCTCAGCATCCCCGAGCAGACGATGGAGGCCTCCCTCCAGCAGCTGCGTTCCGACGACCAGGTGCTTGAGGCTTCCATCCTCAGCACCTGCAATCGCCTTGAGATCTATGCCCTGCTGCGTCATCCGGAGCTAGGCATCAAGGCGGTGGGGTCATTTCTGAGCCAGGTCTCCGGCCTGGCTCTCGAAGAGCTCACTCCCCATCTTTTCACTTTTCACCATGAAGAGGCCGTCTCCCATCTGCTGAGGGTGGCGGCTGGTCTGGACAGCCTGGTGCTGGGCGAGGGACAGATCCTTTCCCAGGTCAAGAAGATGGTGCGCTTGGGCCAGGAGTACCGCTCCGTGGGCCCGATCCTCAACCGCCTGCTCAATCAGGCGGTGAGCACCGGTAAACGGGTGCGCACCGAAACCAATCTCGGTACCGGCGCTGTTTCCATCAGTTCGGCGGCCGTGGAACTGGCCCAGCTCAAGGTGGGCCAGGCTCGAGGCCTCGATGAGCTGGTCTCGCTCGAGCAGGAACAGGTGGCAGTGGTCGGAGCCGGCCGCATGGCGCGTTTGTTACTGCAACACCTGCAGTCGAAGGGCTGTCGCGGCGTCGTCATTCTCAACCGCACCGTGGCCCGGGCTGAGGCCCTGGCTGCTGATTTTCCCAGCCTGCCGGTTCAGTGTCGGCCGTTGGACGACCTGGATCACTGTCTGAGCACCTGTTCGCTGGTGTTCACCAGCACCGGTGCCGAGGAGCCGATCATCACCGCCGATCGGCTGCACGGCCTGAATCGGCGCCTGAGCCTGATGCTCATCGACATTGGTGTGCCACGCAACATCAGTGCTGACGCCGGTGTGCTCACTGGCGTCGAGTCCTTTGATGTTGATGATCTGCAGGAGGTGGTGGCCCGCAATCAGGAAAACCGCCGCGAAATCGCTGCCGAGGCCGAAGGCTTACTGGCGGAAGAGTCGCAGCTGTTCCTGGAATGGTGGGATGGCTTGGAGGCAGTGCCCCTGGTCAATCGACTGCGCAATCAGCTGGAGGACATCCGCGAGCAGGAACTCCAGAAAGCGCTCAGCCGCATGGGTCCCGACCTTTCGGCTCGGGAGCGCAAGGTGGTGGAAGCGCTCAGTAAAGGCATCATCAACAAAATCCTGCACACACCGGTGACCCGCCTGAGGGCGCCGCAGCCACGTCAGCAACGCCATCTGGCGATGAAGGTGATGCAGGACCTGTTTGAACTGGACGAGGGACCGTTTGACGGCTGAGATGCACTTGCATCGAAGTGTTCCCGGCGCTCGCAAGCGTGCCCCTCGGCCTTGTACGGTCACCCCATTAAAAAGAGAGGAAGAGAGTCCATGAAACGCGTTCTTGCCATCATCCTCGGCGGCGGGGCTGGCACCCGCCTGTACCCCCTCACCAAGACCCGCGCCAAGCCAGCTGTGCCCTTGGCCGGTAAATACAGACTGATCGATATTCCGGTCAGTAACTGCATCAACTCTGAGATCAATAAGATCTATGTGTTGACTCAGTTTAACAGCGCTTCGCTGAATCGTCACCTGACGATGAGCTACAACCTTTCGGCTGGTTTTGGCCAGGGTTTCGTTGAGGTGTTGGCTGCACAGCAAACCCCTGACAGCCCCAGCTGGTTTGAAGGGACGGCTGATGCCGTACGCAAATATCAGTGGCTGTTCCAGGAATGGGACGTGGACCACTATCTGATCCTGTCCGGCGATCAGTTGTATCGGATGGATTACAGCCAATTCGTCCAGCATCACATCGATACTGGCGCCCAACTCTCCGTCGGCGCCTTGCCGGTTGATGCAGCCCAGGCTCAGGACTTTGGCTTAATGCGGACCACCCCTGATGGTCGCATCCGCGAGTTCCGCGAAAAGCCCAAAGGCGCTGATCTTGAGGCGATGCAGGTGGACACCGAAAAGCTCGGTCTGTCAGCCGAAGACGCCCTGCGCAAGCCCTACCTGGCCTCCATGGGGATTTACGTCTTCAGTCGCGACACGCTGTTTGATCTGCTGGCGACCAATCCTTCCGCCACCGATTTCGGCAAGGAGATCATTCCAGCCTCCCTGGAGCGGGGTGACAACCTGCAAAGTTTTCTGTTCAACGACTATTGGGAAGACATCGGAACGATCGGAGCCTTTTACGAGGCCAATCTCGCTCTCACCGACCAACCCAATCCAGCCTTCTCCTTTTACGACGAAAAGTTCCCGATTTATACCCGTCCTCGCTATCTGCCCCCCAGCAAATTGCAGGATGCCCAGGTCACCGCATCGATCATCGGCGAAGGCTCGCTGCTCAAGGCCTGCAGCATTCATCACTGTGTGCTCGGTGTCCGCACCCGGGTGGAAGACGAGGTGGTGCTTCAGGACACCCTGGTGATGGGCGCCGACTACTTCGAATCGATGGAGGAACGGGCCGTGCTGCGGGAGCGCGGCGGCACTCCCATCGGAGTGGGCAGGGGCACCACGGTGAAACGGGCGATCCTCGACAAGAACGTCCGCATCGGTGAGAACGTCACGATCGTCAATAAGGATCATGTTGAGGAGGCGGATCGACCAGAGCTGAACTTTTACATCCGCAACGGCATTGTCGTGGTGGTCAAAAACGGCACCATCGCCGATGGCTCGGTCATCTAGTTGAGCGGCTGAACTCAGTCTGTACGGCATTTGCCGTGCTGGAACTTGAGTTCGGCCGACAGCAGTTGCTGACACGGGTGCCCTGGAGCCCTGGATCGCCGGCATCGCTAGCCAGAATGGCTGTGATTTTGCGACTCTCCACGGCCCCATGAGCAAGGCTCACTTCGGTTTGATCGGCCTCGGCGTCATGGGCGAAAATCTCGTCCTCAACGCAGAGCGCAATGGGTTCTCCAGCGTTGTTTACAACCGCACCTACGCCAAGACCCAGGAGTTTCTGGCCGGTCGTGGTGCCGGCAAGGACATCATCGGCGCCGAGACCCTGCCGGAGTTTGTGGCTGCCCTCGAACAGCCGCGTCGGATTTTGATGATGGTCAAGGCGGGCCAACCCGTCGACGACATGATCACCACCCTGGCTCCGCTGCTCGAGGAGGGTGATCTGCTGATTGATGGCGGCAACTCGCTCTATACCGATACCGAGCGCCGGGTCGCCCAGCTCGAGAGCCTCAGTTTCGGCTTCATTGGCATGGGCGTGTCCGGTGGCGCCAAGGGAGCCCTGGAAGGGCCGAGCATGATGCCTGGTGGCACCCGTGCTGCCTATGACGCCATTGAGGGTCTGGTCACCAAGATGGCGGCCCAGGTGGACGATGGTCCCTGTGTCACCTATATCGGCCCCGGCGGCGCCGGCCACTTCGTCAAGACCGTCCATAACGGCATTGAGTACGGCATCGAGCAGATCCTGGCCGAGGCTTACGATCTGATGAAGCGGGTTGCCGGCCTGAATGGCGAGGCGATGGCCCAGGTTCTGGGGGCCTGGAACCAGACCGAAGAGCTGGCCTCGTTCCTGGTGGAGATCACCGAGGTGTGCCTGGCCACCAAGGATCCCGAAACCGGTGGCGATCTGGTGGAAGTGATCGTTGATGCCGCTGGCCAGAAGGGCACGGGCCTGTGGACCGTGGTGAGTGCCCTGGAGATGGGGGTGCCGGTGCCGACGATCTATGCAGCCCTCAACGCCCGGGTGCTCAGCTCTCTGCGCAGCGAGAGAATGGCGGCGGAGTCGGTGTTGCCGGCGGGCCATCCCGCCACCACACCAAGCCACGCCTTCGATCTCGGTTCACCCGAGACGGCGATGCAACCGCTGCAGGATGCCACGATCCTGGCCTGCATCGCCAGCTATGCCCAGGGCATGGCCCTGCTGCAGGAGGCCTCCAAACTGCACGATTACAACCTGGATTTCGCCGCCATCGGTCAGATCTGGAAGGGGGGCTGCATCATCCGGGCCCGCCTGCTGCAACGCATTCAGGATGCCTACACCGCCAATCAGCAGCTACCCAATCTGATGGTGGACCCCTGGTTCGCTGAACAGATCAACCGCCGCTTGCCCGGCCTGCGCCAGGTGGTGGCCGGTGCCGCCGCCGCCGGTATCCCGGTGCCCTGCTACAGCAGCACCCTGGATTACATCAGCAGCTACGCCTCGGGCCGCCTGCCCCAGAATCTGGTGCAGGCCATGCGCGACTGCTTCGGCTCCCACACCTATGAGCGCACCGATCGCCCCGGCAACTTCCACACCGAATGGCTGACATGACCCGCTACCGCCTGACCGTGGCCAGTTCCCCTCTGGACCTGGCCCGCCAGGTGGCCGAACAGATCGCCTCAGCGATCGATCTGGCCCTGGCCCAGCGGGACCGCGCCCAGATCGCCCTCGCAGGCGGCGAAACACCCAAGGCCGCCTACACACGCCTGGGCCAGGAGCATCTCCCCTGGAATCGGGTGGATGTGCTGCTGGGTGATGAGCGCTGGGTGGATGCGTCGGATCCAGCCAGTAATGCCCGCATGCTGCAGGAAACCTTGCTGGCCCAGGAGCCTGCCCGCCAGGCCTGTTTCCATCCGGTGCCCACCGATCGGCCCAGCCCGGCTGAGAGTGCCGAGGCCTACGCCGAAGTGTTGGCCGCTGTGTGCGCGGGTACCCCGCCCCGCTTTGACCTGATGCTGCTGGGTCTCGGCGATGACGGCCACACGGCCTCCCTGTTTCCAGGCACCGCAGCGCCTGGGGTTACCGACCAGTTCGTGACCATCGGCGAAGGCAAAGGCCTGCCCCGCATCACGCTCACAGCCCCCGTGCTCAGTGCCGCCCGCCAGGTGATCTTCCTGGTCAGCGGAGCCGGCAAGCAGCAAGCCCTGCGGCGGCTACTGGACCCCGAGGAATCCAGCGAACGCACCCCCGCCAAGCTGGTGCGTCCGGCCTTGGAGGTGGTGATCCTCGCCGATGCGGCAGCAGCTGATGGTCTGGTCTGATCCCGCCAGAGTGGCGACTGATGCGAGCAGCTGGATGAGAACCAATCAAGGGGACAAGGCCCCTGAGGCTGGCCAACTGGTGGTTGGCGGTGCCGGCTTTAGTGGTTGGCACGCCCTCAACGACACGATCATGGGTGGCCGCAGCAGCGGTGCCTGTCGCATCGACAGCCAGGGACTCCATTTTGATGGCGAGCTGGTGGAGCAAGGCGGCGGGTTCGTGAGTGTGCGTTCTCCCCTGTTCTCACCGCCGCTGGATCTTTCGGCCTTCACCGCCCTGCAACTGGCGCTGGTCGGTGAAGGCCGGCGTTTCAAGTTGGCCGTGGCCTGCGGTGATGGGATGGCTGGCCTCACCGAACTGATTCCAGGCGGGCTGCGCTGGGTGCATGAGTTCGCCACCCAGGACCAGGGACTCACCCAGGTGCGGATCGATTTTGAGCAGCTCAGCCCTTCGGTGCGGGCCAAACCGATTCAGGGGCTACCGCTGGGGTTGCCCCTGCGTTTTGATCCCAGTCGCATCACCCGGCTGCAGCTGTTGCATTCAAAATTCGGCGACGATGGGGGCCTCAATCCAGGGTTCCGTCCGGGCCCCCTGCATCTGGAACTGCACACGATCCATGCCATCGTCTGATCTCCATGCTCCAGAGCCCGGTTGGTTGGCTGACCAGGACAGCGCCAACACCGATCTCTTCCAATTGGTGGCCGCTGCCGCCGATCTTTGCCGCAAGCCCTGGCGTCATGCCGTGATCTGCGCTTCCCCGGCTCAGAGCCTGGGCAAGCCTGCCAATCTGGATGAGCTGGATTGTGACCTGCGGCTGGAAGTTCGCACTCCAACAGGTGAGCGACTGTTGGAGCAAGATCTTGAATTGGAGCTGTATCGCAGCGGGCGCGATCTCAATGTCACCCTGGGCTGGTGCGATGAGCGGCCCCTGCTTTGGCATGGCCATCATCCCGTCTGGATGGATGGCAGCACGGGAGAACGCTGCGAACGGCCGATCGATGGCTTGCCTCTGGAGGCCCTGGCCAGACGGCTGCGGGCCCTGCTGGGTGGAAGCAGCGGTTTCTAGCTTCAGAGCCAATCAGAGTCTGGGACCTGGCAACAGCTCAACAAGGCTCCTAAGTCTATCTTCGTCAGCCAAGTGATTGACACTGAAGATTAGTCGCCCTGTCAGACCCTGCCCGCAAAAAGCGACCGATGTCACTACGCAACTTGTGGTGCACCGATGGCCAATTCCTGTAGGAGTACCAGGACGTCGTTCAGCTTCCAGAGCCTGCTGAAACCAGCGTCGTGGCGATGGAGATCGCTTGGCTCTAGGAACCTGATCCAGCAGAGTGATTAACAATATTGCATCAGTTTGGGCCGTAGGCGGTTGGCTCTGCGTGGCCATGTCCATGCAGGTCACGGTGTGGCCTGCATGGCTTCACTCCTGATCCGTCACCGCACCCAGGCTGCTGCTGCTCACCAATCGAGCATATTTACCCAGCACGCCGGTGCGGTAGCGCGGCTCAGGCTTCACCCAGGCAGCGCGACGGCGCGCCAGTTCGCCCTCCTCGACGTTGAGCTGCACCAACAGCTGGTGAGCATCAACGGTGATGCTGTCGCCTTCGTGCACCAGGCCGATCGTGCCGCCCACGGCGGCTTCCGGCGCCACATGGCCCACCACCAGGCCATAGCTTCCGCCGGAGAAGCGCCCGTCGGTGATCAGGGCTACCTTGTCCAGCAGCCCCTGGCCGACGATGGCGGAGGTGGGCGAAAGCATCTCGCGCATGCCAGGGCCGCCGACCGGACCCTCATTGCGGATCACCACCACATCGCCAGGTTGAATCCGTTTGTCGAGAATCGCTGCCAGACAGGTTTCCTCGCTCTCGAACACCCGCGCTGGGCCAGTGATCACCGGGGTTTTGACGCCGCTGATCTTGGCGACAGCACCTTCTTCGGCCAGGTTGCCCTTGAGAATCGCCAGATGACCCTTGGCGTAGAGCGGAGCACTCAGGGCATGGATCACGTCCTGATCGGCCGGCGGCACGGACGGCACATCGGCGAGCACTTCAGCCAGCGTTTTGTCTTCAATGGTGCGGCAATCGCCATGGAGCAGACCCGCATCCAGCAGCAGTTTCATCACCTGGGGAATGCCGCCGGCCCGGTGCAGATCGGTGGCCACATAGCGACCGCTGGGCTTGAGGTCGCAGATCACCGGTACCTTCTGGCGGATCGTCTCGAAGTCTTCGATGCACAGCGGCACTCCGGCGGTGCGGGCGATGGCCAGGAGGTGCAACACGGCGTTGGTGGAACCGCCCACGGCCATGATCACGGCGATGGCATTTTCAAAAGCCTTACGGCTGAGTAGATCCAGGGGGCGGATGTTCCTGGCAATCGCCTCGACCAGCACTTCGGCCGAGCGAGCGGCGCTGTCGGCCTTCTCGGCATCCTCGGCCGCCATGGTGGAGCTGTAGGGCAGGCTCAGGCCCATCGCCTCAATTGCCGAACTCATCGTGTTGGCGGTGAACATCCCACCGCAACTTCCGGCACCGGGACAGGCATTCTTTTCGACAGCGAGCAGCCTCTCTGCGTCGATTGTGCCGGCAGTGAATTGACCCACCGCCTCAAAGGAGCTCACCACCGTGAGATCACAGCCACCCAGTTTGCCAGGTTTGATTGTGCCGCCATACACAAAGATTGCCGGGATGTTCATGCGAGCCATGGCGATCATGGCGCCAGGCATGTTCTTGTCACAGCCGCCGACGGCCAGCACTCCATCCATCGATTGTCCATTGCAGGCAGTTTCGATGGCATCGGCGATCACCTCTCGGCTCACCAGGGAATACTTCATCCCCTCGGTGCCCATCGAGATGCCGTCACTGACGGTGATCGTGCCAAACATCTGGGGCATCGCACCAGCGACCCGGGCCGCCTGTTCGGCGCGGCGGGCCAGATCATCGAGGCCGATGTTGCAGGGGGTGATGGTGCTGTAGCCATTGGCGATGCCGATGATCGGCTTGCCGAAATCACCGTCCCCAAACCCGACAGCTCGCAACATGGCGCGATTCGGAGAGCGTTGGATGCCCTGGGTGACGGCGTCGGAGCGGAGCATGGCCCATGGAAAGATTGTCAGCAACCTAACCAGCAGCCGGTCCGGGCAGCCAGCCCATGGTCGGCTCCGGAACCTGGTGCGACGCTCAGGTGCAGGCAGTCGGCCTGGGCTCAGGGCTGGGTCTGTAGTTGCTCCAGTTGACGGCGCACATCATCGATGGCTTGGTTGAGCTGCTGCACCCGGTCGCGCAGGGGATCCTCAACCGGAACCGGCTTGGCTAGTCCCCCCTGCAGCCCTTGCAGCCCGGATTGCAGCCCCTGCAGTCCCGATTGGCGCAACACCCGCAGATGGCGCTGGGCCTGCCGCCGCCGGTCCGCCTCCGACAGCAGCCACCAGCCCAGGCCAGCGGCGCCGAGGACGGCCCCGGCCATGGCACTGACCAGGACGGCACTGCCGGAGCCTGAGGATCGATCCCTGGAGTCGGCCATCAGAAACGAACTGCAGCGGTGTGAGACGAGGGTTTCAGCCTAAGCAGCCTGGCGACCCTGTCCCATACAGACGCTGGGCCGCATCGCCGAAACCGGGCAGGACCCGACCGTCGGCGTCGAGCTCCGGATCGATGCAGGCGCAGTAGATCGTCACGTCCTCAAAGCGCTCCCCCACCGCCTTGAGGCCCGGTGCCGACGCCAGGCTGGTGATCACCCGCAGCCGGCGGCCGTGGATCCCCAGCCGCGCCAGCCGCTCCAACAGGGCCAGCAGGGTGGCACCTCGCGCCAACACCGGCAGGAACACCAACACGCCCACCCGCTCGCCCACCGCTTCCGGCAGATCGTCCAGGTACCAGTGGCTGCTGATCGAGCTCCCTGGTGCCGGCAGGCCACCGATCACCTCCAGACCCACATGCGAGACATGGCAGGCCGGCAGGACGGTCTGGGCGCCCTGCCAAAGCCCTAGTCCGCCGCGCAGCACCGGAATCGCCAGCACCGGCACCGAGGTGTCGATCACTCTTCCTTCACTGGCCGCCAGCGGGGTTTGCAGCGCCACGGGTCGCTCCGGCAACCAATCGCGTAACGCTTCATAGGTGAGCCAGCGACCCAACTCAGCCATGGCCGTGGCGAACAGGGGGGCTGGGGTGTCCCGATCCCGCAGCACCGTGAGCCAATGGGCAATCAAGGGATGGGGGGGAACCACCACCCGCAGGGACATGCTCATGCCTGCCATAACTTGGCGTTGCAGCGTAACGGTGTGGCCATGGCGACTCAAACCAGCAGCCGTCGAAGCTCGCCCTGGGCTGCCTGGCTGGCTGTGGTCATGCTGTTGCTGCCGCTCAGCCTGGGAGCGCTGCCGGCCTGGGCGATCACGGCGCCGGAACTGCGGGCCCAGCGCTCGATGCAGGATCTGCAACAGGACATGCACGGCCGCAATCTGCAGCAACAGGAATTCCTGAAGGCTGATCTGCAGGGTTTCAACTTCTCAGGTGCCGATCTACGCGGAGCCGTGTTCAACGGCACCGATCTGCGCTCCAGTGATCTCAGCGGTGCCAACCTGGAAGACGTGGTGGCTTTCGCCAGCCGCTTTGACGCCGCCGATCTGCGGGATGCGGTGCTGCGCAACGCCATGCTGATGCAGAGCCATTTTCGTGATGCCAGCATTGATGGCACCGACTTCAGTGATGCGGTGCTGGATCTGCCGGAGCAGAAGGCTCTCTGCGCCAGGGCCAGCGGCACCAATAGCCGCACCGGCATCAGCACCCGCGACAGCCTGGCCTGCCGTTGACACCGGGCCTCCGCCCCACAGCCTCCGGGCGCAAGCCATGACCGCAGCTCTGTCCGCAGCACCGATGGCGTCGTTGTCGTTGTCTGCGGTTCAGCTGCTGGGGGCAGGTCAGGTCGAAAGGCAGACGGCCGATCCGGCTCTGTGTGCAGACCGCCGATCCGTGGATGCCGTGCCGGTCCCTGCCGGGCTGCTGAGTTGAGCCGTGTTGTGCCGGTGCATCAGCACAGCGACCGGCTCGGCCCCTGATCCCCATAGAGTTGGCTGCAGTCGGTTTCGTGGGGGATCAGCCCACGGAGGTAACGGGGAAAGTTCGGTGCGTTTTCTTTCGGGGAAACCAGGCCGGCACTGTCCCGCAGCTGTGAGATCACCCTTGGTGATCGAGTCAGAACGCCCGCCGACCCTTGACCCCTGACAAGCCCGGCGAGGACCGGAATCCCATCATGAAGACATCGACCTACCGCCCCAGGCCTGTGGTGGTGGCCTGGATGGCGCCCCTGCTGGTGATCCCGGCGCTGTTGCTGCTGGTACCCGCCGCCCAGGCCCATCACCTGCTGCATCTGCTGCACCTGCAGCCATCGCCGCTCGGCGGCTTTCTGAGTGGGGTGGCCCATCCGCTGCTCGGACCCGACCATTTGCTGTTTCTGCTAGCCCTGTCGTTGGTGGGGCTGCGCCATCGCGCCACCTGGATGCTGGGGCTGCTGGCCACCGGCCTCTGTGGCAGCGCCCTTGGCCTGCTGCTGCCAGGACTGCCCGGCGCTGAAGCGCTGGTGTCCTTCACCCTGGTGCTGCTGGCCCTGGTGTTGCTGGGTCGCCTGCCGCTGCCGGTGCTGTTTCCCGCCTTTGCCGTGCATGGCTATGTGCTGAGTGGATCGGTGCTCGGCTGGACCAGCATGCCGATGAGCTTCTATCTGCTCGGTCTGCTGCTCAGCCAGGGGGCCCTGCTGCTGCTGTCGCTCACCGTGTTTCGCAAGCTGGGTGCCCGGCTGACTGCGCCGGTGCAGCAGCTGCTGGCGGCGGCCCTGATCGGCTGTGGCGGCGCCTGGACCTGGTCGGCCCTGGTGGGCTGAGATGGCATCCCCAACTGGAGCGCGCCTGCCCGTCACTGTGGTGACGGGTTTTCTCGGTGCTGGCAAGACCACCCTGCTGCGTCAGCTGTTGCTGCACAGCGGTCAGCGGCTGGCTGTGCTGGTCAACGAGTTCGGTGAAGTGGGCATTGACGGCGACCTGATTGCCAGTTGTGGTTTCTGCCCTGAAGAGGAACTGGCTGGCCGGCTGGTGGAACTGGCCAATGGCTGCCTCTGCTGCACGGTGCAGGATGAGTTCTTGCCCACGATGACGCGCCTGCTGGAGCAAGCGGATCGGCTGGATGGCATCGTTGTTGAAACCAGCGGCCTTGCCTTGCCTGAGCCGCTGGTGGCCGCCTTCAACTGGCCGGAGATTCGCACCCGAACCCGGGTGAATGCCGTGGTCACGGTGGTGGATGGCGAGGCCCTCGCCGCCGGCCATGTGGTGGGAGATCGAGCCTCGGTGGAGGCCCAGCGCCTGGCTGATCCCAGCCTCGATCACCTGAACGCGATCGAGGAGCTGTTCGAGGATCAGCTGCAGGCCGCCGACCTGGTCTTGATCAGCCGCGCTGATCGGATCAGTGCCGAGGCCCTGGCCAGCGTCAGCGAGGGGTTGAAAAGCCGCTTGCGTCAGGGCACAGCCTTGCTGCCGATCGCCCGAGGCCAGATTGATCCGGCCTTGATTCTCGGCACCACGGAGCTCCATGGCCATTCCCACGACCATGGTCATCACCATGAAAGCGACATCGCCGCAGACGGCGCCATGGATCACGAGCCGCACGCTGAGGCGGACCACGACCACGATCCGGGACACGACCACGACCACGACCATGACCATGACCATCACCATCCGCACGACCACACCCACGTGGCGATGGAGTCGATCGTGCATCGCCATCCGGGCCCCTGGCAGCGGAGCGATCTGGAACGGCAGATCGTCGCGTTGATCCAGGCTCAGCCGGTGTTGCGGCTCAAGGGGCGACTGCGCCAGCCGGAGCGACGCCTGCCGCTGCAGATTCAGGCCGTGGGGCCCAGGCTCGACTGCTGGTATGACAACGCCAACGCGGCCGACGCCGTAGCGGCGCAAACCGGGTCAGCCATGGGCCTGGAGCTGGTTGTGCTCACGGCCGCCAGCCATCGAGAGCAGGTGGCAACAGCGCTGGAGCGTCTCTGCCCCGCCCACGCCTGAGCGGCTCTGGCTCCCGGTGGCTGCGGTCTGCAGGTTTCAGAGGGCTTTGGCCCTGAGGGCTGTGGTCTCAATCCAGGGGGATGTCGCCTTTGGCGCAGACCTGCCCCCAGCAGAGGCCGCCCTCCGCATCCCAGTAGCTGTCCACCTGCCGCCAGCCCATCGCATCGCGGAGCATGCGGATGTGGCCATCGCCGTCATGGCGAAACTCGATCCGCTGGCTGTCCAGCTCCAGATACCACTGACGTCCTACCTCTTGGACCACCATGCGGCAGCGGCGCCAGGCGGTCGTCTCGATGCGGCATTGCAGGGGCACCACAAGGGAGCGCACCTGGGCTTGGGCCTGGGCCTTCAGAGGCAGCGTCAGAGCCAATGGCCCTGGCAGTGGCAGCCAGCACGCCAGGGTGAGGCAGGTCAGCAGCTTCAAACAGCGTGGCGGCGCCACGGCCCGTCCTGCACAGGTTCCTGACTCCAAGCTGGACTCCCCCTGCTGGCCGCGGAGGACGGGCTGGCAAGATTTAACAAACGCCATCGCTGCCGGTGCCTCTCTTCCATGCCCGTGTTCAGGTGTCGCTGCGGCCCTCGGTGCTTGATCCGGCGGGCGAAGCCACCCGCGCTGCGGCCGGCCGTCTCGGAGTCAGCGGGGTGAAACGGCTCCGGATCGGCAAGTCGATTGAGCTCAGCCTTGAAGCCCCGGACAGGGCGACGGCCCAGGCCCAGCTCGAACTGCTCAGCGATCGACTGCTGGCCAACCCGGTGATTGAAGACTGGACGCTGGACCTGGCAGAAGCCGATTGAGCAACGCAAGCACAAGCAGAGGTACGCAAGCATGACCATCGGCATCGTGGTGTTTCCCGGATCCAATTGCGATCGGGACGTTCGCTGGGCCCTCGAGGGCTGTCTGGACCAACCCACCCGCTTTCTGTGGCACGAGGAGCGGGATCTGAGCGGGCTTGATGCCGTGGTGATCCCCGGTGGCTTCAGTTACGGCGACTATCTGCGCTGTGGGGCGATCGCCCGCTTCGCGCCGGTGCTGGAGGCGGTGAGCGCCTTCGCCGAGCGCGGCGGCCCGGTGCTGGGTATCTGCAATGGCTTTCAGGTGCTCACCGAGCTGGGGCTGCTGCCTGGTGCTCTGACCCGCAATCGCAGCCTCCATTTCCTCTGTGAATCGACGCTGCTGAGCGTGTCGCCTGGTGACTGTCAATGGTTGCGCCACTACGCTGCCGATGAACGGATCAGCCTGCCGATCGCCCATGGTGAAGGGCGCTACCAGGCAGAGCCCGACCAGCTCAAGCAGCTGGAGGATGGTGGGCAGATCGTGCTGCGCTATGTCGCCAATCCAAATGGCTCCCTGGGTGATGTGGCCGGCCTCTGCAATCGGCGGGGCAATGTGCTGGGACTGATGCCCCATCCCGAACGGGCCTGTGATCCGGCCATCGGTGGGATCGATGGACGGCGTCTGCTGGCGCTGGCCATCGGCTGACGCCAGCAAGAGGTTGGCCGCTTCAGCACGTCCTAGTGGTATCAGGATTGCAATCACCAGGATTGCAATCACTGGGATTTGCCTGCCGTCACGGGATGTTGAGCCGCTTTGAAGACTCCCGGCAGTGGTGATGACCACAACAAAAAAGGGGCCGAATGGCCCCTGGAACGCAACAGAAACTAACGCTGAGGATCAGTTGATGGCAGCGAAGAAGTCCTTGGACTTCACCGGGTCAGGATTCATCGTCTTGTCACCGGGTTGCCAGTTGGCGGGGCAGACCTCATCGGGATGGGACTGGACGTACTGGAAGGCCTGGAGCACGCGCAGCGTTTCATCCACACTGCGACCGACGGGCAGATTGTTGATCGTGCTGTGCATGATCACTCCATCGGGATCAATGATGAACAGGCCACGCAGGGCCACACCGCCTGCTTCATCAAGCACTTCATAGGCACGAGCGATCTCTTTTTTGAGATCGGATACGAGCGGATAGGCAATATCGCCGATGCCGCCATTCTTGCGCTCGGTCTGAATCCAGGCGAGATGGCTGAACTGACTGTCCACGGAAATGCCGAGCACTTCGGTGTTCTTGCCGGAGAAGTCGCCGTAGCGATCGCTGAAGGCTGTGATCTCGGTGGGGCAGACGAAGGTGAAATCGAGCGGATAGAAAAACAGCACCACGTACTTACCGCGGTAATCAGAGAGCTTGATCTCCTTGAATTCCTGGTCCACCACGGCAGTGGCGGTGAAGTCGGGAGCCTGGAGACCGACGAGCCTGGTCATGGAAGAGGGGGAAGCGAGATGGTTCAGGCAAGCTTGGAGAGATCAGGACGCCAATCAGCTCTGGGGCCGGTTCACTGCCTCGAATCGGGTCGCGCAGCCCGGAGAACAGACCTGGCGATGAAGGAAGCGAACGGTCATGAGCGAAGTCGGACCGACTTCAAGCTGCAACCTTGACAAGATATCACGGATCCCTTGTCAACGCGGGTGGCTGGTGCCGTTTAGGGTCGTGTCAATGACATCCACTGGACCGATGGGCTGGGACCCGAGCGTGCTGCGCAAGTACAACACCACCGGCCACTTCCGGCTGCTCAACCAGCTGCGCAGCGAGCTCAAGGGCAACCCGTTGCTGCGGCCCAAGCTGGGCGAAACCGTCGGCGAAGCCAATCGCAGCCGCAGCCTGATCCGGGCGATCGAGGCTCGCTCCCTGGCTGGTCCGGGTCGCAGTCGCCGCGCCGCCCAGGCTGCTGAGGTCACGGTGATCGAAGCCACGGCCCTGCCGGCGCTGGACACGAAACGTTTGTTCGGCGGCATCCCCCAGCCCAGCTACAGCGAATTCGCTGAATCCGAAGCCGGCTCCGCCAGCACCTTCCGCGAGCGGCTGAATGCTGTTGATATGCGCTGAGGCCAGCGTTGTCCTTGCTGGTGCCCCACCGCACTGATCCAAGGGTTCTGACGCTGCTGCCGTGACCAGCCGGTGCTGGAGGCCATGGACCTGCTCAACGGTTGTGCATCGTGAGCAGGGTTATGGGGCGACGCCAGGGATCATCGATTGTGGCCGCAGGAGCGCCCCTGCATCGACAGTCGGTCCCCCACTGAGGTGCTGGCCGCCTCGATCGAGCGGGTGAATTATCACCACCCCATCAATGGTTTGTGTCTGCTGCGGATCAAGGCCCG
The DNA here is from genome assembly GCA_943325005.2 of Bifidobacterium breve. Classification (GTDB taxonomy): domain Bacteria; phylum Cyanobacteriota; class Cyanobacteriia; order PCC-6307; family Cyanobiaceae; genus Cyanobium. The sequence goes on along the minus strand of CALPNT020000021.1, from coordinate 9,282 downwards.
CGACCATCACCATCTGGTGACGATGCTCGGCCATGCTGCCGAAATGATCGCCGCGGAATGGCTGACGCTGAGTGGCACCTGCGCACGCACCACCGCCGAGGGGATTGAGACATCCCTGGGCTCGGGGATGACCGGCGAGATCAGCCCCCGGGGTTTGCTTGACAGTGCTCAGGCCATCCTGGCCGCCAAGAGACTGCGCATCCAGCTCTGTGCTCCCACCGGTCGCAAACCCATGGCCAAGGTGCAGGTGCCCTGTCCGATGGCCCGTGAGGGCTGGGACGAAGTGGACCAGCTGATGGGCTCGTCGCCGCGACCACGCTGACGTGGTTGCACCATGGACGCAGAGATAGCCGCTTGTGGTGAACAAGAGCCAGGTGGTGCTGATCGACAGGCGCTCCGATCGGCTGGTTCAGGTGGAGCGGTTCCCATTCGCTATCACCATGGTCCTGACCTGCGGATGACCAACGGCTGGTTCCAGCCGTGCTGCCTCAACGCTGGCCCCACGGCCACCAGGGCCGCTTGATCGATGTGGTGTGGCTGCCATCGCAGAGCGGGTAGCGTCTGGAGCGACCGCAACCGCAGACCACAACGGAGGCAGCTGATTGGAGTCGCAGTTCGTAGGAGACCTGACCACTGCCGAGATGGGCACCATCGCAGAACCAGCCGTGTCGGCTGCGCTTGCATCCGCAGAGCTGATGAACACCGGCCGGCAGCTCCAGGCGAATGGGACCTTCTGCAGACGGATCGGGCTCGGACATGTCGGTGGGGTTCAGCCCAGACCAGGGAAGGATTTGATTCTGGAGGCTGAGGCCCCGTTCAGCAGCCGCTGAGCGTGGCGGGGGCAGCGCTACCAGCCGGCCAGTGGACTGCCGCCCCATGGTTCCTTGGGGAGCCGTTGTGAGCGACGCTGCCAGGAGGACAGTGTGATGAGCACTTGGGGCGAAGTTGTCACCGCAGAAGGCCAGGTTCAGGGCCTCTGCGTCAACACTGGCGCAGGAGAAGACAGCAAAGCTCTGCAGAAATGCGGCAATACAAGAAGCTATTCCTAGGTGAAAAAGCTGGACTTGCTGGCAAGATTGCTGTATCACTTCCTCCATGAGTTGCTGCTGATGGCCATGCTCACCGGTGCCGACCTGCTCGCCAAGCTCAAGGGGATGGGCGATGCCTCCAAATCTGATCTTGTCCGCGCTGCGGGCTATGTCAGCACCAAGAAGGATGGCAGTGAGCGACTGAACTTCACAGCCTTCTATGAAGCTCTCCTGGAAGCCAAGGGCGTGAACCTGGGCGAAGGCAGCAGCCGCAGCCCCAAGCGACCAGGGCGTCATCTGAGCTATGCCACCAAGGTGCAGTTCAACGGCAACCTGATGGTGGGGAAGGCTTATACCAGCTTGCTGGGCCTGGAGCCCGGTGACGAGTTTGAGATCAAGATTAGCCGCCATCAGATTCAGCTGGTGCCGTTGCCCGAAGCTGTGCAGGCTGATCAAACGTTGCAGCCGCAGGCATGAGCTGGTGGTGGCTTCAGGCTGCCGTGCCGAAAAGCCTGAGCCGGGTTCTGTTGCTGATATGGGGGTCTCGGTTGATGATTCCTGTGGCCCCCTTGGTGGTGGACCTCGAACAAGCGCCGGTCACGCCATCCTTTCAAGTCTTCAGGCAGCAAGGTGGCGAAAATGCCAGCCGCTGCCGAGCACACCTTGCAGTCAGCCGGTGCGGTGCAGAAGCCGATGATGGAATGGACAGTGCAGGGTCAAGTTGCTGCTGGCCATCGAGCACTGGCCTTGGCTGGATCAGGATGCGCTTCGAAGCAGCCACAAGCGGAACTTCTGCATCACCAGCCATGGTTGTTGACCACGAGGGTGTCAACGGCATTCCATCGCTCACCTGTCTGGCACCGTGCCCTGAATGGCATGGGCCCGCCCTGACAGGCTGATCGGGCAATTGCCGGCCGGCTGTAGGCGGGCTCGCAGCAATTCGCGGAATCCGGAGATTTCCTCCTCGCTCATGGCCGCGATAGCCTGACCAGCGCTCGGGCCGCCGAGGATAGTGTTCCAGACGTCGTCAAAGTCAGCGAAGCTGCGTTTCACCTCAATCGCTCTGGTCTGGATGTCGCTCAAGCCGGCCGTGGCCCAGAGATCCCCCAGCACCTCCAGGCGGGAGGACTCGATACTGGGCGGCATCGGGGCGGGCCGGCCGACGGCGCTCAGGGTTTCACTCACGATTTGATAAGGGAAGCCGCCACCTTCCATATCCCAGGCGTAGGCGGCCACTGTGCCGGCCGGGGCCACAACTCGCACCATTTCTGCCACACCCTTCGCCGGTTCAGGCACGAAGAAGATCACCAACGACATCACCGCAAGATCGAACGCGTCGTCTGGGAAGGGCAGGGCCATGGCGTCGGCATTCACAAAGTCGACGCTCCGTAGGAGTGGATGCTGCCGTGCGAAGGCGAGTTGTGCTTCTGAGGGATCGATGCCGACGAGCGAGAAGGGTTCGCTGTGTTCCACGATCAGTTGCGTGAAAGCACCGTTGCCACAGCCCACATCCAGCCAACGCTGGCCAGGTTTCGGGGCGATCCAATCGAGACATTTCTGACCGGCGAGTCGGCTCCAGACCCCCATGAAGCGGTCATAACCAGCCCCATCGGTGAAGCGGATGGGTTTATCGATCATGGCCACAAGATTCCATGGGGTTCAAAGCTGCGGTTTGCTCCCCGTTGCACGGCAAGATGGCGTCCCTTTTCTCGATCGTCATGGGGAGTGGTAAGCCTGCTCTGGTTGGATCGTAGCAGTCATTGAAAGGAGCACGACCGGTGGCTCCATCACTTAATTCCCAGTTGATTTCTCCTCTTTGGGATCTGTGAATTGCCAGCCATCAATGGATCTATTCAGGCCCCCAACCGCAGATTTGATAACACACCACTGCGAAAGGCGCCCGTATCCAGCTTGCTGCGATGGAGTTTGACGTCGATCTGATAATTTGCTGTGATTGAATGCCTGTGCACCACGATGAAAGGCAACTCGTGGGGTGTGCTGAGGAAGGGCTGGCGGGCCCAGATCAGATCGTCCGTGGTTTGAGCTTCAAGCGGCACACCTGGTCGCGCAGCGGTGAGGATGAACAGGACATTACCCCGGATGGCGGTGTAAGGGAGTCCTTCGAACCATTGCTGATGTTCTGCCGCACAGTTCAGGAGCTCTAGATCGCCGCTGTTGCAGAGCCAAACGTCGGTGGCTTTGCCTGGGATAGGTTCGTTGATGGCCTTGACCAGTCTCTGCTCGTGGTTAGCGGGCAGCACGGTCACCTTGGCCAGTCCCCAGCGCTTGGGCTTCTGTTGCAAGCCCCAGATCCATTCCATCACCTTGGGATCACCCTCGATCGCGGGGGAGCGGTCGATCAGATCGCCGAGGAAGATCAGCTCACTGCCACCGCCACTGTGTTGCTTGAGAACCTCATCCAGCAGGGAGGCAGAGCCATGCACATCAACGCCGGAAGCGAAGCGTGAGTTGAGTTATGGGATGGAGTTGTTGTGGGTCGGTTGTTGAGGGGATCAGAGCTGAACGCGGATGAAGGCGTGATCAAGACTGCATCACTGATCTGCAGTTCCACGCCCGGCGCCAGGGAGAAGCGATGCCAGCGATTAGCCGCATCGCGGCTAATCGCTGGCGCGGGAGGGCCGCACGGGAAACAGCAACGGAATGGCCTAAGCGACGAGGGTGGAGGGGTGAGCCGAGCAGTGGCTGCATGGAACTGGATCGCTCGGCGGAGTCGTCGCTGCTGGAGAACAGCGTTGGCGGTGAGGATGGGTGGAGGCGAGGAGGGAATCAAGGAGGACTGGAGCTTGTGGAGATAGGCGAGCGCTTCGTTGCTCTCCTGGGGATTGACCTCGCCTTGGGCCTCAGTCTGGGCCTCGGCCTGGGCCTCCAGCTGGGCCAGTTGCTGCTCAAACTCAGGATCTGGACGCTCGCAGAGGCGGGCGATAGCCGCCAGGCTCAGTCCGCGCCGGGCCAGGGAGCGGATCAGGCGCAACCGCAGCAGCTGCCGTTGGCCATAGACCGCACTTCGTCTCTCTTTGACGGGCTGATCGATCAGACCCTTGGGTGGTCTAGAGGCGCACTATGTGCGGGGAGATCTTCTGCCCCAGTCGCCTCCCGGCAACGGCCAGCAGCTCATCGAGACCATAGGCGGCCTCCATGGAACTGATGGCAGCGACTGGATGTCCTCCGCGCAGCGAGCGGCGGCAGCCTGCGGGTGCAAGCGCTGGAGCACCGCAGAGTCTTCGCCGTTCCTCCAGATGGCTACGCGGGGTAGTCATGTCCCACTCCAGGCTCCTCAGGGACCACCACAGGCCCTCTGAAGGTCCAGGGGGGGTTCGCCTCTCATCGCCCCGGGCAGCCGACATCGAAAACTGAGCCGGCGCCCCGCCGATGCCTCAGGCGTTGCCGAACTCGATGCCGCACCACTCAGCGACACCGGCGATTAATGCACCCCACAACAAGGTCTTCCAGGCTTGGTACAGCAGGCGATTCAGAACGGCAGCAACCGGTGGAATCATCGGATGGCCTCCGAACGTAGCGGCCTGATCTCGGCGCTCTGCACCGCAAAGGTTGGGGATCGATGGGCATCAAGCGGCCAGCGCCTCACCCATACACAATCGGAACAGTCGTCGAGATTCACGACTTGGTAGGTGGCGCCTGGCTTTTGGTTGAGGCTGATCAGGTTTCCGGGTTGGATGGTCATGGTTTAGAGCTGCGCTCCATACCACTCAAGCCTGCCTTGACGGCCGGTTGAGTAACAATGCTTGATCCCTGACCGTTTGGTGCCTGTCTCGGCGGGCTTGCGGGATGTGGTTTCTGGTCTGCCAGGGGCTTGTCACGGACTGAAGCCCGGTCTGACCTTGCACGACGCCCAGCTGGTGCTGAACGATTCGCCTTCAAGGGAGACGATGGCGTGCAAGCCACGCCACAGGCAGGCTCACCACCAGGGTGACCAGCGCGTAGAGCAGGATGGCCAGACCCAGGCCCGACAGCGCCTCGCCGTGGCGGCTGGCAAACAGCAGGGCCAGGCCCGGATTGCGCATCGCCGTCACCAGGGAGGTGCTTATCCCATGGCCGGATCGGCCGCCCCCGAGGGCCCAGCCGATCAGCAGCGCGGCCAGCGCCATCAGCACCATCGCGATCAGCGCCGCCAGATTGGTGCTGAGGAAGCCCCATAAGGACGGCCCAACCTTGAGAAGCAACAACACAACCAGCAGGATCAGCAAGCCGTTGGCCAGCCGTTCCAGTGGTGTTCTGAGCCGGTCGGCGAGGCGAGGGCGCCAGCGGCGCAACACCAGCCCCAGCAGCAGCGGCAGTATCTGCACCTGTCCTACCTGCAGCGCCACATCGATCGGTCGCACCTCCCAGCCGTCCAGGCCGAAGCTCCAGCGGAAGAGCAGCGCCATCATCGGCACCGTGATGATGGCCAGCAGGGCGGCGCCCTCCTGCAGCAGAGCGGCCAGTTGGTGATCGCCCCCGGCCCCCCTGGCTCTGCGCATCGCCAGGGGGGCGCTGGGACAGATCGCCATCAGGGCGATGGCAGTGCGTATGGGCTTTGCCATCGACCAGCTCCAGGGTGTCTGCAGCAGCAGCAGGCCCACCACTGGCACCAGCACGCACGACCCCAGCAGAACGCGCAGTGGCAGAGACGGCCGGCCACACCATTGCCGCAGGGCCTGCAGATTGAGCCCCAGGCCGAGCGCCAGCATCGTGTTGAACACCGCGACGCCGATCAACAGGCCAACGAGCGGGTTCATCGCAGCAGGGCTCCGAGCCGCATCAGAATCAGTATCGTCAAGTCGTCTAAGCTGATCATCACGGCCGTGGCAATGGCGATCGAGATCAGCTGCACGCCCGGTTGGAGCCGCCTTCCCCGCAGCGCTCCACCACGGCGCTGGTGCGCTGCACCAGCAGTCTGCGGGGATGGACCGGCCTGCCGGCCCAGATCCATTCGCGCTTGATCTGCGGATCGAGCACAAAGGCGCTGGTCTGGTCATCGACTCGGTGGCCCAGCTCGATCGCATCCGACAACGTTTCGTCGCTGAAGCCGAGCCGTAGCCGTGCGCCTTCGCGCCGCAGTGACTGCCAGGAAAGAAGCGGTCCCTGCCCTTGTCAGCCTCGGCATCCGAATCATGCGCTGCGGGATAGGGGGGCTGGGCTTTCCATGGCACCCCAAAGTCAAAGGGCCATAGCGAGAGTGGGAGATAGACGCTGATTCGATGAATTGATGTCAAGGCCCGCCCACAACCAGCTTCTGCAACGTGCAGCCTCCAGCAGTAGCCAGCAGGCTTACAGTACGTTGAAAGATTTAGGTTACTGGTTGAGTCTGTGGCCCTGTCCCGCAGCAGGGGTACATGGACGAGCTTGGTGGTGCCGATGTCTTAATCAGGGCTAAAGTCTAAGTGGCATGCAGGGCCAGTCTTTGAAAGCCAGGTCGGTATTTATGGGGCTGGTCGCGCTCCTGTCCGTGACTCCCACAGCCATTGCCAGCACTCAGCGCACGCTGTACTACAAATTCAATGGAGGCGAGAGGATTCGGGTCGGAGTCGTCGATATGGGTAGAGTTTTAAGGATTGAGTGGTCTGACGGTCCGAAAATGACTTACAGACGACTTGACGTAGACCCGGATCAGGTCAATATCATTGACAGCTTCGGCGGTTACTGGTGCTGGATTCGTATTATGATGGCGTGGGCTTTAGCTTGCTAGGCTCAAGTAGTAACAATGAAATTCGCTATTATTGCTCACGTGCTCGGGACCGGATATTTTAGGTCCGACAGATCTATTTGGCTCATTGACCGATATCCGATGACGCCCAGCTGCAGGCTTTTGCTGCCTGTTGCCACGACGCGATGGCCGCTCCAGTGCTGCAAAGTTGCCTGATGGAGCAGAGCGGCAGGCAGCTACGCCGTGAGAGCACGGCTGAGATGGCGGCCAATATCAGCCGCGAGCTGCGGGAGTTCAGGGCCGCCCTGGCTGAATGCCGCGGCGACCTGGCGGCCGAGCCCAGGGTCACGGCAGCGACCCTGGCTCACCTGTTGCTATCCAGTCGGGAGCTGCTGCAGAACCTGCTGATCGACACCGCCCGCCGGCCCAGAAGGATTGGGGGCTGAGCCAGCCACGGCAGACGATGACGAGACCAGCCCGTGAGAGGACTCGATCTGCCCAGTCAGCCAGCCAGCCAGACCTCCCCATCCTCATCGCGATATCCGTTCCAGTGCCCCAGCTGGATCGGAGGGGGGACCTGGCCAGCAGTGGCCCAGTTCTCAAGCGTGGCGACTGTGGCACACTTTGAATCAGTCAACGGCTCGATCGCAGAGTTCGAATCTTCGATTGCACGGCAGCAGCGTGACCCGTGGCTTCGGAGCGGGCCTACGGATCCGCTGGCCGTGCCGCCAGTCACCCTGATTTGTAGCGGTTGGAGGGGAGTTCGATGCGCTCGTTGAAGTGCAGATCCGAGCGCGATCCGCTGGGCGCTGCGCACCGAGATCCACACCGCATCAGCCGCGACCTGCTGGCTCAGCCCCTCGAACCGTCTCGCCGGACACCGCTCCTTGATCCGCAACGACAGAGGGGCGGGCATCGCGGGACTCCAGACCGAAATCGGAGCCCTGTCGTCGCGTCCTGAGACCCGCCTATGGAGTTGCGCAGTCCCGCCCGCCTATCTAATCGTCGCCGAACATGCAGCGCTTCTGCTATCGATTGCGCCAGGGCCGCGCTCAACCGTTGGCGGATCGCAGCGATCGCTCCTCGGCTGATTTCCACTCCCAACACCAGACCGAGCAGCGCCTGGGTTTTGCTGAAACTCAACGGGAAAGCACTGCCCAGCAGCCCCACCAAGGCACAGCGTCGGGGTCCGTAGCGATCCGAATGCCCTGCTGGAGCCCCTGGCGGCTGACGAGCTCGCTGAGTGGGACAGCAGCCCACTGCTTGCCGCGTTGTCCCAGCCGTGCCAGGCCCTGCCCCTACCGGGCTCCGCCTATCTGCTCGACAGCCACGTGCTGCTGTGGTGGTGGTTCGATCCCTCCACCGAGATCCGGGTGAGTGCCGCCAGCGTCTGGGAGCTCAGCCTCAAGCACCATCGGGGCAAGCTGCCCGAGCTGGCTGTCGCCATCCATGATCTGCCTGGCCTGTTGCAGGCTGATGGCTTTCAAGCATTGCCGATCAGCCAGGCCCATGGGCTCTGGGCCGCTGCCTTCAGCCAGCCGCACCGCGATCCTTTTGATCGGGTGCTGGCCGCCCAGGCCGAACTGGAGCGCCTGGTGCTGCTCACCGCCGATCCGCAGCTGACCACCTTTCCCTACGCGGTCCCAACGGCAAGGTCAGCAAGCAGGAGATCGCAGATCACAATGGGATTGTCCCGCCTGGCTGCTGTCCCCCGACTCGGCGTCACCCCAAAGGCAGGGATGATGACCGAAACGTCAGGGCCAGGCCCTGGCAAGCCCAGAACCGGAGAGACCCGTGACCATCGGCCCCATGCCAGCTAGCTCAGGTGCGACCGAATCGGCTCCAACGACCAGCTTCGCTGAGTTTGCCCAACAGGTCGACTATTCGCTGCTGGAGGCACTCCATCCGGATCCCCAGGCCACCGGCGATGGCGACGATCACCAGCCCCGCCAGGTGTTCTCCGGTCATTACGTGCCGGTGACGCCCACACCGATTCCCGCGTCGGAGTATGTCACGCACAGCAGAACCCTGTTCAAAGAACTGGGCCTAAGCGATGAGCTGGCCCATGACGACCAGTTTCGCCGACTGTTTTCCGGCGACATCAGCGCGGCATGCGAGCCGATGCGACCATTTGGTTGGGCGACCGGGTATGCCCTGTCGATCTACGGCACGGAATACATCCAGCAGTGCCCGTTTGGAACCGGCAACGGCTATGGCGATGGCCGGGCCATTTCCGTGTTCGAAGGTCTGTTCAAGGGCAGACGCTGGGAGATGCAACTCAAAGGCGGTGGCCCGACGCCGTACTGCCGCGGGGCCGATGGTCGCGCTGTGCTCCGCTCCAGCGTGCGCGAGTTTCTGGTGCAGGAGTTCATGCATGCCCTGGGGGTTCCCAGCTCACGTTCGCTGACGCTGTATGTGTCCCGATCCGAAACCGTGCGCAGGCCCTGGTACGCCCCGAACTCCAGGTCGTTTGATCCCGACATCCTGGTGGACAACCCTGCGGCGATCACCACCCGTGTTGCACCATCCTTTTTGCGTGTCGGCCAGCTGGAGCTGTTTGCTCGTCGCGTGCGCAATCAGGCGCATCCA
>CALPNT020000020.1 GCA_943325005.2 Bifidobacterium breve | reverse complement strand
GCTCTCCGGCCTGGTGGCCGAAGGCTTCGCCCGGGTGCGCATCAATGGCGAGGTGCGTGAACTCGCCGACAACATCGAGCTTGACAAGAACCACGCCCACAACATCGAGGTGGTCGTCGATCGTCTGGTTGCCCGCGAGGGGGTGGAGCGGGAGCGGCTCTATTCGGAGAACTTCGCCTGCCCGGTGCATGGCGCCGTGATGGAGGAGCTCTCGCCGCGGTTGTTCTCCTTCAACAGCCCCTATGGCGCCTGCGCCGATTGCCATGGCATCGGCTTCCTGCGCAAGTTCACCACCGAACGGGTGATCCCCGATCCCAGCCTGCCGGTCTATGCGGCGATCGCCCCCTGGAGCGATAAGGACAATTCCTATTATTTCTCCCTGCTCTATTCCGTCGGCGAGGCCTTCGGCTTCGAGCTCAAGACCCCCTGGAACAAGCTCAGCGAAGCTCAGCGCCAGGTGCTGCTGCATGGCAGCCAGGAACCGATTCCGATCCAGGCCGACAGCCGCTACAGCAAGGGCCAGACCTACGTGCGGCCGTTTGAGGGCATCCTGCCGATTCTGGAGCGCCAGCTGGGGGATGCCAATGGTGAGTCGATCCGCCAGAAGCTGGAGAAGTTCCTGGAACTGGTGCCCTGCGCCAGTTGCCGGGGCCTGCGGCTGCGGCCCGAAGCCCTGGCCGTGAAGGTGGGCCCCTATGCCATCCATGAGCTCACGGCGGTCAGCGTCGGCGAAGGCCTGCGCCGCATCGAGGCCCTGATGGGGGTGGGCGCCAGCGAACAGGCTGGTCCCCTGCTCAATCCCCGCCAGATCCAGATCGGTGATCTGGTGCTGCGGGAGATCCGCATGCGGTTGAAGTTCCTGCTCGATGTGGGGCTCGATTACCTCAGCCTGGATCGACCCGCCATGACCCTCAGTGGCGGTGAGGCCCAGCGGATCCGCCTGGCCACCCAGATCGGCGCCGGCCTCACCGGCGTGCTCTATGTGCTCGATGAACCCAGCATCGGCCTGCATCAGCGCGACAACGACCGGTTGCTGGCCACCCTGATCAAGCTGCGCGATCTCGGTAACACCCTGATCGTGGTCGAACACGACGAGGACACGATCCGCGCCGCTGACTACCTGGTGGACATCGGCCCCGGCGCCGGCGTGCATGGCGGCCACATCGTCGCGCAAGGCTCCTTTGAGGATCTGCTGGCGGCGGAAGAGTCGCTCACCGGTGCTTATCTCAGCGGTCGTCGCTCGATCCCCACCCCGGCCCAGCGCCGCGATGCCGGCAGCCGTCGGCTCACCCTGGTCAATTGCAGCCGCAACAATCTCATCGGCGTCGATGTGGAGATCCCCCTCGGTCGCCTGGTCTGTGTCACGGGGGTGAGCGGCAGCGGCAAGAGCACCCTGGTGAATGAATTGCTGCATCCGGCCCTGGAGCATCAGCTGGGCCTGAAGGTGCCGTTCCCCGCCGGCCTGGGGGAACTGCGGGGCATCAAGGCGATCGACAAGGTGATCGTGATCGATCAGTCACCGATCGGCCGCACCCCCCGCTCCAATCCCGCCACCTACACCGGCGCCTTTGATCCGATCCGCCAGGTGTTTGCCGCCACGGTGGAGGCCAAGGCCCGCGGCTATCAGGTGGGGCAGTTCAGCTTCAATGTCAAAGGCGGGCGCTGTGAGGCCTGCAGCGGCCAGGGGGTGAATGTGATCGAGATGAACTTCCTGCCTGATGTCTATGTGCAGTGTGATGTTTGTAAGGGGGCTCGTTATAATCGTGAGACCCTGCAGGTTACCTACCGGGGTCACACGATCGCCGATGTGCTGGAGATGACGGTGGAACAGGCCGCCGACGAGTTCAGTGCCATTCCCCAGGCGGCTGATCGGCTGCGCACCTTGGTGGATGTGGGCCTGGGTTACATCAAGCTGGGCCAGCCGGCCCCCACCCTCTCCGGCGGTGAGGCCCAGCGGGTGAAGTTGGCTACCGAGCTCTCGAAGCGGGCCACCGGCAAGACCCTCTATCTGATCGACGAGCCCACCACCGGCCTGAGCTTCTACGACGTCCACAAGTTGATGGATGTGATGCAACGCCTGGTGGACAAGGGCAACTCGATCCTGGTGATCGAACACAACCTCGATGTGATTCGCTGCGCCGACTGGATCGTCGATCTCGGCCCTGAAGGTGGCGACAAGGGCGGTGAGCTGGTGGCTTGCGGTACGCCCGAAGAGGTGGCGGAGCATCCAACCAGCCACACGGGCCGGTATCTGAAGCAGGTGCTGGCGCAGCATCCGCCTGAGGTGGTGGCGGTCTGAGGGGGATCCGCTGGGCTCGGGGCTTCTTGTTGCAATCGCTGCTGGATTAGGCCTGCATTGGTGTGGATGATCCAGTCAGGCTCTGCAAGCTCAGGGGTCTACGGCTGCCTTGATCAGTCTCGTCATGTTGTTGATGGAGACGCTATGGACAAGTGGAGCCTTTTGGCTTGGCGCCTATCTAGGTAGCAACAGGGCACCTCGAAAAATCGCCCATCCTGCCCTTTCAAACTGCAGCCAAGTCTGTACCTGCAATGCTTCTTGCGTTGCGTGACCCATGAGATTCGGGATTTTTCGAGCTGCCTTACAAGGCCTTTGACTCAAGATAATAAGTAAATTCTTAAGTGATTCTTTGGTGTGGGGCCTGGCTGGCTTGGTATCTTTAGTTTTGAGTGCAGCATTGTTTTGATTGATGACTTACATTCTTACCCATTTCTGGCCCGGCGCCACGGAAGAGCAATACCGTGCTGAAATTGCGGCGGTTCACCCCGAGGGTGGTCACGGCCTGCCCAAGGGTCAGCTTTATCACGCTGCCGGTCAGGCAGAGGGTGGTGTGTTGATCGTGGCTGTCTGGGATTGCAAAGAATCTTCCGATCGTTTTGTCGCTGAGGTATTGATGCCCCACGTGCCTGAGCCCGGTGGACTCTCTGGTGAACCTGTGGAGCGTTCGGCAGAATGCTTCAATCTGCTGACCCAATGATCGGCCTGGGCTCTTGAACCTTGAACCGGTTGAAGCGCCCATCCTTTTCTGATCACCTCGGCGTTGTCCCTGGAGGCATCTCGTCTCTCTGCTGCCAAAGCTTGTCCGGACTTGATCTGATTCCATTCCGCAGGATTGGGAGTGTTTCTGCCCTGATGTCTGCACGTAACTCGGCTGGGATGTCCTGTTTCGCAGCCTTCCACCCATGCAACGCATGGCTCTGGTCTGTGCCGAAGCAGCTTTCCTTGTCTGAGCGTTTGGCTGCAAGATCGACTCGACCGGTTTCCCTCCCCCCGAGTCCATGCGAGCCTGAAGGCCCTCTTTCCCTGCCGGCATCTTGCGGATCAGTTCTCCTCGTGGTCGGGCCCTGACCTGCGGCCTGCTGGCTCTGATCAGCGCCTCGCCCCTTTGTTGCCGTCCTGCCCGCGCCCTGGAAGAGATCCAGCTGCGACTGCCCCTGATTGATACCTACTTCAGCATCAAGGTGAGTGAGCTCGGCAGCCGTCAGCTGCTCCGGCAGGGCAACAGTGATCTGGCCGAGCTGGATCGGGCCAGCAACGGCGCTCTGGGTCGCCAGCTGGCGCAGCTGTTTGACACTCCGCTGCCGTTGCGGGTCAAGAAGCTGGTGGCCAATTCCGCCGGTACCCCCCTGTTCGAGCAGGCCCTGCTGGTGGCTTCGATTCTGGGCAAGATTGACGGCCTGCCGACCAGAGTGAATGGTGAGCAGCTCAACCAGGCTCTGGAGAAGGCCAAGGTCAATGGTGAGTTGACGCTGCTCGGCTTGATTCAGGCGTTGCCAGGCCATACGGCCACCCTCGATTTCGAGCCGGCGGTGCGAGGCCTCACCAGGCTCAAGCGCCAGCAATCGGAAGCGCGGCAGCTGATCACCAGCCTCTCGGCGGTGGCTGTTGATCCGAAGCTGCTGGCGCTCGGTCCCTTGGTGCCGCTGCAGAGCAAGGCCAGTGTGGTGGTCAAGCATCGCCCCGCTCCCCTGGAGCTGGAAGTGATCCGGCCAGCGCAGGGGGGTAATGGCCAGCTCGTGATCATTTCCCATGGCCTCTGGGATGGCCCCGCCAGCTTTGAGGGTTGGGCGCGCCAGCTGGCCAGCAACGGCTACACGGTGGTGTTGCCCTTCCATCCCGGCAGTGACAGCAGCCAGCAGCAGGCCATGCTTTCCGGTAGTGCCCCACCCCCGGGTCCGGAGGAGCTGAAGCTGCGGCCGCTCGATGTTTCGGCGGTGATCGATGCTGTGGCGGATGGTCGCATTGCCGGCCTGAAAGGCGTTCAGGCGGATCGCGTTGTGGTGATCGGCCATTCCTGGGGTGCCACCACGGCCCTGCAGTTGGCGGGGGCGACGCCCAGCTCCCAATTGCTGAAGCAGCGCTGCAGCAGCCTCGATGATCCAGCTCGCAATCTCAGCTGGGTGCTGCAGTGCAGCTTTCTGGATGCGGCCGATCGCGCCGGGCTGGTGGATCCACGCGTGATCGCGGTGGCGGCGGTCAGTCCGCCGCTCAATTTGCTGTTTGCGCCTGGGGCGTCGATCGGCTTGCAGGCGCGGGTGTTGCTGGTGAGCGGCAGTCAGGACTGGGTGGTACCTGCGGATCCGGAGGCGATTGATCCCTTCCGATCCTCCACCCCTGGTGGGCACGACCTGGTGCTGGTGGCTGGCGGCGACCACTTCAACCTGCGTGGCCCCCAGGACACAGCTGGCGGACCTTTGCGGGGCCTGTTGCTGGCCTGGGTTAACGGTGCTTTTGCGGCCGGATCGGCTGTGCGCCCAGCGCCGGGCGCACCCAGCTTGCTTCCCCCTTCAGGCTGGGGTGATGGCGAGATGGCCCTAGTGCGGGTGTCGCGTCCATAGCCTGGCCACTGGCTGGGCCTTTGCGGTTCAGTTGCTGGGCTCTTCGCCGTTGCCGGTTGGATGCAGGGTGTTGGAGTCTGGCATCCAGTAGCTGAGATCGTTTTCCCAGTACAGCCTGCCGGGTAGACGGCTGGTGCTGAGTTTGGTGTGGGCCATGGCACTCATCAACTGGGTGAACTCCAGCGGCGAGAGATCGGTGAGGATGTCATCGCCGGCGATTTGCAGTAGTGCTGGCAACTTGGTGATCGTGCTGGGCTGGGCCATTTTTTCGAACACCTTGGCTAGCACCAGCCGCTGCCGCTCCATCCGGCCGAGATCACCGAGTTCATCGTGGCGGAAGCGCAAAAATCCTTCGAGGTTCTCACCTTTGAGGTTCTGCAATCCTGGTTGCAGATCAATGTACAGACCCTGAGAATTGTCCACGTAGTACATCCGCTTCGGTACATCCACCTCCACACCGCCGAGGGCGTCGGCCACCTTGGCCACAGCGTTGAGATTCAGCTTTAGATGGCGATCCACCGGAGCGCCCACCAGTTTGGACACCTCAGCCTTGGTGCTATCAATGCCGCCAAGCTCGAACAGAGCATTGGCCTTGACCGTACCCAGTTTTGCGGATTCGACGTAGGTGTCGCGGGGCACCTGGGTGATCTGGGTGATGTCGTTCTTCACCTCGACCGTGAACATCACGTCCGTGTTGTCCGCCACGTTGTCGCGGCCCAGGATTAACACGCGGTGCTGGCGGAAACTGAGGGGATTGACAATCGCAGCCAGGCTTTGAGGCGCGCGACTTAGGCCAGCCAGCAGCTGCCCCAAAACAGCGGGAAACTGCTGGCTGGCCGATTGGAACAACTGCTGGCTGTAGGGGCTGGCGAGTCCGTAGCCGAGTGCTATCCCTAGCGCGAAGGTGAATAACCCTCGCCTGCGGCGTTGTTTGGGTGGCGGAGTGGATTGCCGCCGCGCCAACAGTTCTGGCACGGCGTTGGACAAGGGTTCAGACCCAGGGCGGCCGTGATGGTCCCGGGAGCGCTTGGCTAGCGATGGGGTCGGGACTGACGGACGGGAAGCAGCCTTGCCCATCGTTCTCCTGGCTGGCTGCACTTTACGGCCTGAAGACTGTCCAGGCCAGGGGTGTCGACGGGTTTAACGGCTGGCACTCACCCGGATACGGCCGGCTGCGGCATCGGCGCGCTGGCGGGCCTGCGCTTCATCGTCGCCGCGGGCCAGGGCGACGCCCATGCGCCGCAGGGGCCTGGCTTCGGGCTTGCCAAACAGGAGCAGCTGGGTTTCGGGGATGGCCAGGGCAGCGGCGACTCCTTCGTAGTGCACGGAGCTGCCAGCAGCTTCAGCCAGAATCACGCGGCTGGCTGCTGGGCCCAGGCCGCGGATCGCCGGGATCGGCAGGCCGAGCACAGCGCGCAGGTGCAGTTCGAATTCGCTCAGGTTCTGACCCACCAAGGTGACCAGGCCCGTGTCATGCGGGCGGGGGGAGAGCTCTGAGAACACCACCTCCTCTTGGCCGGGGCTGCCACAGAGAAAGAACTCCACCCCGAACAGGCCGGCACCGCCCAGCTCGTCGGTGACTCGCCGGGCCATCGCTTGGGCGGCCTGCAGCTGGCTGGGTGCCAGAACGGCCGGCTGCCAGCTGCATTGGTAGTCGCCCCGTTCCTGGATGTGACCGATCGGCGGACAGAACAGGGTGGGGCCATCCCATTGCTTCACGGTCAGCAAGGTGATCTCCAGCTCAAAGCGCAGGAACTCCTCAACAATCACCCGGGCCCCTTCGCCGCGGGCTCCGGCCATGGCCGCCTGCCAGGCGGCGGCAATCTGCTCCGGTTCCCGTACCAGGCTCTGCCCCTTGCCGGAGGAGCTCATCACCGGCTTGACCACCACGGGCCAGCCCAGCGGTGCGGCGGCGGCGGCCAGCTCGGCGGCACTTTCGGCATAGGCAAACCGGGCCGTGCGCAGGCCCAGCGGCCCAGCCGCCAGGTCGCGGATGCGGTCGCGGTTCATGGTCACGGCCGTGGCCCGGGCCGTGGGAATAACGGTGATCCCCTCAGCCTCCAGCTCCGCCAGGGCATCCACCGCCAGAGCCTCAACCTCGGGAATCACCAGATCCGGTTGGTGGCGACGCACCACGGCTTTGAGGGCCTCCGGGTCTGTCATGGCCACCACCTCAGCCTGATCGGCCACCTGCATCGCTGGTGCCCCCGGATAGCGGTCAACGGCGATCACGTGGCAGCCCAGTCGCTGGGCGGCGATCGCCACCTCCTTGCCCAGTTCACCGCTGCCGAGCAGCATCAGTGTGCGGGGAAAGGAGGCTGATCCGGATGTCATGGGACTGTCACCAACCACCCGATCCTGCCCTGCGGGCCGCTGGCCGGCGGGGCTTCACGTAGCGTGCCGCCATGCTCCGTTCCGCTCTGAGCCTGCCCCTGGCCCTGCAGACCGCTGGCGATGCCGCTGCGGGCTCCTTGCCGTTCGGCCTGGAGCTGGCCGATCTCCAGACCTGGACTCTGATCTATCTGGGCTTGTCGTCTCTGGGCTTCGTGGCGGTCTGGGTGGTGGGTCTGCTGCGGCGCTGAGGTATCAGGGGAACACGGTCAATTGCCGTTCGGCCGTTTCCTCGTTGATGAAGCCATAGGCCTCGAACACGGCCGGATCCGGGTGGGTGATGCGTTGGCCCTGGCTGTCTCGCTCCAGCTGGAATCCTTCGGTGGCCAGGCGACGCATGAGGGCTGCGGCTTCTTCGAAACGGGCCGCCATCGAATCAAGGCTGGCGCAATCGGCGGTGAGGCCCGCTTCTCTCCAGGTGAAGTACGCCATGACTGAACTCCTGTCGTCGGGGATGCGGTGACCGCCGATCGGGTCTGGGGCTGACCGCTCAGGGCAGCAGCACCAGGCCCAGCAGCACCGATACCAGGCTGACAGCCCAGAAGCCGATCACCACACCTTGTTCGGGGATTCCGGCCAGCTCGAAATGGTGATGCAGCGGTGCCATGCGAAACAGCCGGCGGCCCTGCCCATCGGGCCCCTTGGTGGCCTTGAACACCCCCACCTGAAGGATCACCGACAGGGATTCGGCCAGAAATACCCCTCCCATCAACAGCAGGGGCCAGAGGCTGTTGCTGAGCAGAGCCACGGCGGAGAGGGCTGCTCCCATCGCCAGCGAGCCCGTGTCGCCCATGAACACCCTGGCCGGATGGTGGTTCTGGCTGAGAAAGCCCAGCCAGCAGCCGGCCATCGCCACGGCAAAGGCCGCCAGGGCTGGATCGCCACCATGGCCGCGCAGCATCAGCTGCAGGCCCATGCCGGTGAACACCACCGCTCCGCAGCCGGCCGCCAGACCATCAAGGCCATCCGTGAGGTTGGTGGCGTTGCTTTCAGCCAGGAACACGAACAGCCCCAGGGGCCAGATCAACAGTCCCAGCGGCAGGATCCAGCCGAGCGGCAGGGCCACATCGCCGGGCACACCTCCCCCCAGCCAGCCGCCGAACCCGGCCCAGAGCAGAAACCCCACAGCCGCTGCGGCTTGAAGCAGCAACTTGCCCTTGGGAGTGAGCCCCGTGTTCGTGCGCTTGGTGAGGCTGCGCCAGTCATCCACCGCCCCGATCGCCATGTAGGCGAGGGTCACGGTGGCTACGGCCAGCAAGCGCGGATCGCCGGGGCTCACCAGCGCCCCGATCAGCACCCCCACCGGCACCACCAGCAGACCTCCCATCGTGGGGGTGCCGGCCTTGCGGTGATGGCCCTGGGGACCTTCGGAGCGGATCACCTGGCCCAGCTTGAGCTGGCGCAGCCTGGGCACTCCCCAGCGAGCGACAGCAGCACTGATCCCAGCCGAGAGCAGCAGAGGCAGGCTGAGCATCGAGTTGGCCACCAAGGCATCGCTCAGCAGGCAGCCAGCGAGCAGAACGAGGCCGAGCAGGCCGGCCGCAAGGCGGCCATCGGGGCGGTGCATGGAAACGGCCGGGTTCAGTCTTCCCAGTCTTCTTCGGATTGTTCGTCGGCCTGGTTGTAATCCTCTTTTTCGCCCATCAGCGCCGAGAGTTCTTCCTCTTCTACGGTGCTTACATCGGTGCTGGCGCTTTCTTCGTCGGCCACCAACCGACCACTGGCTTCCAGCAGACTGAGCAGATCGGGTTCGTCCCTCAGAGGCAGCACTGGCGCCGGTTCGTCCCGGCGATAGCGCGTCAGCGAAGGATTGATGGTGTCGAGAATGCTCATACCGCCTGCCTGGCTTCCGCTGGACCGATCCACCACCTTACTGCCCCGTGTCCATGACCTCTGCCAAGATCCGCCAGGTGCTCCAGCTCTGGGCCTTTGCCCTGGCGATCAGCGCAGCCCTGGCCGCCGCCGGCCAGCGCTGGAGCGAGCCCCTGCCAATGCGGGACTGGTTGATCTGGGCGCTGCTGCTGTTGCCATCCCTGGGGATGGTGCTGCTGTTGCTGCGGCGCTGGTCCCTGCCGGTCGATCCGGAGTTGATCCTGACCGGCCAGGAGAGAGAATCGGAGGATTCGATCCAGGAGCAGACGTGATGGTGGGTACGGGCCAGTCGGCACAGTCAGCGCAGCGGCCATTTTTTCAGCAGCAGTTCTGCCCGCAGCCGAACCAGCAGCCGGCCTCAACGCCTGGATCGCGTGCCCGCAAGGCGGTGCTGGCCTATTCCGGCGGGGTCGATACCAGCGTCTGTATTCCCTACCTGAAGCAGGAATGGGGTGTGGAGGAGGTGATCACCTTCGCCGCCGACCTGGGCCAGGGCGATGAACTCGAGCCGATTCGTTTGAAGGCGCTTGATTCCGGTGCCAGTCAGTCGATCGTCGGCGATCTAATTGAGCCGTTCATCACGGAGTTCGCCTTCCCGGCGATCCGCGCTAATGCGCTCTATGAGGGACGCTATCCCCTCTCCACCGCTCTGGCCCGGCCGTTGATTGCCCGTCGGCTGGTCGAGATCGCGCGGGAGGTGGGGGCTGATGCCGTCGCCCACGGCTGTACGGGCAAGGGCAATGATCAGGTGCGTTTTGATGTCGCCATCGGCTCCTTGGCTCCCGAGCTCAAGGTGTTGGCGCCGGCTCGCGAGTGGGGCATGAGCCGCGAGGAGACGATCGCCTATGGCGAACGCTGCGGCATCGCCGCTCCGGTGAGCAAGAAGTCTCCGTATTCGATCGACCTCAACCTGCTGGGCCGCTCGATCGAGGCCGGCAGCCTCGAGGATCCTGATGTAGAGCCGCCGGAGGAGATCTATGCCATGACCTGCTCGATCGAGGCGGCCCCCGCCACTCCCCAGGTGGTGGAGATCGGCTTTGAGCACGGCAATCCGGTGAGTCTTGATGGTGAACGGCTTGATCCCGTCAGCTTGATGCGGCGCGCCAACGCCCTGGCCGGCAGCCACGGTTTCGGCCGCCTCGACATGCTGGAGAACCGGGTGGTGGGCATCAAGAGCCGGGAGATCTATGAAACGCCGGGGCTGTTGCTGCTGATCAAGGCCCATCAGGAGCTGGAGAGCCTCACCCTCGCCGCCGACGTCCAGCGCTACAAGCGCCAGGTGGAGATGAGCTGGGCCGATCTGGTGTACCAGGGCCTCTGGTACGGCCCGCTCAAGCAGGCCCTTGATGGCTTCCTCGATCGCACCCAGGAAACCGTCAACGGTCGGGTGCGGGTGAAGCTGCAGCGCGGTAATGCCACGGTGGTTGGGCGCAGCAGCGCCAGCGACAGCCTCTATGGGCCCGACATGGCCACCTATGGCGCCGAGGATCTGTTTGATCACCGCGCCGCCGAGGGCTTTATCTACGTCTGGGGATTGCCCACACGCCTCTGGTCGGCCCGCCATCGGGGCGGCTGAAGCCAGACCCGCCGCTCGCCCGTCAGCTGCAGCGATCCGGATCGATCGCGGCGGGGGGATGCGGCCGCCCCAGCCTCAGCACCTTGCGCAGGGCCTCACCGAGGGAGCTGGGCTGGGAGGCCGGCAGCAGCAGCCGACTGGGCCTTGTTTCGACCGCTGGCGCTGCCGGAGTGAGGGTGTAGACCTGCTCCCTGAGGGCCTGGTTGTCGGCGAGCAAGCGTTGTTGTTGTTCGAGGGTGGACTGCAGGCGCTGCCGGAACTTGCGCTCAAAGATTTCCGGCAGGTCTTCAAGCATCTCGTGCAGGGCCGCCGCCTCGGCTCGGGCGGCGGCTACTTCCAGTTCCAGGCGCTGCATGGCGAGCGCATCGGCCTGGCTCGCCATCCTGGTGGAAGCCGCCGTGTCGGTACAGCCATCCGTCTGGTCAGCCGCCGCGCCATGGGGCTGCGATTCAGGAACAAGCGGCGATCCCTTGGTGGTGGCCGGTTCTGGCGCGGTGGCTGGCTGGGGGCGCGGTCCTGCTGGTCTGAGCTGATCCGGTTTAAGGGACGGCGCTGGTGGTGGTGGCGGTGGCCCGAAACCCCAGCCTGGGGGCTGATCTGAATCCGTCTCGGAGCTGGCCGCGGCACGAACTGAGGGTTTACTGCTGTCCTCGGTTTCCCACCAGCGGCGATCCACATCGCCAGCGTCCTGCAGCTGGCGCAACTCGGGCGCCAGGCCCGGGGGACGGTTTCGCAAACCGGAACGGGCCTCCCCTGAATCGTTCATGCCCCTAAAGTCCGCCGCCCGGGTGGGCGGACTTTAGGGGCATTGGCTGGGGTTCACAACAACAAAAGAGCTGGCGCGGCAGCGTCCTCTGTTGGACGACGGCGGCCGATGGCTCTTTGCCCTGTGCCGGGGCTCAGGCCTCGACGGTTTCGGTGGCGGCAGCCACGCTTTCACCAGCGCCACTCGAAGACGTCGTCACGGCCCGGGGAGTGGGCAAGGGGCCATCCTGCTTGACGGTGAGATAACGGATCACATCTTCCGAGAGGCGCATGGCTCGCTCCAGGGGTGCCACCTGCTGGCCGTCACCATTGTGGTTGAGCTGCACGTAGATGCCCTCACGGTGCTTGGCAATCGTGTAGGCCAGACGACGCTTGCCACGCATCTGGGTATCCAGCACCTCGCCGCCGGCTTCGATGACGATGTCGCGGTATTTGGTGACGTGAGTTTCAACTTCCTCCTCCGGAATGTCCGGGCGAAGGATGTACATCGTTTCGTAGTAGGGCTGGCTCATGGTCGGTAGCGTCGTGGTCGCCTGCGCGAGGGGCTGAGGGAAAGCAAAGCTCCATCAGCGACGGATTGAAACCCTACCCCAGGACCTGACGGCCACTCCGCCAGGGCTTCGGGCTCAGTACAGCTGCATCCGCACCGCTTCGGACACGGTGGGAATTTCCGCCTCCTTGCCCCGCAGGCTCTGCACCAGGGCAAACAGCACCAGCATCAGGGTGCCGAGAAAGATGGTGTTCTCCAGGGTGCGCACCGCGAAGCTGCCACCGAGGGGGCCGAGCAGGGTGTCGAAGGCGAGGGTGAGCAGCACCAGCACGATGTCCAGCAGGATTGCCTGCAGAACGTTGAAGCGGATCAGGTACGGCACCTTGCTGTTGCGCACCACCAGCAGGAACAGCGCCAGGAACAGCACCAGTCCGCCGAAGGGAATCGCCTGCTGCAGGGTGATCACCGGCAGAGCGGGCAGGGCCAGGACCTGCAGCAGCGGGAATTGCAGCAGCAGTCCTTTGCCGAAGGGAATGGCGTCGCTCAGCGGCAGCAGGTAGGCCAGGGCGGCGAGCAGCCGCTGCCAGATCGGAGGATCCTGCATGGGGGGAGACGGTGGGCGCCCAGGCTAAGGGGCCTGCAACCGGGCCAGGGCCGCCTCGCGCATCGTCGCCACCGGCACGTGGTCGAGACCGCTCCAGAGGCGCAGGCCGGCAGCCCCCTGCTGCACCAGCATCTCCAGGCCATCCCAGGTGCGGCATCCCCGTGCTGCTGCCCCCTGCAGCAGAGCCGTGGGCCGGGGGGTGTAGATCAGGTCATAGACGCCGCAGCCCGGCCGCAGTCGATCCAGAGCCGCGGCGCTGAGTGGGGATCGGCTCACCGCCGTGGGGTCGGTGGTGCTGGTCATGCCCACCGGGGTGCAGTTCACCACCAGGTCGGCCTGGGCCAGGGCCTGCAGCAGCGGCGCCTCGTCCGCCGTGCTCCAGGCGAGGGTTTCCAGGCCGGGCAGCCAGTGCCGACAGTCCGCCTGAAAGGCTGAGAGGGTGGAGGCGTTGCGACCCGCCACGGCGATTGAGCCGAAGCCGAGCTGCTCCAGAGCGGCCAGCACCGCGAGGGCACTGCCACCACAGCCCAGCACCACCGCCCGCCGCTCCTGCCAGTCGTCGTCGCGCAGGGGGGCCAGAAAACCTTCCACGTCGGTGTTGGTGCCCAGCCAGCCGCCCTGGGGCCGCCGCACCAAGGTGTTCACCGCCCCCAGTCGCTGCGCCAGTGGACTCAGCTCGGCCACCAGGGCGGCCACGGCCCGCTTGTGGGGAATGGTGACGCTGAGGCCGCGGCAGTCCAGGGCCTCCAGGGCCGGCACCACCGCCGCCAGATCAGCTGCGCTCACCGGCAGGGCCAGGTAGACCCAGTCGAGGCCGAGTTCCGCCAGGGCCGCATTGTGGATTGCCGGCGACAGGGAGTGGTGCACCGGATCCCCCAGCACCCCGGCCAGGGCGGTGGAGCCGCCGGGGCCTGGCCTGGTGGTGGGGACAGTGGCGGCGGCCTGTTGGGGTTTGGAGGGCATCGACGACATGTCGGGTCGGTGAGTCTGGGTGGAGTGAGCGGCAGGGCTGCTGGGCGGGAACGGCACCGAGGCTCCGGTGGATCGGAGCGTTCGGGGGTTTCCGGGCTCTGCCAGGCCAGGCCCCCAACCTGTTTCAGCCGCTGGAACCGTAGATGGGCACTGGCTTTCTGCTCCTCACCGCCCTGCCTGCGGTTCGGGAACCACGCCTGGCCGCAGGGGAGGGGCCCTGCTGAAGATGCTTCCAGTCAGATTTCATTCACTCCAGGAGATAGGAACCCATGGGTAAGGTTGTCGGTATTGACCTCGGCACCACGAATAGCTGCGTCGCCGTGATGGAGGGCGGCAAGCCCACGGTGATTGCCAATGCCGAAGGGTTCCGCACGACTCCTTCGGTGGTGGCCTACACCAAGAACCAGGACAAACTGGTGGGACAGATCGCCAAGCGCCAGGCGGTCATGACTCCTGAGAACACCTTTTATTCGGTGAAGCGCTTCATCGGCCGTCGCGTCGATGAGGTGACGGAAGAATCGAAAGAGGTGAGTTACACGGTTGAGAAGGCTGGCGCCAACGTCAAGATCAAGTCGCCGGTGCTCAACAAGCAGTTCGCCCCTGAGGAAATCTCGGCCGAAGTGCTGCGCAAGCTCGCCGAAGATGCCGGTAAGTATCTCGGTGAAACCGTCACCCAGGCGGTGATCACGGTGCCGGCCTACTTCAACGATTCCCAGCGCCAGGCCACCAAGGACGCGGGCAAGATCGCCGGCCTCGAAGTGCTGCGCATCATCAACGAGCCCACGGCCGCAGCCCTGGCCTATGGCTTGGATCGCAAGAGCAACGAGCGCATCCTGGTGTTCGATCTGGGCGGCGGTACGTTTGACGTCTCGGTGCTGGAGGTTGGCGACGGCGTGTTTGAGGTGCTCTCCACCAGTGGCGACACCCACCTCGGCGGCGATGACTTCGACAAGGTGATCGTCGATTACCTGGCCGCCACCTTCAAGGGCAACGAAGGCATCGATCTGCGCCAGGACAAACAGGCCCTGCAGCGCCTCACCGAGGCGGCGGAAAAGGCCAAGATCGAACTCTCCAGCGCCACCCAGAGCGAAATCAACCTGCCCTTCATCACGGCAACGCCGGAAGGGCCCAAGCATCTCGACCTCACCCTCACCCGGGCCAAGTTCGAGGAGCTGGCCAGCAAGCTGATTGATCGCTGCCGCGTGCCGGTGGAGCAGGCTCTCAAGGACGCCAAGCTCTCCACCACCGAGCTCGATGAGATTGTGATGGTCGGTGGTTCCACCCGTATCCCGGCGGTGCTGGAGCTGGTCAAGCGGGTCACCGGCAAGGATCCCAACCAGACCGTCAACCCCGATGAAGTGGTGGCCGTTGGTGCCGCGATCCAAGGCGGTGTGCTGGCCGGTGAGGTGAAGGACATCCTGCTGCTCGATGTCACGCCTCTGTCCCTTGGGGTCGAAACCCTCGGTGGCGTGATGACCAAGATGATCACCCGCAACACCACGATCCCCACCAAGAAGTCTGAGGTGTATTCCACTGCGGTGGATGGCCAGACCAACGTGGAGATTCACGTGCTCCAGGGTGAGCGCGAAATGGCCAGCGATAACAAATCCCTGGGCACCTTCCGTCTCGATGGCATCCCGCCGTCCCCCCGGGGTGTGCCCCAGATCGAGGTCATTTTCGACATCGACGCCAACGGCATTCTCAGCGTCACCGCCAAGGACAAGGGCAGCGGCAAGGAGCAGAGCATCTCGATCACCGGCGCTTCCACCCTCAGCGATAACGAAGTCGACAAGATGGTGAAGGATGCGGAGGCCAATGCCTCTGCTGACAAGGAGAAGCGCGAGAAGATCGACCTGAAGAACCAGGCCGAGACCCTCGTCTATCAGGCGGAGAAGCAGCTCGGTGAGCTGGGCGACAAGGTGGGCGCTGAAGACAAGGCCAAGGTGGAAAGTTCCTCCGCCAAGCTCAAGCAGGCCATCGAGAGCGAAGACTTCGACACGATGAAGTCTGAACTTGAAACCCTGCAGCAGGCCCTCTATGCCGCTGGTGCCGCTGTTTACCAGAATGCCGCCGCCGCCGATGGTGCTGCCGCTGGTGGCAATGGCAACTCCGCTGGCGCCACCAACGCCGCTGACGACGTCATTGACGCCGAATTCAGCGAGAGCAAGTGAAGCCCGGATGGGGCTGCCTCGGTGGCCCCATCCCGCCGTGCCCGAATGCCACGGTCATGAAGGCGTTCTTGCTTCGCGAGAGCAGTGATTGGTCCTTGAGCCTCCCTGATCCGGAGGCTTTTTTTGTGCTTAGCGACTGTTTCTGAGCCCATGGATCCGGTGGCGCCGACGAGGCTCGACGAGCTGAGCTTTGAGGTGCCGCGCTGGCAGGAGCTGATTTGCTCCCTGGTCGGCCAGGGTCAGCTTGTGTTCAGGGCTGCAGTGTCGCCAGGGCGGTGCGCGACTGGGCCAGCACCGGCGCCGGCAAGCTCACGTAGCCGAGGCTGGGCGCACCGGCCTGGGCGCCAGCGGAGAGGGTGTAGATGAAGGTCTTCTGCAGAACCGGCAGCTTGGTGCCGT
Source organism: Bifidobacterium breve (assembly GCA_943325005.2). Lineage (GTDB taxonomy): Bacteria > Cyanobacteriota > Cyanobacteriia > PCC-6307 > Cyanobiaceae > Cyanobium. Next base: position 9,876 of record CALPNT020000020.1, on the reverse strand, counting down.
TGCCGCTCTTGTAGAGCAGGATCCAGGAGAAGGTCACGATCGGGTAGCCCGCCTGGGGATTGGGATTGCTGCCGGTGAGATCGGCGCCGAGGTTGATCGCGGCCAGGGCTGCAGCCGCACTCTCCGTACTGGGCTGCACCATGGCGCCGGCAGCGTTGCTGAGGCTGGCTGCCTGCAGTGCCCCTTTCACGTAGGCCGTTTCCACATAGCCGATCGAGCCATCGAGCTGGCTGAGTTGGGCGGCCACCCCTTCGTTGCCCTTGGCTCCTACACCGGTGGGCCAGGTGACGGCCTTGCCCTGACCAGGGCCTGTCTTCCAGCTGGGGCTGATCGCGGCCAGGTGGGCTGTGAAGTTGGCGGTGGTGCCGGAGCCGTCGGAGCGGAACACCACCGTGATCGGTCTGGCGGCGCAGCCCAGTTGCTGGAAGTCGCGGATCCTGCCCAGGAAGATATCGGCCAGTTGAACCTGGCTGAGCTTCAGCTCGCAGCCCTGGTGGTTGTACGCCACAGCTATGGCACCGGCTGTCATCGGCAGCTGCACCACGCCCCTGGGCACTTTGGCCAGCTCGGCGGCCTTCATCGGCACATCGCTGGCGGCGAAGTCGACGGTGCCGGCGATGAACTGGCGCACCCCCGCGCCGGAGCCCACCGACTGATAGTTGACCCGGCTTCCCTGACTGTCCAGCTCCTGGAACCAGCGCTGGTAGATGGCGGCCGGGAAGGAGGCCCCCGCACCGCTCAGGCCCGGGTTGTTGCAGCCGCCCAGGCCAAGGCTGGTGGCGGCCAGTATCAGCACGCCTGGGAGTCTGCGGTGGGCGGACGCAGCCATGCAGGATTCGAATCTTCGGCGTTGACCCTAGGAGTCCGTCTTGCCGGCCTCGATTCGCTCCACCACCCAGGTGGCCGTCGCCGGCGCCAGCAGCACCCCATTGCGGTAATGGCCGCTGGCCAGGAGCACTCCGGAGGCGATCTCCTCCAGCACGGGCGCCGGTCGGGCCATGGGCCTGGGTCTCAGCCCTTGCCAGCGCCTGCGTTCCCGTGCTTGCTGCAGCCAGTCCGGTGCGGTGCCGTTGAGGTTCCGCATGGTCTTAAGGCTGGAGTCATCGGCCCGCTGGCCGGGCTCCAGGGTGGCTCCGAGCCAGAAACGAGCGCCGCCGGCCAGATCGGGCCGGGGGATCAGGTTGGTGCCCTGCCAGTGGATGACACCGGGCCAGTTCCACCCTGGTGCGCTGGCTGGAGCTGGCTCAGCCTCGTGACGTTCCAGCTCCAGGGCCTGGCCCAGCACTGGTTCCATGGCCAGCTGCTGGTCCAGGCTGGCCAGCAGCTCTGCCTGGCCGAGCCCAGCGGCCAGCACCACCCAGTCGGCCTCGGCGTGGCCGCCGCCTTGAAGCAGCACCCGCCAGCCAGCACCGCTGGGCTCGAGGGCAGCAGCGCTGCCATGGAGGGTGGAGATCCCCAGCCTGGCCATGTCCTGGCCGATCGCCTCAAGGGCCTGGCCCGGGTCGATCTGGCCGTCGTCTCGGCTATACAACCCAGTGAGGGCACCGCGCGGCAGCTCTGGGCTGAGCGACTCCAGTCGTGCTCGATCCCAGAGCTCCAGGCCCAGCGATTGGCGGCGGGGATCGCTGCTCAGGAGCCGTTGCCGTTCCTGGTCGGCGCCGTTGGCGGCGATCAGCAGCAGCCCCTGGCGCCAGGCGATCGGTAGGCCGTGGGAGGCGAGCTCCTGACGCCAGCGGCTCCAGAGGTCCAGGCTTTGCTGGCGCAGGCGCCAGCCGCGGCCGCTGTTGCGATGGAACACGCGGGCCATCAGCACCCCCAGGGCCGCCTGGCTGCCGTTGAGCTGTCCCGGGCTGGTGCCGCGGTCGATCAGCTGAACCTGATGGCCCCGCCGTCCCAGCTGCCAGGCGCAACCCAGGCCGACCAAGCCGGCGCCGATGACGATGACGCTGCGGGGTTGGGTCCGGGGGTGGGCTGAGGCTGGCTCAGCCGTTGTCACCGGTTCAGACCTGTTTGAGATCGATCTTCACCTGCTCGGGCAGCACCTGGGCATAGAGGCCAAAACCGCTGGCCACTTTGATGTAGGCCTTGCGCAGGGCTTCGCCGTCCTGGAGGCGGGCGGCCTCATCAAGCTGGGCGAGGGCGGTCTTGAGCTTGTTGGCGCGGGCTTCGGCGTCAGCCTGGTCGGCGGGCAGCAGCAGGCGGTTGATGTAGAGCATCTCGCGGCTCACTTCCTGCATCGGCCCGTGGATCAGGTTGCGGGTGAAGACCCAGTTGCGCTCATTGACCAGCGTGGCCAGTTCGGGCAGGCGATCGCGGGCTGCCAGGAAGCCCTCCGCCTGGCGCTCGATCGCGGCGAGGTTCTCGGGGCTGATCGTGGCGGCGGCCTTGGACTGGCTGTCGCAGGCCACCAGGGACACGCTCAACACCACGGCCAGCGCCAGCATCAACAGCTGCTTCAGACCCTGAAGCAGGCGGTTGGCAGGGGAGTGGATGCCCTTCGGACCAGACCCAGCGGCCCCCGCCAGGAGCTGCTCGCCGTTGAGCGGCTGGTGGACGGATTGGGCGTGGCGAACGGCCTCGGACATGCTCACGGCCATGGTGCAGGCGCTTGGGTCGGTTCGGCGACTGTACCGAGCGTCCAGGGTTTCCAGGCCCGCTCTGTAGCCCCTCGCAACAGCCCTACGCCACAGCCCACGCAACGGAGCATGCGTGAGTACGGGGGCTCTGGCTCTGTTGACGCCACAATGCCCATGGCCCTGAGGTGTCATGCGTTCTCCAACCGCCATCCTGCAGCTGATCTGCCCCGATCGTCCTGGCCTGGTGAGTGAGCTGTCGGGCTGGGTGGCGGCCAATGGCGGCAACATCCGCCATGCCGATCACCACACCGATGCCGGTGCCGGCCTGTTTCTGAGTCGTATCGAGTGGGGCCTGGAGGGTTTCGGCCTGCCACGCGAAGCGATCGCGCCGGCCGTTGTGGCCCTGGGGGCCCGTCTGGGTGGAGAAGGGCAGGTGCATTTTTCCGATGTGTTGCCCCGGGTGGCGATCTTCGTGAGCCGTCAGAGCCATGGCCTGCTGGATCTGCTCTGGCGCACCCGTTCCGGTGAGCTGCCGATGCAGGTGCCGCTGGTGGTGTCCAACCACGCCGATCTTCAACCAGACGCGGAGGCCAGCGGTGCCCGCTTCGTGCACACGCCGATCAGCGCCGCCACCCGGGCGGCCGTGGAGCAGCAGCAGCTGGCCCTGTTGGCTGAACACGACATCGAGCTGGTGGTGCTGGCCAAATACATGCAGGTGCTCAGTCCCGAGTTCCTGGCTGGCTTCGGCACCGTGATCAACATCCACCATTCGTTCTTGCCCGCCTTCCAGGGGGCCCAGCCCTATCACCGGGCCTGGGAGCGGGGGGTGAAGCTGATCGGCGCCACCGCCCACTTCGTGACCGAGGAACTCGATGGCGGACCGATCATCGAGCAGGCCACCGTGCACGTGAGCCATCGCGATGAGGTGGAAGATCTGATCCGCAAAGGCCGGGACACCGAGCGTCTGGCGTTGTCTCGCGCCGTGCGTCTCTATCTGCGCCGGCAGGTGATGGTGTATCGCGGCCGGACGGCCGTCTTTGATTGAGCCAGAACGTGTTTCCTCTGATCGTTCCGTCCGCGCTTGATCAATGGCTGCGTGCCCAGCGGCCGGAGGAGGCCAATCCCTATGGCTGGCGCTGTTTCCAGCTGGGGATCCTGCTGCTGGCCAGCAGTGCCTTCTTGGCGGCCATCCCGTTGCTGGTGGCCCTGATCCTGGGCAGCTGTGGCCGCCGTTCGCCTTTGGAGGATCGGCTCAACCAGCTGTTGCTGGTGGTGTCGCTGCTGCTGCTGCTGGGCTGCACCCAGGCCAGCAGTGGCTGGCTGGCCTGGGTGGGCCTGGGCAATTGGTTGCCGTTTTTCTGGGCCTTCTGGGGCTTTCAGCCCTACCTGGCCAGTCCGCAAGCGCGGCGACGCGTGGCTCTGCTGCTGCTTTCGGGCACGGTGCCGGTGATCGTCACCGGGCTGGGTCAGCTGTGGTGGGGTTGGAGCGGGCCCTTCCAGCAGCTGGGCGGACTGATCATCTGGCATCTTCATGCCGGCGGTAATCCACCCGGCCGGCTGGCTGGTCTGTTTGATTACGCCAATATCGCCGGCTCCTGGCTGGCCCTCGCCTGGCCCTTTGCCCTGGCGGCCCTGCTCCAGCCGGGTCTGGGCCGCTGGTTGAGGGGAGTGGCCCTGGTGCTGGCTGCCGCTGTGGTGGCGTCGATCTTCCTGACCGATTCCCGCAACGCCTGGGGGGCGCTGCTGCTGGCGCTGCCGCTGGTGGTGGGGACCGCCAGCTGGTTCTGGCTGCTGCCGATCCTGGCTGGCACTGTGTTGCTGCTGGTTGCGGCCAGCGTGGCCTGGGTGCCGGAACTGCTGCAACATCCGGCCCGTGCCCTGGTGCCGGAGGCGATCTGGGGTCGGCTCAGCGATCTGCAGTTCGCCGGCCAGCGGCCTCTGGCGATCACCCGCCTCGCTCAGTGGCAGGTGGCCATCGACTTGATCGCTGAGCGGCCCTGGCTGGGCTGGGGAGCGGCGGCCTTCAGCCTCATCTACCCGCTGCGCACCGGTCACTGGCACGGCCATCCCCACAATCTGCCGATCGACCTGGCGCTCAGCCATGGCCTGCCGGTGGCGCTCCTGGTGGTGGGCCTGGTGCTCTGGCTGCTCTGGCGTTCGGCTCGCCAGGGCATGCTGACGGCGGCGGTGTTTGAGCGCGCCTGGTGGGCCTCCACCCTGGTGTTGGTGTGCCTGCACGCCACCGATATCCCGTTTTATGACAGCCGCATCAACATCGCCGGTTGGGTGTTGCTGGTGGGGCTGCGCATGGCGGCGCAAGCTGAGCCGGAGCTGCGCTGAGGCCCAGGATCGGGCCGGCTCAGGGGCTGGCCAGGGCTTCGCGGCGGTGGCCGGCCAGGGTGCTTTTCGGCAGCGGCCCTTCGAGATGCTCCCAGGGCAGTACCCGTTGCTCGCTCCAGTCCCCATGCACCACCTGCTCCCAGGGGGGCGGCAGCACCGACTGGGCCGGATCGATCAGCGGGGCATCGCCAGCGAGCACCGCCCGGTAGGCCTTCTTCCAGCCCCCCAGGCTGTCGTGCTGGCCGCGGGCGGCGGCGATCACCGGCGCCAGGCGGCGATCGCTGCGGGAGATCAAGGCCTGAATCACGCTCCAGCCATAGCTTTCGGGCCGTAGCTCGATGCCTTTGGGTTTCAGCCGTTTCGCTAGCAGTTTCAAGCGCTTTTCGGCTTCGGGGCGCACTCCCTGCCATTGAAACGGCGTGTGGGCCTTGGGCACGAAGGTGCTCACCCCCAGGCTTAGGCGCAGGCCCGGCACCGCCCGCTTGAGTGCCAGCAGCAGTTCGGCGGTGGCCTCGACGTCCGCCTCCTCCTCCGTGGGTAATCCGGCCATGCCGTAGAGCTTCAAGGCGCTGAGGCCGCCTTCCTTGGCGTAGCGGGCGGCGGCGAAGATCTCCTCGCTGCTGAGCTTTTTGTTCACCACCCGGCGCAGGCGCTCGCTGCCGCTCTCGATCGCGATGGTGAGCGACTTGCTGCCTCGTTTGGCCAGGATCTCGGCCAGTTGCGGCGTCACCGTGGCGGCCCGCACCGAGCTGACGCTCACCCGGGTGCCCTCGAAGCGCTCCTGATCGAGCCAGCTCAGCAGGTCGGCGAACTGGGGATGCTGGGTGACCGAAGCGCCCAGCAATCCCAGCCGTTGGGTGGCCTTGAGGCCGGTCTCCACCGCCGGGATCAATCCGTCGTCGAGGGAGGCGGTGCGAAACGGCAACGTCAGATAGCTGGCTAGGCAGAAGCGGCAGAGCTCCGGGCAGCTGCGGGCCACCTCCACCATGTGGATCGAGGGCCAGGCTGCCTCCGGGGTGATCACCGTGGAGTGGCTGAGGGTGTTGCCCCGCCAGGTCTGCTTGGCCACCGTGGCCGGAATCGTGGCCTCAAGCGGTTCGATCGCCAGCAGCTCGCCTTCGGGGCTGTAGCGCGGTGCATACAGGGAGGGCACGTAGACCCCGGGCACCTGGGCCAGGGCGTGCAGCCGCTCAGCTCGGGGAGCGTGGCGCCGCTCCAGCAGCGCCTCGATGAAGGCGGGCAGCAGCCGTTCGCCGTCGCCGAGCAGCACCACATCGAAGAAGGGGGCCAGCGGTTCGGGATTGGCGGTGAGCACCGGTCCGCCACCGAACACGATCGGATCACGGTCACCGCGTTGGTGGCTCCACAGCGGGATGCGCTGGCGTTCGAGCAGATCCAGCAGCACCGGGCCATCCAGCTCCCAGCTCAGCGAGAGGCCGAACAGCTCCGGATCGCGGTGGGCCGGATCGCCCTGGTCCGTGAACAGGCGGCGCACATCCACATCCGGCCGCTGGGCCAGCGTGGCCCACACGACCTGGTAGCCCAGGCTGGTGATCCCCACGGTGTAGGTGCTGGGGAAAGCCAGCACGGTCCGCAACGCCCCGGGCTCGGGAACGGAGGGTTCAAACAGCAGGGTTTCCTGGTTCAGGGCGGGGAGGGGCGTAGTTCCCCCAGCCTGTCACCGGGGCCGGCCGCAACGACGGCCGTACGCCGCCGCCCCGCCCAGTCACCCGGCGCTGTACGGCGGGGGATTCTGGCCATGTCGGGGTGCCTCGGCTGTCTGGGGACGACATCCGCTGGCGATGGGGACGGCCGGGGAGCCCTCGCCGGTACTGGGATCCGTTGACCGTGACCGGGTGCAGGGTTAGACCGAGCGCAGCGATCGAGGCTTTGTGCCGTCACCAAAGCAAGCCTTGCGCTCCCTTGGATTGGGTCTGTGCCTGCTTTCGGCGGCCCTGCTGCCGGCCCGGATGGCCCCGGCCCGAGCGGCCGGGGATCCGCTGATCAGCCAGTCCGCCAGGGTCAGGATTCAGCAGGGTTGGCTGCGGGGCGTGGTTCGCCATCAGGTGGTGGAGTTCCGCGGCATTCCCTACGCCGCCTCCACGGCCGGGGAGAAGCGCTGGACCCTGCCCGTGTCCGCGGCTGCATGGAGCGGGCTGCGCGATGCCAGCGACTTCGGTCCGGCCTGCGCCCAGGAGGCGCGCTTCAATCTCACCGAGGCCAGTGACGCCGAAGACTGCCTCAGCATCAATGTGAGCGTGCCGCAGCAGCGGCCGGCCGGGCGGCGGCTGCCGGTGCTGGTCTGGATCCATGGAGGCGCCTTCGTGGGCGGTGGCTCCAATCTCTATCGGCTCGATGCTCTGGCCAGACAGGGCGTCGTGGTGGTGAGCTTCAACTACCGGCTTGGGGTGCTGGGGTTCATGCCCCATCCAGCCTTTGATTCGGCCACCAATGGCAATCTGGGCCTGGTGGATCAGCGCGAGGCCCTGCGCTGGGTTCAGCGCAACATTGCCGCCTTTGGTGGTGATCCGGCCAACGTCACCCTGGGTGGAGAGTCGGCCGGGGCGGGCTCGGTCTGCATGCATCTCGCCGCCCCCGAGTTGTCGCGAGGTCTTTTCCACAAGGCCCTGGTGATCAGTGGAGGCTGCCTGGCCTCGCTGCCTTTGGTCCAGCGGTATGAGCAGGAGGTGGGTCTGCCGATCGCCGCCCGGCTGGGCTGTGATCAGGTCGGCGATGCCCTGGCCTGCCTGCGCCGTATTCCAGTGCAGCAGCTGGTGCGGGTTGGTGGCGAGCTGACCCAAGGCAAGACCATGTCGTTCGGCCCTTCGATCGGCGCCGCCCAGGCCACGCCGCGCACTGTGATCGATGCCCTGCGCAGTGGTCAGGTGCTGAAAGTGCCGCTGTTGATGGGTGGGGCGCGCGATGAGTTGCGGCTGTATGCCGGGTATGACCAGCAGTCACAGGATTCAGCCCGGGTGATCAATGCGGCGAACTACAGGCAAAGACTGATTGCTAAGTATGGCTATACGCCGGATCAGATTGACCAGGAAGTGCCGCAGCGCATTCTGGCCCGCTTCCCGCTGCAGGATCCACGGCGGGCGCCGGAGCAGATTGGGTCGGTGATGTCACACTACAATCCAGGTGTGGGTATCAATAACTGTCTCTATCTTCACACATCCAGGGCGTTGCGGCGTTTTGCCAATGTGCCGATTTATCAGTTTGAGTTCGCCGATCCCAAGGCAATTGTGCTGGGCGTCGGCATTGCCGCCAAGCCTGACCCCGGCATGGAGTTCGGGGCGGTGCATTCCGCAGCTCTCAATTATCTGTTTCCTAATCTTTCCAATACCAGGCGTATTGACGCCCCCGACCTGCCTCCCGATTCTCAGCTCCTGGCAGCTCAGATGCAGGAACTGGTCAGCAGCTTCGCGGCACGAGGTGTGCCTGTAGCCAAGGGTTTTCCAAGCTGGCCTGTTTATGATTCGGGCAAGGACGATGTGATGCTGCTGGTGCCGAAGCGCTCGGCCCTGCACGATGCGGAAGCCGCCCACTTCTGCGGTTTCTGGCGTCAGCTTTACCCCCAGTTCCTTGCCAATCCCTGAACATCCGGGCTGCTCACACCTCCGCCAGCACCTTTGCCTTCTCCTCGGCGCTCACCACCCGGCCGCTGTCCTCAACGCCTTGTCGCCGAGCAGCACCACATCGAAGCAGGGGGCCAGCGGTTCGGGATTGGCGCTCAGCAGCGGTGCGCCGCCGAACAGCTCCGGATCGCGGTGGGCCGGATCGCCCTGGTCCGTGAACAGGCGGCGCACGTCGAGATCGGCGCGGCGGGCGAGCGTGGCCCACACCACCTGGTAGCCGAGGTTGGTGATCCCCGCCGAGTAGGTGCTGGGGAAGGCCAGCACCGTGCGCCGGGCTCGGGGACGGCGGGCTCGAACAGCAGGGTTGCCTGATTCAGGGGGTACCGGGTTCAGCCTCCAGCTTCTGGGGCCCGGGGTCTTTCCGGCCGAGCTGAGCGGCGGCCAGGGAGGCCTCTACCAGGGGGCCTCCACCACAATGGGCTCGACCAGGTCTTCGGGGCGGTTCGGATGGGTTTTGATCCCCGCCGCTGGCGGCCGGCTCCTGGCAGCCGGCCGGTCACCGCCAATCTGGATGGCCTGCTGGCTGAGAACGCGGCCCTGCAGCAGGAGGTGCGCCAACTGCGGCAGCAGCTGGCGCAGTTGCGGCAGCCCCGCCCCCAGGACGGTGGCAGCCGGGTCTCCAACGGCGCCGCGCCCACCATCACCCCCCAGCTGGTGGAGCGCTGGGGGCAGGCCATGGCCCGCCATTCCGGCTGGTCGGGGTTGCGGATCGGCCCGCCCGGGGGGCTGCGGGGCTTGGTCGAGGAGCTGCGCGCCCAGGCCTGGAACCCCGCCCTCAGCCTGGAGGAGGAGCTCAATCGGCAACAGGCCGGTCTCGGCACCGAGCTGGTGGCTGCCCTGCGGGGCCCCCATAGCCGCTGCCGTTGGGCGGTGCGTGCCGCCTTCGCCCTCTATGGCCCGCGGGCGAGCGAGTGGCTGAGCGATGAACCGTGGCGGGTGGTGGCGGAGCTGCGGCGACGGCTGGACAGGCAGGAACAGCGCCGGGGCACCCGCACCGCGAACCACAGCTCCACCGGCGGCCCCACCAATGGCCCCACCAATGGCCCCTCCAATGGCCCCTCCAGGGAGCCCACGCCGAAGCGGCCGCCGCCGCCGCCCGATCCGCGCTGTGAGGCGCTCCGGCTGCTGGGTCTGGAGGCCGGCGCCAGCCGGGACATGATCAAGCGCACTTACCGACGGCTGGCTAAGAACCACCATCCCGATCTGGGCGGTGATGCCGAGGCCTTTTTGCGCCTGGATAGGGCCTATCGACTGCTGATGGCCGGTTGATGGTCGGCTGGTCGTCTACACCCCCGCCAGTACCTTGGCCTCCTCATCGGCGC
>CALPNT020000019.1 GCA_943325005.2 Bifidobacterium breve | reverse complement strand
CGGCCAGTTCCTTGAAGCGGGCGAAGGCGTCGTCGAGATCATGGCGCTCCAGGGTGTAACCGAGCTCTTCGAGCCTGGCGCGGAAAGCGCTGCGGCCGCTCAGCTTGCCGAGGGAAATGCGGTTATCGGCCAGGCCGACGGTGCGGGCGTCGATGATCTCGTAGGTGAGCCGGTGCTTGAGCACGCCGTCCTGATGGATGCCCGATTCATGGGCAAAGGCATTGGCACCGACGATCGCCTTGTTGGGCTGCACCGCCATGCCGGTGAGATTGCTGACCAGCCGGGACGTCTTGGTGATCTCCTCGGTGCGCACCGCCGTCAAAGGCGTGGTGCTGTCGGCCGGGCGGCCCAGGAAGGGGTTGTAGTAGCTGCGGCGCACATGCAGGGCCATCACCAGCTCTTCGAGCGAGGCGTTGCCGGCCCGCTCGCCGATGCCGTTGATCGTGCATTCGAGCTGACGGGCGCCATTTTTAACGGCCTCGAGGAAGTTGGCCACCGCCAGGCCGAGGTCGTTGTGGCCATGCACCGAAATCACGGCCTGGTCGATGTTGGGCACGCAGCGGTTGATGCCGGCGATCAGCTCACCGAACTCCGTGGGGGTGGCATAGCCGACCGTGTCGGGAATGTTGATCGTGGTGGCACCGGCCTCGATGGCGACCTCAATCACCTGGTGCATGTACTCGGGATCACTGCGACCAGCGTCCTCGCAGGAGAATTCGATGTCATCGACGAGCGAGCGGGCATAGGCCACCATCTCGCGGGTGATGGCGAGCACCTCAGCGCGGGATTTGCGCAGCTTGTGCTCGAGGTGGATGTCGCTGGTGGCGATGAAGGTGTGGATGCGGCGGTGGACAGCGGGGGCTACCGCCTCGGCGCAGGCCTTGATGTCGCCGGCGGCGGCACGAGCCAGGCCGCAGATCACCGGGCCGTCGGCGGTGCCGACGCTGGCGGCGATGCGCTGCACGGCATTGAAATCACCAGTGCTGGCGAAGGGGAAACCGGCCTCGATGATGTCCACCCCCAGGCGCGCCAGCTGCTGGGCGATCGCCAGCTTCTCTTCCAGGTTCAGACTGGCGCCAGGCGACTGTTCACCGTCGCGGAGCGTGGTGTCGAAGATCAGAACCCGACCGGGATCGCGCGCCATGGCCATGGACAGGGTTAAGCGGAATGAGTATGAGTTGGCTGCATTCTAGGGGGTGGGCTGCGGCCAGGGTCCCGGCGGCGCTGCTGGCCGCCTGGGTGGAACCGCAGGCTGGTCAGCAGCCGGAGCTGGACTCAGCGCGGCCCGGAACGGCCACCCCAGCCCCCAGCTCGAGGCGCCGCCCGAACCCCAGCGGCGCATCCACGAGCGCTGCGCTCGTGTCCAAACGCTACAAACGGCTGAACACCGGCTGCTGCTGGGCCTCGCCCTTCTCCAGCCGGGGCCGCAGGCTGGCCAGATCGATGAAACGATCGGCGGCATTGCGCAACTCGCGCGCCACCATCCCTTCGGTGCTGATCAGGATGATCTGCAGCCCCCGGGCCCGCAGCACCTCCACAAGGCGATCGAGATCGCGGCTGCCACTGAGCAGCCACACCTGATCGGTGCGGGGCGCCACGGTCAGCAGGTCGATGGCGATCTCCACATCGAGATTGGCCCGCACGTACTGGCGCTGTTCTGACTGGCGAGCGGCGCTGTCGCTGCCGGCGCTGCCCCCCAGCTCCCGCAGCGGCCGGGTGCGCACGGTGTACCCCAGGCTGGTGAGAGCATCGCGGAAGGGTCGCTGGTCGGAGTGATCCTTGAGGCCGGCGTACCAGAACGCACTGGTGAGCTCCAGCTCCGCTCCCTCAGCGGCCAGCTCCAGCAGATGGCGCGGGTCGAAGAACCAGCCCACCTTCTGTTGGGCATAGAACATGCTGTGCCCATCCACCGCCAGAACCCGCCGCATGGCCGTCTTGCCTGTTCCAGATCCGTTGGCAGCCTAGAAGCAGCGTTTACACTGCGATCTTCGAGGCAAGGGAATGGCGGCAGGCGATCTGGCCCTCGTGCTTCACGCCCATCTCCCCTATGTGCGGTCGGGGGAAGCGGGATCCCTTGAGGAGGACTGGTACTTCCAGGCCCTGCAGGAGTGCTATCTGCCGCTGCTGGAGATGCTGGAGGCGGCTGCCGCCGATCCACGCCAGCGGCCCAAGCTCACCCTGGGGCTGTCGCCCACCCTGCTGTCGCTGCTGAGCGATCGCGGCCTGAATGCGCGCTTCGTGCCCTGGCTAGAGCAGCGGCTGGCGCTGATCGCTGACGCCCCGACCGAGCTGGCCAGCGCCGCGCTTGATCTGGAGCAGCGCCTGGTGGAAATCCGCCAGCATTTCGTGCAATGCGGCGGGCGGTTGCTGAGCCGCTTTCGCCGGCTGCAGCAGCACGGCGTGCTCGATCTGATCACCTGCGGCGCCACCCACGGCTACCTGCCGCTGCTGCGCGATTCACCCGAATCGGTGCGGGCCCAGCTGCTCACCGCCGTGCGCGAACACCAGCGATTGCTGGGGGAGCGGCCCCTGGGGATCTGGCTGCCGGAATGCGCCTACTACGAGGGCCTCGACCAGCAGCTGGTCAACTGCGGACTGCGCTACACCCTGGTCGATGGCCATGGCCTGCTGCACGCCATGCCGCGCCCCCGCTACGGGGTCTACGCGCCGATCTGCTCCCCAGCCGGGGTGGCCTTCTTCGGCCGCGACAGCGAATCCACCCTGCCGGTGTGGAGTGCCAGCCAGGGCTATCCCGGCGATGGCGCCTACCGGGAATTCCACCGCGATCTCGGCTGGGATCTACCCGAGGAGCGCCTCAGCCAGCTGGGCATTCGCAGCCGCCGTCCCCTCGGACTGAAGCTGCATCGCGTTACCGCCCAGGGTTGCCCGCTGGAGGCCAAACAGAGCTACGAACCGGCCCTGGCCAGCGAACGACTGAGCCAGCATGCCGCCGACTATCTGCAGGGCCGCAGCCGCCAGCTGGCGGCCCTGGGCCACACGATCGATCGGCCACCCTTGCTGGTGGCGCCCTTCGATGCCGAACTGTTCGGCCACTGGTGGTTCGAAGGGCCCCGGTTCCTGGGCGAGCTGTTCCGGCTGGGGGCCCAATCGGCGGTGAACTTCACCCATCTGCGTGAGGTGCTGGCCGTCGGCCAGACCCTGCAGGTCTGCCGGCCATCGCCCTCCAGCTGGGGCCAAGGCGGCTACCACGACTACTGGCTCAATGAGAGCAACTCCTGGGTGGTGGCCGAATGGCAGCGGGCCTCACGGGCGATGGTGCGGCGCGTGAACCGGGGTGTGGGCAGCAGCGAGCATCGGGACTGGCTCACCCAGGCGGGCCGCGAGCTGCTGCTGTCCCAGAGCTCCGACTGGAGCTTCATCCTGCGGGCCGGCACCACCACGGAACTGGCCCGCGAGCGCATCCATCGCCATCTCGACCGTTTCTGGCGGCTGATGGACGCCATCGAAAACGGCACCCCGCTGAGCGAGCCCTGGCTGGCGGCGGTGCGCCGCGAAGATGGCCTGTTCCCGGAACTCAATGCCGCCGACTGGGCGACGCCGCCCCAGCGCTGACCACGACGCAAGGCCCGGGGCAGGCCCTGGGCTCGATCGACTAGAGGCTGGGCTGCATCGTGCTGCGCACGCCATCGCGGCGGTTGGGATCGGCGTCGAGATCAATCCAGTGCTCAAACAGCGAGCCCATCAGGCCGCGCCCCTGCTCCTGAGCGATCCAGGCATCGAGATAGGCATTGAGGTCGGGGTCATCGCCCGCCACCAGCAGCACCAGCTCACCGGTGAGTCGGTCGCCGAAGCTGGCCAGCAGGGTGGTGCGGGGGTGAAGCACAGCCCAGGCCGAACCGCCTTCGGCGGTGGTCAACAGCGCATCGAAGCTGCGCTGGCCCCTCGGACTGAAGAACACCTGCTTCCCAGCGATCGGCACCAGCTGCAGCCGCAGCCGCGCCGGCGCCGCCCCCAGTTCGGTCGCGATCCGATCGGTGAGGCTGGAGGTGATCAACTGCGGATCGGCCACAGCAATCCGCAGCGGTCGAGCCAGAGGCTCGGAGGCCAGGTTCTGAATCAGACCCACCTTGCCGTCCGGCACCACCAGGGCCAGATGCACCGACTCATAGCCAAGGCTGACGTGGTAGCGGATCGCCCGCTGTGGCGACGACTGAATACCACCCAGGGCCAGGTCGAGGCGACCGCGATCGAGCAGACGTTCCAGTTCGGCGAGGGGCTGCTCGACAACTTGCAGACGCACCCCCAGGCTGCGGGCCAGCCCCTCCGCCAGGTCGATGTCAAACCCCACCAGGCGTCCGCTGGCATTGCGATAGGCCCAGGGCATGCCATCGCTGCGCACCCCGGCCCGCAGCACCCCCCGCTGGCGGATCGCCGTCAGCGTCACCGGCAGGGCGCTCGGGGCGACAAGCCGCTCCGGCGGCGGGCCCGGCAGCAGCGGTTGCAGCGCCAGCAGGCGGCGATCATTGCTGTAGGTGCCCTGCAACGTGGTGGCGAGGGTGGCTCGGGCCCCAACCCCCAGGGCCCCGGCCAGGGCCATGACCAGCACCGCCGTGCCGAGCAGGCGCAGTGGCCGCAGCCGCAGGGTCCGGGCCGAAGCGAAGGACACCAGCAAGGCCAGCAGCACCAACCCCTCCAGGGACAGCACCTTCTCGAAGCGATAGAGCCAATCACCATTGAGATAGATCAGCTTCAGCAATTGCAGCGGCAGCTCCTGGCGCTGCAATTCCTGGCGCACCACCGACTTGACCCCGGCCACCGAGGCGGGAATGGCCGTCAGCAACATGCGAGCCGTCGGCCCCATGCCCATGGGCCGATCGACATACCAGGCGGCAAAGGGCAGAAAGATCAGCGTCGCCACCTGGCCCAGGGTGGGCAGGGAATAGCCCAGCGAGATCAGGGGGGCGAGCTCGGCGACCAGATCATCGACACGATCGGCCTGACCGGGAAGGCCGGATAATTCCTGGCGCAGGCTCTGAACCAGCAGCGGCAGGGCAATCAGCAGATTGCCGCTGCTGGCGGTGAGCGCCAGGGGACCCCGCACGATCCGCCAGAGACCGGCGGCGGAAAGGGGCGTCAGCGCCAGCACCAGGCCCGTGAGCGCCACACTCAGCACGACCAAGAGAATCAAACAGAGCAACAGAAACGCCTGGATCTTGACCAGCTGGGTCCAGTCCAACGTGGCGAAGGTGACCGAACTGAGGGCAAAGATGCCGTAGGGCACAGCCCTGGCCATCAGGCTGTTGAGACGGCCGAACAGCTGCCGTGCCACCTCCAGCACCCGCAGCAGCTCCTGGCGAGCCTCCAGGCCCTGCAACAGGATGCCCAACACGGCACTGAACAGCACCACGGCAGGAAAGTTGTCGGCCGCCAGGGCACCGAAGATATTGTCAGGCAGATAGGTACGCAGCAGATCCGTACCCTGGGGCTGCTGGAACAGGCCGGCGTGAAAGAAGCCGGAATAGGTGAGCGGTGGCAGGAACTGAGGCACTACCACCACCAGCAACCCACCCAGCAACCACGTCAACAACAGCACCAGCACGCCGCTGCGCAGCAGGCTGCCCAGGGAGCCGCGGCCCAGGCCGCCGAAGCCGACGATCAACTCACAGATCAGGAACGGCATCACCACGATCTGGGACGCCTGCAGGAAGGCGAGGCCCAGCGGCCTCAGGGCCAGCGCCGCCGTGGGCGCCAGCAGACCCACCAGAATGCCGCCCACCAACATCAACAGGCATTGGTTGCCAAGCTGGCGGGGCCAGAGTGAAAACGGCCTGAACATCCCGTCCACAGCATCCAGGGGGAATCATCCTGGCGGCTCAAGCCGCCGTGCTCCAGCCCGGTGACGCTGGCTGAGCGGAGTGAAAGGCCAGGCGCCGCTGGGATTGGCGGGAGCTGCAGGGGGGCATCGGAGCCCTACCTGCCCCGAGCGACGTCGCGCCAGAACCCGTCGTAATGCAGGGATCTCGCCCCCCTGGACAGGCCCCTAGGGTGACGGCCCTGAGCGGTTTGCCACGGCGGCTTCGATGAACCCAAGCCTGTTCACCCAGTCGTCGTTGTTCGGCATCGGCATCGCCTTCAGCCCCCTGCACATCGGCGTTGTCACCCTGCTGCTGCTGGGCCGGGCACCGCTGCGCCGCTCCTTTGCCTACGTGCTCGGCTGGAGCCTGGCCAATCTGCTGGCCGTGGCCTTGCTGATGGCGCTGGGCAGCTCCTTTCCGATCAGCCTCGCCCATGGCGAGCGCGATCAGGTGCTGATCGACCTGCTCGGCGCCGGTGGCCTGCTGACCCTCGGCCTCTACCAGCTCACCCCCCAGGCCGCGATCGGCGAGGAGGGCATGG
Source organism: Bifidobacterium breve (assembly GCA_943325005.2). Taxonomy (GTDB): domain Bacteria; phylum Cyanobacteriota; class Cyanobacteriia; order PCC-6307; family Cyanobiaceae; genus Cyanobium. The sequence goes on along the minus strand of CALPNT020000019.1, from coordinate 19,723 downwards.
CGCTGCGCCTGATGAACAAGCTGCCGGAACTGGACACCTGGCTGCTGGTGGCGATCGGCGCCGCCGGTGCCCTGCTCACGCCAGAGAATCTGGTGTTCTATCTCAAGGAGGCGCGGCTGCTGTTGATCAACCACCCAGGCCTGTCAGCCGACCTGGAGGTGAGCAGCGTCTTCGCGCTGATGGCCGGTTCGCTGCTGCTGCTGCCGCCCCTGGTGTGGATCGCCACCTCCGGCACGATTCGCGAACCGATCGAGAAGTTGAACGACTGGCTGCAGCACCGGGCCGAAGCGCTGGTGGGCGTGCTGGCGATTCTGTTTGCCGCTTATCTACTTTATGAAGGCCTGCATGGTCTTGAGTTGATGCAAGCAGGCCACATCGGAAACATCGGCTGATCGAACAACAGAGCGTCAGGCCACGTTGATGCTAGCCAGAGTACTGAAACCCGTAGCGAAACCATAGTTGGTGATTTCCACGATTGCATCGGCCGTGGCGGAATAACTGGCTACGTTATTGTTGATCGCCAGGAACGTGCGCAGCCCCAGGCCGGTCCCGAAGCTGAAGCTGGAGGCACCACTGGCGGCGAAGTTGACCGAGCCAAGAGACCTGCCGTTGAGCAGGGCGCCGATCGCCGTATCCGTGAGCGCCGAGACGGCACCGAGAACCTTGACGGTGCGCACCGCGGTGCCTGGTGCATCGATGCGATCAAGGCCCACCTGGAAGTCGGTGATCTTTTCAAAGATCCGAGCCGCGCTGGTTCCACCCACGCCACCATCGGCGAGGGTGGTGTAGGCAAAGCTGTCGGAACCCTCGCCACCGCTGAGCACATCCAGGCCCGCCCCACCGGTGATGGCGTCCGCCCCGGCCAGTCCCAAGATCGTGTCCAGGCCGGCATTGCCATTGAGGCTGTCGGCAAAGGCCGTGCCGCTGAGCGTGTTGACGCCGGCATTGCCCGTGATACTGAGGCCGTTGAGCAGAGCGGAGGCGTCGATGTTGAGGGCCACGGTGCCTGTGCTGACGGCTGCCGTTGCCGTTCCGGTGCCGATCACCGCGCGCTCCAGGCCTGTGTCGCCGGCGAACAGAATGAGGGTTTGACCGGACGTGCCGGAGCTGAAACGAGCTTCATCCACACCGGAAAGGCCCGAATCCATGAATTCGGCTGCAGCATGATCGCTGGCGTTGGCCACCACATAGATGTCCCCAGAGCCGAGACCATCCATCACATCGACTCCGGCCTTGCCATCAAGAACATTGACGGCAATGTTGCCGGTGATCGTATTCGCCAGAGCATTGCCAGTGCCGTTGATCGCAGACGCTCCTGTCAGCAGCAGATTGCTGTAGGACGTAGCTGGAGTGGTTGTACCTGAATCACCCAGGACAGCAACAGTCGCCGCAGACTGGAACGTATCGACAACCTTATTGCTGAACATCGACAAGGGATTTCCCGCCTGATCTGTGATCAGACCTGCCACTGCATTACCACTGGTGGCGGCATAACTGACCCTGACAGTCGAGGTGCTGCCAGGAGCGGGATTGGCGGTTGAGACCGTGCCGAAGCTGAGCGTCACGGTGTTGTTCGTAGAATCGAGGCTGATGCCCGTCGCCGCAACAGGGGCGGCTGCACCGATCTGGCGGCTGAAATTGGATGCGATCAGGCTGGTGCCCTTGACGGACTCCTGGAATGCCAAAATGACGGTATTGCCACTGACGGCCATGGAAGTGACGGCCGCAGGTGCGACGTCGACAGCGAGAATCCCGACTGGATTGACAGCATTGGCTCCTATCAGATCAGCAGGAGTACCGAGGATATTGGCAATTGAAGCCCCAGCCAAAGCGATGGCATTGGTGCTGGCGGTGCTCAGATCTGACGTATTGGCATTTGCCGCGGCGACGACATAAGCAAAATCAAGACTTGAAGTGCCTGAGCCCGATGCATAGATTGCGATACCTCCATTCGCCAGTTGCAGGGCGGGAGACCCAGTGACGAAGACAACATCCGAGAACAAAACAGTGAAGATGACGGATTCGCCAATCGCCAGATTAGCGTCGTTTAAACCCGTGCTCACTTCAATCACTGCCGGCGCGATGATGTCGTCGTTGAGGATCTGGCCACTGGCACTGCTGCCGCTGATGATGGCGCCAATCGGAGCAGAGAGAGTCACCAGGAAGCTCTCATCGCTCTCAGCGCTGCTGTCAGCCGATCCATAGACAATAATCTGCTGACTGGTTTCACCAGCAGCAAACACCACCGTGCCGGAAGGAAGACTACCACCAAAATCTAGTGCATCCGCGGCATAACTCCCCGTACCACTGACACTCCAAGTGGCGCTGCTACTGCCACTGCTCACACCGCTGCGCGTCACTGTGAAGGCATAAGCGATCGTGCCACTGTTTCCTTCCAGCTTCACGGCATCGCTGGCCGCGATCAACAGCTCAGGCGGCGGGAATAGGTCATCGTTGCCGATTGTGCCATCAGCGCTGGCCGTGCCAATCGTGGCGTAGCCGGGATTGGCGAGGGTCACCGTGAAGTCCTCGTCTAGCTCCATGGTGCTATCGCCGTTCACTTGAATCGTGATCATCTGGCTGCTTTCACCAGCCAGGAAGGAAACGCTGCCACTGGGAAAGCTGCCAGCCATGAAATCCAGCCCATCTGCCGCCTGACTCCCCGTGCCGCTGACAACCCAGGTGGCAGTACTGCTACCACTGCTGTCACCACTACGTGTCACCGTAAAGGTATAAGCCGTCATGCCATTATTGCCTTCGGCTTTCAGCGTATCGCTAGACACAATCGACAATTGAGGCAGCGGCAACGTGCTGAAGTTGAGCTCAGTGGCACTGGCGATGCCCGCGAAACTATTACCCGAAATGTCTCGTATCACGCCAGCCGCAAGCTGAAGCGAATAGAGCGTGCCGCCAACAAGACCAACCGCTGGATTAATGGTGACACTCGCACCAGAAAAGACAACCTGGCCAGAGTCGGCAACATCAATTGAAAGAATATCTTCGCCATTAGAGATGACAATAAATCCAGTTCCGGCTTTAACATTCTCGGAAAAATTCAGAATAATGTTGCTACCTGCAGCCACGGCCTGAGCACCGTTGCTCGGAGTCGAGCCCAGCAAAGCTGGTGATACATTATCTAACAGAGCAGAGAAAGCGTAGGCCGAGCCGTTGAATGAAATCGTCTCAACGTCATTATAAACCAGCTCAACATCGGCAGACGCACTTTTGCCTATCGATAGAAAAGACACAGTGGGATCATAGGCTATTGTAAAAAGATCAATGGACCCTGCAAAATAGAGCGAGTCAAGGCCGGCACCGCCGTAGTAGATATCAGATCCCAGGCTGTCGTAGAAAACATCATTCCCGTCATTGCCAATAAACGTATTTGCCACGTCATTTCCATAGAATTGATCGGCTCCACTACCACCAGTTGCGGCTTCGATAATAGTGCCAACAGCGATGGTAAGATTACCAACTTTCCCACCAATGTCAGAAGAGGAAGGCGCGGTAGAGCCTGCCAACGAAGGAGCCAGATTAATTAACTGAGCAGAAGCGAAGTTGCTGACATCGAGGCGATCATAGCCGCTTCCGTCAATTAATGTATAAGCTGTCGAGCCAGCATTTGCGCTGAACTTATTCCATACATCACTGACAGCCGAAGTGATCGATGTGTTCACCCCATAAACAGTATCGCCCTGGAAAGCGCGATTAACGCCATAACCCTGAGTGCCATAAATCGCATCAAGCGCAAGCCAATCCACTGACATCGGAGTCTCCAGCCAACTATAACTAATGCCGGCCGCCGCAGTAACGGGATTATACGCACTGAAATATGGACTAGCATTTTGTGGAAGGTAGGACATCATGGATTCGAACCATGAATCATTGGCATAAACTGCTTGCGTGGCGTAGTCTACAGTTCCGTTGTAATTTCCTTGATGACCCAATCCGAGAGAATGGCCAACTTCATGCAGAACAGTTTGCAGCGTATATCCAACATACTGCGAGCTCGCCCCATACCAGCTGGCCGCGATATTGATTTCAGACCAGTCGACTCCATTTCCATAGCTGGTTCCAGCCGGAGTTGCGTAGGCACCCGAAGCATTGTCTCGGAAAAAGAAATCGACTTCTCCACCCGTTGACGCTGTTTCCTGGAAGTTAATCCCCAAAACTGCTTGATAAAGCTTAAAGACTTCACGCACCAATGCCTTCCTTTCAGCGCTTAAGCCGTCGGCATCTGAACTCCAGCCAGACACATTATAATAAAGAATCCCATTATTTGGATTATTGCCCGTAGAGCCTAGATTGTATCGACGTGGGATGGTGCCATTGGATGTCCAATATCCTGATTGCAGATAGTCCGCAAGCACTTGCAACGAAGCCGCTGCTGCGGGTGCCGCCAGCGGCGCCAAAGGCCCAATCAGCGCTGACGATGCCGTGGATCCCAGCTTGGCCTTGGTGGACTGGGGGGCAAAGGGATCAGGCATGCTGCACGCACGGCAACCACATCCGCTGAGATGGCCTGGCGAATTGATGGCATCAAGCTTTGCGGGGGAAGGCTGAGCCCCTAAGCGTTGCCGCAAGACATGGCCGACATTAGCCAATAGAACGGTCTCAATCTCTGTCGTACCAACTTGCTGCAGCCAATCAAAGTTCAAGGCAATCCGCTCGCCCTGATCAGCCGAGGGAGCGAAGTATGCGCTCTTTGCCCCGTTCAGAGTTGCTGCATTCACAATCTCCAGACTACTCAGGAGACCAGAATTGCCAGGACGTTCAATGGCAGCACTATTGACTTCTTCTGCCACGAGAGTATCAACGCTGTTACGACTGCCACGGCTCCATTGCCAACCCAATAGGGGGTCAAAAGGCTCATGATTCGCCCAGGAATCCACCCTGGCTTCGACCAACCAGAGGGCTTCCTCCAGAGACTTCAGCCTGACAGAAAATCCATCATCAAGACTAAAAAATTGGTTGGCCATGTGGAATTTGAGAGAGTGGACTTTTGGACTTGTGGCTCAATTCGTCCACTGGTTTGTCGATGCTAGTCCACAGATAGAGCCGAAACGTCAACCACCCCCAACCTGGGCGAGATTGGTTAACTGTATGTTAATAAACCACGGAGGACTGCCAGGGATCTTCCAGGTGTCCTGTTCTGAGATGCAGTGATGGGATTGGCTGCTCCCGGTTCGCCCTGACACTACCGCCAGAAACTGAGCCAGCAGCCTTGGTAAGGATGCGGGACATGGCATCAGGGAGGGAATGGTGAATCTTCTGCCGGTCAGTGGGATCGGCACGACGACATCAGAATCAGCGCCCCAGCTCCGCCAGCACCTGCCTGGCCGCTCCCGTCAGCAAGGAGCCATCCGTGGCCACCGCCAGGAAGCTGAACCCCTGCTCCATCCGTCGGCGCACCGTGGCCGGATCAAGGCTGATCGTGCCCGCCGCCACCCCGGCGGCCCGTGCCGCCGCCAGCACCCGCAGGGCCGCCGCCTCCACCAGCGGGTGATCCACTTGTCCCAGCAGCCCCAGGGAAGCCGAGAGGTCATACAGGCCCACGAACACCAGATCCAGCCCCGGCACCGCCACGATCTGCTCGATCTGCTCCACCGCCGCCGCCGTCTCGATCTGCACGATCGCCAGCAGGGCCGCATCGGCCGCCGCCGCATAGTCGGCCACGGACAACCCCCAGCGGGCCGGCGCCAGGGTGGGGCCAAAGCCGCGGATTCCCGCCGGCGGGTAGCGCAGGGCGGCCACCGCCAGGGCCGCCTGCTCAGCGGTCTCCACCATCGGCGTGATCACCCCCATGGCGCCGGCATCCAGCAGCGGTTTCGCCAGCCAGGGCTCCTGCCAGGGCAGCCGCACCAACGGCACCGCCTGGGTTCCCTGACTGGCCAGGATCATCTGCTGGGCCGTCTCCAGGCCGATGGCCCCATGCTCGAGATCGATCCAGAGCCAGTCGAAACCGCTGGCCGCCAGCAGGGCCGCCACGGGCGCACTCGGCAGGGTGAGCACCGGCCCCAGCACCGGTTCACCGGCGGCCAGCCGGGCCCGCAGCCGCTGCAAAGGGGCGGGAACGCCCTGCTCCAGGGGTGCATCAGCGGCCATTCAGAGGATCTGCTCCAGGAAGCGTTGCGTGCGTTCGTGACGCGGGGCTGTGAAGAAGGTTTCTGGATCCGCCTGTTCCACCACCTCCCCCTCATCCATCAGCACCACCCGATGAGCCACCTGGCGGGCGAAGCGCACCTCATGGGTCACCACCACCATGGTGATCGCCTCGGCGGCCAGGGCCTGAATCACATCGAGCACCTCACGCACCATCTCCGGATCCAGGGAGCTGGTGGGCTCATCGAACAGCAGGATGCGCGGCTCCATGCACAGCGCCCGGGCGATCGCCACCCGCTGCTGCTGGCCGCCGGAGAGCTGGCCGGGAAACTTCTCGGCCTGCTCAGCGATGCCGACCCGCTCCAGCAGCGCCCGGGCCTGCAGCTCCACCTCGGCCCGCGGGCGCTTGCGCACCAGCACCGGCGCCAGGGTGAGGTTTTCGAGCACGCTCAGGTGCGGAAACAGGTTGAACTGCTGGAACACCATGCCCACCTCACGGCGGATCGCGTCGATCTGGCGCACGTCGTTGGAGAGGGCGATGCCATCGACAGTGATGCGGCCTTTCTGGAAATCCTCGAGGGCATTAAAGGTGCGGATGAAGGTGCTCTTACCCGAACCCGAGGGCCCCATGATCACCACCACCTCGCCGCGGTTCACCGTGAGGCTGGCGCCACGCAGGGCATGAAACCCATTGGGATACCACTTCTCCACCCCTTCGGCGCGGATCATCAGGTCACGGCTGGGGGAGGGAGACGGGTTCATCGGTGCGGCAGGGGCTGGCTGGTGTAGAGGGAAGGGCGAAGCGGCTGGGCCTGGTTTGAAGCTGGCGATGCAGGAGGTTCAGCTCGGATCGGCCCCGGCCGGGGCCGGAACGGGGCGTTTCAGGGACGACCGGCCAGGCTGCGCGGATCAAGGCGGCGTTCCAGCGCCCGGCTGCCGAGCCCCAGGGCCGCGCAGCAGCACCAGTAAAGAACGGCCAGCACCAGATAGAGCTCACTGCTGTGGCCGAGGAATTCGGGATTGGCCATGATCCCCCGGGCCATGCCCAGCAGATCGAGCAGGCCGATCAGCGACAGCAGGGTGGTGTCCTGCACCAGGGCGATGAACTGCCCCACCATGGTGGGCAGGGCAACCCGCAGGGCCTGGGGGATGACAACCGTGACCAGGGCCTGGGCCTGGTTCAGACCCAGGGAACGGGCCGCCTCCAGCTGGCCGCGCGGCACCGCCGCCAGCCCGGAGCGCACCGCCTCCGCCAGATAGGCGGCGGCGAACAGGGTGAGCACCCAGGCCGCTCGCCAGACACGATCCGGAGACATCCCCGCCGGCAGCAGGAAGCCGAGGATGTTCTGACCGATGAACAGCAGGGTGATCAGCGGCGCGCCGCGGATGAACTCGATGTAGGCCACCGAGCCCCAGCGCAGCAAGGGCAGATCGCTGCGGCGGCCAAGGGCCAGCAGCACCCCGAGCGGAAAGCTCAGGGCCATGGCGAAGCTCGCCATCACCAGCGTCAGCAGCAGGCCTCCCCAGTCGCCGGGAGCCACCGCTGCCAGGCCCAGGCCACCGCCGATCAGCCAGAACCCCAGCAGATAAAGGAGAGGCCAGAGCAAACCCAGCAGCTTCAGGCGGCGCCGATGGAGGCCGGCCCCCCAGCGACCCGCCGCCCAGCGCAGCGCCAGCAGCACCGCAGCCAGCAGCCACCAGCGCCACTGCAGCGGCGCCGCCAGGCCGAGAGCGGCCGGGAGCAGCAGGGCCAGCAGCGTGATCAGCACGGCCGCGATCCGGTCATGGCGGGGCCAGAGGCGGGCCTGCTCCCGGCGATCAGCCCGGGGCCAGGCCCGCAGCAGCCCCCAGCTCAGGCCGGCCTGGGCCGCCAGCACGCCGCCCAGCAGCCAGAGGCGCCATTGCTGGGCCAGCGGATACCGCCCCACCAGCAACAGCATGCTGTTGAGCTGCAACACCGCCCAGTCGGCCCGGCCGATTGCCCAGCCCAGCAGCTGCAGGACGGCCCAGACGATCAGGGTGAGCAGGCCGAGGCTCAGCAGCCCATCAGCGAGGGTGGGAGCCAGCTGGGCACGCAGCTGCTGCAGCGACCGATGCAGCGCTGCCGAGCGGGGCTTGTTGGCCGGGGGGGACGGTGCGTTCATCTCAGCGTTCACGCACCTGCACCAGCCGGTTGAGGCCATTCATGGCGGCGGAAATGAGCAGATCAATCGCCAGATAAGCCGCCAGCAGCACCAGCACCACTTCCACGGCCCGGCCGGTCTGATTCAGGGTGGTTTCGGCCACCGAGTAGAGGTCGGTGAAGCCGCAGGCGAGCGCCAACGACGACGCCTTGGCCAGGCTGATGTACTGATTGGTGAGACCCGGCACGATCACCCGCAGCGCCTGGGGCAGCACGATGTGACGCAGCGTGGCGGCCCGGTGCAGGCCCAGGGAGCCAGCCGCCTCCCACTGGCCACGGGGCACCGAGGCGATCCCGCCGCGCACCACCTCGGCAATGAAGGCGCCGATGTAGGTGATCAGACCGGTGAGCAGCGCCCCGAACTCCACCGAGAGATGCAGCGGTGCCTGCCAGCTGCCATTCACCCAGTGGGGAAGCTGCCAGCTGCCCGCGGCAAAGCCGGCCAGGTAGAAACCGGATTTGGCCAGCACCAGCGCCGGCAGCCGCAGGGCGGCACTGCCATCGGGCAAGGCCAGAAACACAACGAAATACCAAAACAGCAGCTGCAGCAGCAGCGGCACATTGCGCACCAGCTCGACATACCCCCGGGCCAGGCCCCGCAGCAGGCCATTGCGACTGAAGGCAGCCATGCCCACCAGCAATCCCAGCAGGCTTGAACCCAGCAGGGCGATCACAATCACCCGCAGGGTGTTGAGCAACCCCGCCAGCAGCGCCCAGCCGTAGGACATCGAGGCGTTGAACGGCAGCAGCGTTTCGGAGAGATCGAACCCCGCCGGCTGACCCAGCCAGCGCCAGCTGAGCAGCAACCCGGCAGCGCTCAGATTGCGCACCAGGTTGGTCATCAGCAGCGCCACCAGCACCAGCACCGCCAGGCCCACCCCAGCCTGGAGCAGCCAGGGCAGGACGCGACGATCGCGCCACCAGGGCGTGCCGTTCATCGGAACGGCGGCGCAAACAGCAGGCCGCCCTCCTTCCAGAGGCGATTGGGGCCGCGGGCAATCTTCAGGGGCGAGCCCTCGCCGACATTGCGGTTATAGATCTCGCCGTAGTTGCCCACGGCGCTGATCAGCTTCACCACGAAGTCGTCGCTCAGGCCCAGCTGGCTGCCGAGGTTGCCCTCCACCCCCAGGAAACGGCGGCGATCGGCCAGCTTCGGATTGGCCTTGGCCTCGGCCAGTTTGGCCGCCACATTCGCCTGGGTGATCCCCTGCTCTTCGGCTTCAAACAGGGCGTAGACGATCCAGCGCACCGCATCGGCCCAAGCCGGATCGGCCTCCATCGTGGCCGGCGCCAACGGCTCCTTGCTCAGCACCGCCGGCAGGATCTGATGGGCGGCGGGATCGGCGAAGGTGGTGCGCTGGGCGGCCAGGGCGGAGCGATCGATGCTGACGGCGGCGCAGCGGCCCTTCTGGTAAGCCCCGAACATCTCATCAATGGTGCTGAACTTGAGCGGCTGGTAGCGAAGATTGAGCCGACGCAGGTCATCGGTGAGGGCCTGCTCGGTGGTGGCGCCGCTGAGCAGGCAGATCGACTGACCCCCCAGCCCGGCCAGGCTGGTGATGCCGGAGGCCAGCGGCACCATCACCCCCACACCGTCGTGAAACACCACCGGAGCGAAGCTCATCGCATTGCCACCGGGGGCATCGCGGCCGAGGGTGACCGTGGAGTTGCGCGAGAGCAGATCGATCTCGCCACTGGCCACCGCCGGGAAGCGCTGGGTGGCGGTGACATTCCGGAACTCCACCTTGTCGCCCGAGCCCAGCAGAGCGGCAGCCACCGCGCGGCAGACATCGACATCAAAACCCTGATAGCGGCCGTTGGCGGCCACACTGCTGAAGCCGGTCACCTGACCGTCGACGCCACAGATGAGCTGGCCATGGGAGCGGATCGCCGCCATGCGGACGCTGCTGACCCCGCCGCCACTGTCGTTGGCGCAGCCCAGGGTGGTAAGCAGCAACGCCAGGGGAGCGGCAGCGATCAGTCGGCGCAACAGCGACACACGGCTTCAACCTTTGGGGCGCAGTGTGCCAGAAACCAGGCATCTGCAGAGACTGGATGAGCGAATGGGCTCAGATCGACGTCAACGGAACGGCGGCGCGATCATCAGTCCGCCATCGCGAGCCAGGCGGTTGGCCCCCCGTGGCAGATCGAGGGAGGAGCCCTCACCCAGATTGCGGCTGTAGATCTCGCCGTAGTTGCCCACGGCGCTGATCAGCTTCACCACGAAGTCGTCGCTCAGGCCCAGCTGGCTGCCGAGGTTGCCCTCCACCCCGAGGAAACGGCGGCGATCGGCCAACTTCGGATTGGCCTTGGCCTCGGCCAGTTTGGCCGCCACATTCGCCTGGGTGATCCCCTGCTCTTCGGCTTCAAACAGGGCGTAGACGATCCAGCGCACCGCATCAGCCCAGGCCGGATCGGACTGCAGCGTGGCCGGTGCCTGCGGCTCCTTGCTCAGGGCCCGGCCCAGCAAGCGGTGGGCGGCCGGTTCAGCGAAGCCGGTGCGCTGGGCGGCGAGGATCGAGCTGTCGATGCTCACGGCTTGGCAGCGGCCGGCCTGATAGGCGGCAAAGGCCTGCTGGATCTGGCCGAAGCGCAGTGGCTTGTAGCTGACCCCGACGCGGCGCAGGGCATCCCCCAGGACCTGCTCGGTGGTCGCCCCACTCAGCAGGCAGACGGTGCGCTGGCCCAGACCGGCCAGGTCGGTGATGCCGCTGGCCACGGGCACCATCACGTCAACGCCGTCGTGGAAGTCGACCGGAGCGAAGCTGAGGGCGTTGCCGCCGGGCGCATCGCGCGAGAGGGTGAAGGTGGTGGTGCGAGCCAGCAGATCGATCTCCCCACTGGCCACGGCGGCGAAACGGGAATCGAGGGTGACGGGGTGATACGTCAGCTTCTCGGCATCGCCGAGCACAGCCGCCGCCACGCCCTTGCAGAGATCCACCTCAAAGCCGCGGTACCGACCCTGGGAATCGGGGCTGCTAAAACCTGGTGTCTGGCCGTCGATGCCACAGTTCAGCCGCTGGCGGCTGCGAATCGCCGCCAATGTTTCACTGCTGACCTGCCCTCCACCCTCAGAGCCAGCGGCGCAGGCCGCCAGCAGCAGCACCAGGCCCAGGGCGCCGGCCTGGGCAACACGCCGGCGCCAAGTGCCGCTCAACGGAAGGGGGGCGCGATCATCAAGCCGCCATCGCGAGCCAGGCGGTTGGCCCCCCGTGGCAGATCGAGGGAGGAGCCCTCACCCAGATTGCGGCTGTAGATCTCGCCGTAGTTGCCCACGGCGCTGATCAGCTTCACCACGAAGTCGTCGCTTAGACCCAGCTGGCTGCCGAGGTTGCCCTCCACCCCCAGAAAACGGCGGCGATCGGCCAGCTTCGGATTGGCCTTGGCCTCGGCCAGTTTGGCCGCCACATTCGCCTGGGTGATCCCCTGCTCTTCGGCTTCAAACAGGGCGTAGACGATCCAGCGCACCGCATCAGCCCAAGCCGGATCGGACTGCACCGTGGCCGGCGCCAGCGGCTCCTTGCTCAGCACCGCCGGCAGGATTCGATGGGCAGCGGGATCAGCCAACTTGGTGCGGCGCGCCGCCAGACCGGAGCGATCGCTGCTGATCGCCTGACAACGGCCGCTGCCATAGGCACTGAAGGCCTGATCGGCCGTCTGGAAGCGCAGGGGGGTGTAGGGCAGCTTCAGGGCGCGCAGGCTGTCGGCCAGAACGCTCTCACTGCTGGTGCCACTGAGCACGCAGATGGTGCGGCCAGCGAGATCGTTCAGATCATTGATGCCGGAAGCCACGGGCACCAGCAGGCCGCCGCCATCGAAGAACACCACCGGAGCGAAGCTGAGGCCATTGCCGCCGGGGGCATCGCGGCCCAGGGTGACGGTGGTGTTGCGGGAGAGCAGATCCACCTCGCCGCTGGCCAGGGCGGCGAAGCGATCGGTGGTGGTGAGAGGACGCAACTGGAGCTTGCTGGCATCACCGAGCACGGCGGCCGCCACGGCCCGGCAGATGTCCACATCAAGGCCGCCATAACCGCCATCGGGGCGGATCACACTGAAGCCAGGCAGCTGGCCATTGCTGCCACAGATCAGGCTGTCGCGGCTGCGGATCGCCGCCATGTGAACGCTGGAGACGCCCGAGCCGCCCTCGCTGGCGCAACCAGAGAGCACCAGGGCCAGCAATGCCGGCAGCAGCGAACGGGAAGGCAGCCTCAAACCCATGCTGCCAGCGGCCATAAAGTCGAATCTTGCCATGCCTGTGGTGCCCAGCCAGCTCAGGGCAGGGCCACCAGCACGGCCCCGACTCCCATCAAGCCCACCCCCCACCACTGCAAGGGGCCGAGCTGCTCGCCCAGCCAGAACACCCCCAGCAAGGCCACCAGCACCACACTCACCTTGTCGATCGGGGCCACACCGGATACCGGCCCCAGCTGCAGAGCGCGGAAGTAGCAGAGCCAGGAGACACCGGTGGCCAGGCCCGAGAGCACCAGGAAGTTGAGGCTGCGGCGCGAGATGTCGGGCAGGGAGCGCCATTCGCCGCTGACACTCACCACCGCCGCCAGCAACCCCAGCACCACCACCGTGCGCACCAAGGTGGCCAGATTGCTGGGGATGCCCTCCACCCCCACCTTGGCCAGCAGGGCCGTGACGGCGGCGAACAGGGCGGCCAGGGCGGCCCAGAGCTGCCAGCCGCTGAAGAGTTGGGGCATGGGAGGGGGAACGGGGGCGCATCCCCATGCTGGCGCCCCCAAGCTCAGCAGGCCTCATCGGCGTCATGGGCGAAGCGGTTGTAGAGGAAATCAAGGGCGCTGTTGCGCAGCTCGTAATAACGGGGATCCTCCATGATGTCTTCGCGACTGCGGGGTCGCGGGAAGTCGATCGACAGCACCTCGCCGATGCCGGCTGAGGGGCCGTTGGTCATCATCACCAGCCGATCGGCCAGGAACAGGGCCTCATCGATGTCGTGGGTGATCATCAGCACCGTGCACTTCTGAGTGTTCCAGATGCTCAGCAATTCCTCCTGCAACTCCTCCTTGGTGATCGCATCGAGGGCGCCGAAGGGTTCATCGAGAATCAACACCTGGGGGCGGATCGCCAGGGCCCGGGCAATCGCCACCCGCTGCTTCATGCCGCCGGAGAGCTGGGTGATGCGCTTGTCGACCGCCGCCGTCAGCCCCACCATCGCCAGATGCTCCATGGCGATCTCCCGCTTCTGGTGCTCACTGAGCTGGGGCTGCACCGCATCAATGGCCAGGTGCACGTTGTCGTAGGCCGTCAACCAGGGCAGCAGGGCATAGCCCTGAAACACCACCATGCGATCCGGGCCCGGCCTGAGGATCGGCTGGCCATCGAGCAGCACCCGGCCGGAGCTGGGGGTGGCAAAGCCCGACACCATGTTGAGCAGGGTGGATTTACCGCAGCCGGAATGGCCGATCACGCAGACGAATTCGCCGCGGTTCACTTCCAGGTTGATGTCCGCCAGCACCGGATAGGGGCCGCGCGGGGTGGCATAGACCTTGGAGAGCTGCTCAAAGCGCAGCAGCGGCGGCAGAGCCGCTGCGGTTGCAGCAGTTGCTGCGGTGGTGGCCTGGGAGTGGGCCAGGGTGTCTGGGGTGAACATCGAGGGGATGGGGATGGAGATGGGGTGACGTTGAAGTGGGGTGGAGTGCCGGTGGGGTGGAGCTGGCCTGGCCAGGGGATCGCCGTGGCTGCAGCCCTCAGCCGGCGAGCGCACGGGGCGCACCGATCGCGATCTCGGCGACGCTGAAGTCGCGATGCACGGGCACGGCGTTGAGGTAGTCGATCGGGTGGTCGACGTCGAAGGGGCGGCCGTCGAACAGTTCGATCGCACCGCGCTGATAACTGACCGCGTCGAGCCCCAGTTCGCGGGCGGCGGTGCTGAACACCCCCACAGCGCAGATGCGCTCGAGGATTTCCACATAGTTGCGGGGGAAGGGAATCTCACCCCAGCGGGCCAACTGGGTAAGGATCCAGAGATGCTCGCTACGGCTGGGCCGGTTGACGCCCTTACCGAAGAACAAGTGGTGGGGAACGCTGGAGCTGCCATCGACACCGGTTTCGCTGAACCAGATCACCTCCTTTTTCATGCCGAGGTAGCGGCGATCGCTGAGCAGCTCGCTCATCTCCCCCCAATGGCTCGGTTCGGCGCAGTACTGGCAGGCCTCGAGCAGGGCCTTGGTGAGAGCGATATGGGTGTTGGGATAGGCCAGAGCCCAGTCCTCGCGCACCCCCAGCACCTTGCCGGGATGGCCAGGCCAGATCGCCAGATCCCCCGCCACCGTGAAGCCATGGCCGTCGGCCAGGGCCCGATCCAGCCAGGGGGCGCCGATGCAGAAGCCGTCGATGCTGCCGTCCTTGAGATCGGCCAACATCTGGGCCGGTGGAATCGTCTGCAGGTGCACATCGTGATCGGGATCGATCGCGTGGGAAGCCAGCCAGTAGCGCAGCAGCAGGTTGTGCATCGAAGCCGGATGGACGATGCCGAGCCGGTGTGGCTCCCGCTGATGGCTCAGCAGATAACGGCGATAGTCGTCAACGTTGTGGACACCTTCATCGGCCAATCGCTTGGCCAGGGTGATGCCATTGCCATTACGGCTCAGGGTGAGGGAGCTGACCACCGGCAGCGGCGTGCCGCCATGGCCGCCGGCGGTCATCCAGGCCGGCATGCCGGAGGGCATCAGGGCCGCATCGAGGGTGCCATCCACCAGGCCATCGGTGACACCGCGCCAGCTGGTTTCGCGCACCAGCTGCACCGCATCGAGGCCGTGCTTGCTGAAGAACCCCTTGGCCTCCGCCACCGCCAGGGGCGCACAGGCAGCCAGCGGCACAAAGCCGAGGTCGAGATTCACCTTTTCGAGGCCGTGGCGGGCCAGCACCTTGTGGGGCTTGGCCTGCCATTGCTTGACCCGCTTCTGGCGGTTGAGGAAGTAGATGATCTCGGAGCGCAAGCTGTAGTAGCTGGGGTGGTGCACCACCGAGAGCCGCTGGCGCGGCCGCGGAATATCGACCTCGAGAATGCCGCCGATCACCGAGCCGGGCCCGTTGGTGAGCATCACGATCCGGTCGGAGAGCAGCACCGCCTCGTCGACGTCGTGGGTGACCATCACGGCGGTGAGCTCATGCTCATTGCAGATCTGCATCAGCTTCTCCTGCAGATTGCCCCGCGTCAGCGCATCGAGGGCACCGAAGGGTTCGTCGAGCAGCAGCAGCTTGGGCTTGATCGCCAGGGCGCGGGCAATCGCCACCCGCTGCCGCATGCCGCCGGAGAGTTCACCGGGGCGCTTGTGGGTGGCAGGCCCTAGACCCACCATGGCGATGTGTTCGTCGACCACGGCATTGCGCTCGGCTCTCGGCAGAGCAGGCATCACCTCGTCGACAGCCAGGGCGATGTTTTCGCGCACCGTCAGCCAGGGCAGCAGCGAGTAGTTCTGGAACACCACCATCTTGTCGGGCCCGGGGCGACGCACCGTCTCGCCATCGACCAGCACCGTGCCGGCCGTAGGCAGGTCGAGACCGGCGATCATGTTGAGCAGGGTGCTCTTGCCGCAACCGGAGTGGCCGATCAGGGAGATGAACTCCCCTTTACGGATCTGCAGATCGATCCCCGTGAGGGCGAGATAGGTGTTATCGCCACCGAGGGGGAAACTCTTGTCGATGTCCTGAACTTGAACGAGGGTTGTCATCGCATGGGTAAGCGTTGGATCAGCAGGCGTTAGACCAGTGAAGGCTGGAACATCAACTCAGGCTGAAGGAGGAGAAGAGAATCCTTCGAGACTGTTAAAAGCCAGGTAAAAACAGAGCAGCATCGCCACGATCAGGGTGAGACGCCCCAACAGGAAAGGGAGCACAATCTCCTTACGGAACAGGGACTGCTCGAAGGATTGAAGGCGTTGACCGAAGCGATCAAGCTGAAGCAACAAGAACTTGAGCATGGGCTTCACTGTCCCGCCGCGATGCGGTTCTGCAGCCACACCATCAGGCGATCGAGGATCAGACCAATGGCACCGATCCAGATCACACCCAGAATGATGTCGGACACATAGCTATTCTGATAGGCATCCCAGATGAAGAAGCCGATGCCAGGCGTACCGGGCATCACAATTTCAGCGGCGATGATCGCCAACCAGGCCAGACCGATCGCAATGCGCAGACCCGTGAAGATGTAAGGCAGAGCCGAAGGGAGCAGAATCTTGGTGAAGAAGTTGCGGTTCGACATCTGCAGCACCAGGGCCACGTTGCGGTAATCCTGGGGAATCTGACGCACCCCTTCAGCCGTGTTGATCAGAATCGGCCAGATCGAGGTGACGAAAATCACGAAGATGGCAGCAGGCTGGTTGTTCTGGAACAGCACCAGCGCAATCGGCACCCAGGCCAGCGGCGCCACCATGCGCAGGAACTGAAACAGCGGATCGAGGGCTCGATCCAGCCCTTTGTTCAGACCGACGGCGATGCCCGCGGCGATGCCAACCACAGCCGCGAGGCTGTATCCGAGGACAACGCGACTGAGGCTGTTCATCGCATGCAGAAACAGGCCCTTATCGAGGCCACCGCGATCGAAGAAGGGATAAAAAAGCAGCTCCCGGGTGCGCTCTTCGGTGAACAAGCTGAGCGGTCCGGCCAGTTTGGTGAGGCCGAGCGTGGCGCTGAGCTGCCAGAAGAGCAGGAAGCCACCGATCCCGCACAAGGGCGGCAGCAGAGTTTTGCGCGTCTGTTTCCACCACAGAGCCAGGCCGGTGGGGGGCCGATCGCCGCGACTGGATGTGGAGTTGGTGCTGGTTGTCATCGGGATAGATCCTGGAATTGAAGAGAAAGGAATGATGCGTCGTAGCAAAAACTGATCCAGACCAAGAGCCTTGAGAAAAGAAGGGCCCGCCACCGGCCTGGTGGGCAGCGAGCCCGGAGCGATCACTTCTTGATCTTCAGAGAATCCAGATAGGCCTGGGGATTGGCCGGGTCATAGACAATGCCGTCAAAGAAGGTCTCCTTGCCGCGGCTCGATCCCGTGGGGATGTCCTTGGCAGGCACCCCAAGTTCACGGGCGGCCTGCCTCCAGAGATCCTCCCGTGTCACCTTGTCATTGATGGCTTTGGCCTGCTCGATGGTGTCGACCGTGCCGGGGAAGAACTTCCAGCGCATCGACTCCAGCAGGAACCACAAGGTGAGGCTCTTATAGGGATAGGAGATCACCCCGCGATCACTGTTCCAATACAGAGGGCCCATCTTGAGATCGGTCTCGGGCGTACCCCTGGCGCCGATCTTGTACTGGCCCTTGAGCGATTGCTGCAGCACCGGCAGCGGCACGTTGAACCACTTGCGCGAGCTCAGAATCCTGGCGGCCTCCTCCTTGTTCTGCGGCTTATCCAGCCAGATCTGGGCTTCGATCAGCCCCTTGAGCAGGGCCACGGCCGCCTTTGGATGCTGATCCACCCAGTCGGAGCGAACGGCCAGATACTCTTCCGGGTGAACCTTCCAGATCTGGGCGGTGGTGGCGGCGAGATAACCGATGTTGTCCCTGGTGATGCGGGACGGCCAGGGATCACCGGTGGAGAAGGCCTCCATCGTGCCGTTGTTCATCCCCTGCAACGTTTCCGGCGCCGGCACCTTCAGCAGTTCGACCGCCTGGTCGGGATTGACCCCAGCAGCGGCGAGCCAGTAACGGATCCAGATTTCCTGGTTGGCCTTGGGGAAGGTGTAAGCGGCGCGGAACTTACGGCCCTCGTTCTGGTTGAACTTGTCAAAGAAGCCAGGCGAAGACGTCTTGAGATCAAGGCTGAGATTGCCATCCTTGACGGAGTTGGCGGCGGCGATGCCATTGCCCTGACTCATCAACATCGCCAGCACCACCATCGGCACCTTCTTGCCGTTGGTGATCGCGCCCTCCGTGATCATCTGCGGCATCGGCAGCTGCCACTGGCCGCCATCAATGCCGCCGCCGGCCGAGCCCAGCACCAGGTTGTCGCGGGCGGCGCCCCAGCTGGCCTGCTTGGAGAGGTTCACCTCGAGGCCGTGCTTGGCGAAAAAGCCCTTGTCCACCCCGATCACGAGCGGAGCCGCTTCCAGAATCGGAAGGAAACCGAGGCTGATCGTCCTGGTTTCAAGCTTGATGTTGCTCGCCACCGGGATCGGGATGGAGCTAGCGGTCGAGCCCGAGCCGCTGGTGCTGCTGGGTGGATTGCCCAGGCAGCCGGCCAGCAGGGTGGTGGAGCAGAGCGTGGCACTGATCAGGGCAAGAAAACGACGACGCTTGGCCATGAGGAAAAGGGAGAAAAAGGGAGGACAGAGGAGAACAGCCGCCTGAGTACCAAGCGCGATCAGCGCTGATGCGCCGAGACAACCAGGAAATCAGCAGACATAAAGGTCGCCATTGAGCCTGAGCCCATCACGATCAAATCATCGCGATCAACTCGAGCTTCAAATTGGCAAATGATTCAGGTCAAGACGTTGAATCAAATCAGGAATTCAATCTCTTGGCCACGAGAACGAGCCGCCAAACCATCACGAGGCAGGCAAAGTCGAGCCCAGCATTCATTACAGCCAGAACCAGCCAGAAACGGTCCTGACAACCGCCGCACAAATTGGGTTCAGAATGGCCATATGTTGATCAAAATCCCATCACCAATCAAGACGACTCAAGCCATCAAGATCGATGCCAGGCCATCAAACAACCTTGAATCGACCACAGGGGAACAGCCCCTGGGCAAGTCCAGAATCCCAGACCTGAGCACAAGACATTCAGCACACATGACCGCTGAGCTGAATCCGGAGAGGCAGACAGGCGTCAACGCCCCGATCCGAGCCCCCTTGGCTAGGCCCTGAAAGCTTCAGCCCAATGAATGTTCCATTCACTCCAGGCAGTGCAGGCAGCTGAGCGTTCCACAACGGAGCAGGGCCTGGCACTTCTGACTGAGCTGATGGACAGGGAAGTCCGCGGTTGTGCTGACCAACCGGGACTTCCGCGTCAACTCTGAGGCAACTCATCGCCGCAGCCGCGGCTATGGATGCGCCGCTGACCGCGACGGCAGCGGCGGGATCCACAGCGTTGACGCTGCGCAGCCTGAATGGTGGAGGACATGGGCTGGAGAACGAAAGAGATTGAGTAGGGAATCGGGTGGGCTCACCACCCAAGCAGGAGGCCTAATCGTGCCTCCCCTTCAGATGACGCGAACCCTAAGGGTGAGCGACGGACGATGGGTGTGCTGGGTGCCAAGACTTGCCAATACCGCTGATTAGCCCCGGTGATCAATGGCCGTGATCAAGCACGCTGATTCGTCCCGCTAATCCATTTCACTGATCCGTCTCACTGATCCGTCGCGAAACTCCAACCTGCCGATCCGGAGCCGTGATCGACAACCGAGATCCACACCGGTGATCGTGAACCAGGCCCACCCCCAGCGGCAAAGGCCCCGATCAGCCTGTCGCTCT
>CALPNT020000018.1 GCA_943325005.2 Bifidobacterium breve | reverse complement strand
ATCACGATCGGGCCGTCCCTTGGCTTCGACCGTCTCGATGTTGGCAACGCCCCGCATCGTCACCGAACCACGTCCGGTGCTGTACATCTCGCGGATGCCGCGTCGACCGAGAATCTGGCCGCCGGTAGGGAAATCGGGCCCCGGAATGATCGCAGTGAGCAGGCGATCGTCGAGCTCCGGGTCGGCGATCAGGGCCAGCAGGCCATCGATCAGCTCGGTGAGGTTGTGGGGAGGGATGTTGGTGGCCATCCCCACGGCAATGCCGGTGGAGCCGTTGAGCAGCAGCTGCGGAATCCGCGCCGGCATCACGGTGGGCTCCTGTTGGGAACCATCGAAGTTGTCGATGAAATCGACGGTTTCGCTTTCGATGTCCTCCAGCAAGCTGTCGGTGGTGAGGGCCTGCAGCCGCGATTCGGTGTACCGCATCGCCGCCGGCGGATCGTTATCAACCGATCCGAAGTTGCCGTGGCCGTCCACCAGGGGCATGCGCATCGAGAAGTCCTGGGCCATGCGCACCAGGGCGTCGTACACCGCCGTATCGCCGTGGGGGTGGTACTTACCGAGCACCTCACCCACCACACGGGCGCATTTACGGTAAGGCCGGTCGCTGGTGAGTCCCAGCTCGTACATCGCGTAGAGGATGCGCCGGTGCACCGGCTTGAGGCCATCGCGGGCATCGGGCAGGGCCCGACCCACGATCACGCTCATCGCATACTCCAGATAGGAGCGCGACATCTCGTTGCGGAGATCGGTCTGGATGATCCGGCCGTCGGATTCACCGGGTCCTTTGGGTTCGTTCGAAGAGCCGGTAGGTCCGGTGGGATCCGCCATGCATGACCGCCATAAGCAAAGTGCAGTCTACCGAAGGCATCCACAGCCGGTCCGATCGGCCGCAAGCTGGAGCCCATGAAGGACGACATGGGCGATTCCGAGCCACAGCGCAGCCAGGCGGAACGGCTGCCAGCCCGGAGCGAAGCGGAGTTGCGGCAGCGGCAGTGCCGCGGGCAATTGCGGGTGCGGGTCGCCGCCGACTTCCGCCAGCTGGTGCGGCAGCAGGGCCTCAGCCAGGCCTACGACCAGACCGACGTGGTGGTGGCGGCTAATGCCGAATTCACCGATCAGGCCAGCCTGCACCTCAGCCTTGGTGCCACCGACCCACCGATCCGCCTGCGCGATCCCCAACTCGACGGTGTGGCCGCCCTGGCCGGTGGCGCCGGCAGCGATCTGGTGCTGCCGATCGCCGGGGCCCGCGCCGATGGCCAGCGCCACAGCGGCGCCCAGGTGCTGGCCGCCCTGCTGGCCGGAGCGAGCGTCGAGTTCAGCGCCGCCGGCGAGGTCACGCCGCTGCAGCCCCGTCGCGAACTCCACACCCGCCTCAACCTGGAGCAGATCGGCCTGGGCCGCCTGCTGCTGCACCGGGCCATCGGCGAGAACGGCCTGGTGGCCGTGAGCAGCGCCGCCGGCCTGATCCGCAGCCCCTACGGCCCGCTGCTGGGCCCCTGGGCCAACGCCCTCTACACCTGCGGCGGCGCCGACAGCATCGGCCTGGTGATGCCCGGCCTGAGCCTGCTGGGGCCTGGATCGCCGGTGTTGGTGGGCGGGGCCATCGGCTGGGTGATCGGCAGCGGCAGCGCCCACCAACCCCAGCCCCGCCGCCTGGCGAGCGGCCATGCCCGCTCGCCAGGGGCCGTGGCGGCGGTGAGCGTGGACCTGCAGGACCTCGATCCCCGCTGGCTGCGGGCGGCCTATTTCGAAGGCTATGGCAGCGCCCTGCTGGTGGCGATCGCCGCGCCCGTGCCGCTGCTCAATGTCAGCATCGCCCGCCAGGCCGCCGCCACGGACGAGGACCTGGAGGCACCGGTGCTGGACATCTCGATTCCAAGACGCATCAAACCCAGCTTCGGCGGGGTTTCCTACAGCGCTCTGAAAGCGGGCCAGATCGAGGTGGATGGCCGCCTGATTGCGGCAGCACCGGCCCATAGCCCGCGACTGGCGGCAGCCATGGCCAGCGAGCTGGTGGCACGCCTGGTTGACGGGCGCTTCCCGCTGCGGCTGCCGCTGCAACCGCTGTCGCCGCGACCCGGATTGATCGCCCTGGAGACCTGAGCCGGCAGCAGCGCCTGGGGGACGGGGCCCGTAAACGGCCGTAAGCTCCGCCCAGCCCGATCCGTCCCCATGGCCGAGACCTCCCTGTCGCCGGAATCCGCCGCCGACGCAACCACCTCTGGCGAAACCCCTTTCCAGATCAGTGGCGAAGGCCCCTGCCCGGCCAGCGAGGGCAGCGCGGCCGACCCGGGCGCGACCGATGGGGCTGACAACGCTGAGACAGGCAGCGCTGGCGACGCCCCGCCAGCGGCCACCGTGATCAGCACGGAGGATTCAGCCAACACCATGACTGACGAAACCAGCACTGGCGCAGCTCCCTGGAACGCAACGACGGCATCCAGAGCGGAGGGCTCGCTTGCCGAGCCTGTCAGCCCCTCCTTCGATACTTTTGCTGCCCCGAGCTCCGAACCGGCTCCTGCTGCCAGCGCAGGGGAGCCCCAACCAGCCGCCGCCCCCGAACTCGCCGGCATCGCCACCACCATCGCGGTGCCACCGCTGGAGACGGCCGCCAGAGCCGAGGGCGGAGGCGAATGGGACCTGCTGGTGGCCAAGCTGAACGCCTGGTTCAACTCCGGCGAGCTGGCCCACCAATGGCAAAAGATCCAGGGGCCGCTCAAAGGCCTGGCGATTCTGGTCGGCGTGATTCTGGCCTTGCGGCTCTACGCCACCGTGGTCGGCACCCTCGATGACATCCCGCTGCTGTCGGGGCTGCTCGAGCTCACCGGCCTGATCGTGCTCGTGCGTTTCAGCCTCACCAAGATGGTCAAAACCAGTGAGCGGCAGCAGGTGCTGGCCACCTGGAACCGGCGCTGGCAGGCGTTCATCGGTCAGGACTGAGAAGCCGGGGCCAAGGCAGGGCAAACGGCGCCGATACCAGCTTTGCTGCGGTCCGGTTGATAGTTTGTGCCTACTGCGTCCCCTCTCCGGTGAACCTTCAGCTCGGTCGTTCCCGAACCGTCCGCCGCGCCTACGGCATCGATGAGATCGCCCTTGTGCCCGGCGGTCGCACCGTCGATCCAGCGGTGACTGACGCCAGCTGGAGCCTCGGCGGCCTCAGCCGCGAGATTCCGATCATCGCCAGCGCCATGGATGGCGTCGTCGATGTCGACATGTGCGTGGCCCTGTCCCAGCTGGGCGCCATGGGGGTGCTGAACCTGGAGGGCGTCCAGTGCCGCTACGACGATCCCAATCCGGTACTGGATCGGATCGCTGCCGTCGGCAAGGAGGACTTCGTGCCGCTGATGCAGGAGCTTTACAGCCAGCCGGTGCGTGAAGACCTGATCCGCCAGCGCATCGGCGAGATCAAGCAACGGGGAGGCATCGCCGCCGTCAGCGCCACCCCGGTGGCGGCGCTGCGCTTCGGCAAGGCGATTGCCGAGGCCGGTGCGGATCTGTTCTTTGTGCAGGCCACGGTGGTCTCCACCGAGCACATCGGCCCGGCAGGCCAGGAAACCCTGGATCTGCAGACCCTCTGCCGCGAGATGGGCGTGCCGGTCGTGCTCGGCAATTGCGTGACCTATGAGGTGGCGCTGCAGCTGATGCGGGCCGGGGCCGCCGGCGTGATGGTGGGGATCGGCCCCGGCGCCGCCTGCACCTCCCGCGGCGTGCTCGGCATCGGCATTCCCCAGGCCACCGCCGTGGCCGACTGCGCCGCTGCCCGCGATGACTACGAACGCGAAAGCGGCCGCTACGTGCCGATCGTGGCCGACGGTGGCATTGTCACCGGCGGCGATATCTGCAAGTGCCTGGCCTGTGGTGCGGATGCCGTGATGATCGGCTCCCCGATCGCCCGGGCCGCCGAAGCTCCCGGCCGCGGCTTCCACTGGGGCATGGCCACACCGAGTCCGGTGCTGCCCCGTGGCACCCGCATCAAGGTGGGCACCACCGGCAGCCTCGAGAAAATCCTGCGGGGCCCCGCCAGCCTCGATGACGGCACCCAGAACCTGCTGGGCTGCATCCGCACCTCGATGGGCACCCTCGGAGCCCGCAGCATCAAGGAGATGCAGCAGGTGGAAGTGGTGGTGGCACCCTCGCTGCTCACCGAGGGCAAGGTGTACCAGAAGGCCCAGCAGCTGGGCATGGGCAAGTAGGGGAACCCAGGTAAGTCTCAGTTCAGGACGAGCCCGCCTCAGGCCGAGATGGAGCTAGCCTCAGGTTGTGGGGGCTCCGGCTCGCACACTCCTCACACCCCCCGGCCCGGCGCGTCCGGGCTTTTTGTCTTGAAGAGCACCAACGCCTTAAGGCCTGCAACACCATGGGCCGGTGCGTTGGTAGCACCGGAAGGGCGTTGCTAGATTCCCCGGAACCTAACCCCCAGAAAGGATGTCCAGCAGCGCAGCCGCCGTCACCGACGCTTCCTTTGATCAGGATGTTCTGAAAAGCGAGGTGCCCGTGCTGGTGGACTTCTGGGCCCCCTGGTGCGGCCCCTGCCGCATGGTGGCGCCGATCGTCGATGAAATCGCCAAGGAATTCGAAGGCAAGATCAAGGTGTTCAAGCTCAACACCGACGAAAACCCCAACGTCGCCAGCCAGTACGGCATTCGCAGCATCCCCACCCTGATGCTGTTCAAAGGCGGCGAGAAGGTTGACACCGTCGTCGGTGCCGTGCCCAAGACCACCCTCTCCGGCACCATCTCCAAGCACCTCTGAGCCCCTCACCTCCCGTAGCCCCACCCCCCCGCAGCCCGCTCCAGGCCCTGGCTGACCAACTGCAAGGCCATCCCCAACGGCGCCTCATCGAACATGCCGTCATCTCTCTGCTGGAGGTGGCGCGCGATGAGCATGAAGCCGATGCCTGGCGGCTGGTGAGCGGCTGCCTGGCAGACATCAGTGAAGCGTTGGAGGTGTTCCGACCCCGGCGCTCGGCCCGCAAGATCACCGTGTTCGGATCGGCTCGCACCCAGGTGCAGGATCCTTGCTATGTGCTGGCGAAACGGGTGGCCCGCCTGGCGGTTGAGGCCGGTTTTGAGGTGATGACCGGTGCCGGCGGTGGCGTGATGGAAGGCGCCAACAGCGGTGCCGGCTGTGAACACAGCATCGGCCTCAATGTCGATCTGCCCTTCGAGCAGCACGCCAATCGCTTCATCAGCGCCAGCGAAGGTCGGCTGCTGTTCTTCCGCTATTTCTTCACTCGCAAGCTTTTCTTTCTGCGCGAAAGCGATGCCCTGCTGGTGCTGCCCGGTGGCTTCGGCACCCTCGATGAATTGTTCGAATGCCTCACCTTGATCCAGACCGGTCGCACCCCCCCCATCCCCCTGGTGCTGCTGGCTCCGGCCGGCGACGACTTCTGGTGCCAGTGGAAGCAGAGCATCCACCAGGTGCTGGCCGAACGGCAGTTGATCTCGCCGGAAGACGGGGACCTGATCGTGGAGGCCAGCTGCGCCGAAGAGGCTGTCGCCCACATCAGCCGCTTCTACCGCGTGTTTCACAGTGCCCGCCCCGGCGAAGACCGCACCGAGCTGCTGCTGAATGCGCCGATCCCGCGCCAGCTGCTGCCCCAGTTGAACCACGACTTCGCCGACATGCTGGAGGAAGGAGCGATTCAGGCCGGTGAAAGCGTCGATGACAATGGCCTGATGTTCCCCTGCCTGCGGCTACGCCTCGACAAGCGACGGGTGGGTCGCCTGTATCAGTTCATCGACCATCTCAATGGCCTGGAGCTGCCCGCGAGCCCCGCCCTGGATCAGCCGGCCGCCCGGGTTCCCCAGGGGAGCGTGGACCGATGAGTCGTATCGGCCTGATCGACTACGGCATGGGCAATCTGCATTCAGTGCAGCGGGCTTTTGAACGGCTTGAGGCCGAGATCATCCCGATCCACGGCGCCGCCGCGATGGAGAGTTGCGATGCCCTGGTGCTGCCGGGGGTGGGCGCATTTGATCCCGCCATGGAGCGGCTGCATCAAGGCCAGCTGGTGGAAGCGATCCAGGCCTCCTGCGCTGCCGGTCGCCCCCTGCTCGGCATCTGCCTGGGACTGCAGCTGTTGTTCGAAGCCAGCGACGAGGGCCAGAGCGCCGGCCTGGGCCTGCTGGCCGGCCGGGTGCAAGCCCTGCCGCGGGTGCCGCACCAGCCGATTCCCCACATGGGCTGGGCGCCGCTGCTGCCGGGGGTGGCCAGTCCGCTGCTGGGCAGCGATGACCACGACGCCTGGGTGTATTTCGTGCACTCCTACGCCGCCGTCCCCGCACGGCCCGAAAGTGTCACGGCCTGGGTGGACTGGGCCGGAACGCCGGTGACGGCAGCCCTGTGGCAGGACACGATCGCCGCCTGCCAGTTCCATCCGGAAAAATCGGGGCCGGTCGGCGTGGCGATGTTGCGCCGCTGGCTCGACTGGGTGGCCCGCCGGTGAGCCTGCGACTCAGCGGCGGGCGTCGCCTGCAGAGCCCCCCCGGCGAGCTGGCCAGGCCGACGGCCGCCCGGGTGCGCCAGGCCGTGTTCAATCTGCTGGCCCCGCAGCTGGCGGGCTGTCGCTGGCTGGATCTCTGCTGCGGCAGCGGGGTAATGGCCTGCGAAGCCCTGCAGCGGGGGGCCTCCCAGGTGGTGGCCGTCGAGCAGGACCGGCGCATCGCCGCCGTCGCCCGGGCCAATCTGGTCGCCGTGGCCGGCGGCCTGAGGCGACAGGAGCCGCCGCCGTCGTTTGCGGTGCTGCAGGCGGAGGTGCTGTCCTGGCTGGCTCGGCCTGATGACGCCCAAGCCCAGCGCTCAGCTGGCTTCGATCTGATCTACGCCGACCCGCCCTGGCCCATCGACCTGCACAGCGCCATTGCCGCCGCCGTGGCGGAAGGCCACTGGCTCAGCGCCGGTGGCACTCTGGTGTGGGAATGCCCCAGCGCCCGGGTCCCGCAGCCACCCAGTGGCTGGCGGCTGCGGGACAGCCGTCGTTATGGCGGCAG
Source organism: Bifidobacterium breve (assembly GCA_943325005.2). GTDB lineage: Bacteria > Cyanobacteriota > Cyanobacteriia > PCC-6307 > Cyanobiaceae > Cyanobium. Next base: position 19,549 of record CALPNT020000018.1, on the reverse strand, counting down.
CACCGTGGTGCTGCTGGAGGCTGCCGCTTAGCGGCTGCTGCCGAAAAGCTGCGGCCTGGAGGCTGTTGCCTGGAGGCTGCAGCTCACCCGCGGGTGCCCATCGATCCCAGCAGCGCAGGGCAAAACCCACAGCAAAAGCCAACGACGGAACGGATGACCAGCGTTGCAGCGTGGCCAGTTCTGAGGTGGGCGGTTTCAGCCGGGAGCGGTTTCAGCTGGGGAGCGGTCAACCGTGGGGGCCGTCAGCTGGGGCTCAGCCGCCCAGGGCACTGCCACGGCGGTATTGGTTCCAGGCGGCTACGAACAGGCCCACCAGGGTGACGGGGATCAAACCGAGCACGATGCCGCAGAGCAGGGGTTCGATCATCGGGACCGCAGGGAGCGTGGATGTCGGCTCATTCTTCCATGATGGGAGCCACAACCGTGACCGTTCGCCACCATCCGTGACGGCCGGTTCCACCAACGCCCCGATGCCAGCACCTGCAGAGCCCGTTCCCTCCCTGCCAGCCGCCAGCGCTCCGGCGCCGAGCCGGCTGATCCAGGCGCTGATCCTGCTGGCGATCAGTGCCAGCCTGGTGCTGGTGCTGTTGCTGCTGCTGCTGGGCGGCGCCCGCAGCGATCCCTACACCCGATCCACCCTCGAGCTGGTTGGATCGGAACAGAATGGCGGTCGGCTGTTCCGGCTCAACTGCGCCGGCTGCCATGGACTGGCGGCGCAGGGGCTGGTGGGCCCCGATCTGCACGGGGTGGAGCGCCGCAAAAACGACCGCCAACTGATCCAGCAGGTGGTGAGCGGCCGCACGCCACCGATGCCCCGCTTCCAGCCCGAACCGCAGGCGATGGCCGATCTGCTGGCTTTCCTGCACAGTCTTCCCTCCTGAACAGTCTTCCCTCCTGAACCGAATGCCCTTGAACCGCTCCGCCATCGGCAGTAGCCGGCCATGACCATCCAGCTGGTGCTGGTGGAGCCCGCCGGGCCGCTCAATGTGGGCAGCGTGGCGCGGCTCTGCGCCAACTTCGGCATCGCCGGCCTGCGGCTGGTGGCACCGCGCTGCGATCCCCTCGGCGCCGAGGCCCGCCGCATGGCCGTGCACGGGGTGGGATTGCTGGAGCGGGCCACCACCTACCCGAGCCTGGCGGCGGCGATCGCCGACTGCTGCCGGGTGGTGGCCACCAGCGGCCGCGGCGAGGGCGAGCCTCTGCCGCCGAGCCCGCCGGCCGATGCCCTGCGCTGGCTGCTGCCTGCCGCCGGCGGCGAGGCCACGAGCCAGCCGGTGGCGCTGGTCTTCGGCCGCGAGGATCGGGGCCTGAGCAACGACGAGCTGCTCCAGGCCGGCCGCATCCTGCAGATCGCCACCGGGCCGGCCTACACCTCCTTGAACCTGTCCCATGCCGTGGCGGTGGTGCTGCACGAACTGCAGGGCCTGCGCGACGCCACGCCGGAGCGACTGGAAGCAGCCGCGCCCGTGGCGGCCGGCCAGGCCACCGACAGCGGCGACGATCCCTGCCCCCGGGGCCTGCTGGAAGCGGCCCTCTCGGATGCCGAAGCCCTGTTGCTGGAGGTGGGTTATCTCTATCCCCACACCGCCCATGCCCGCATGGCGAAACTGCGGGGACTGCTGCAGCGGGCCCAGATCCGCCCCCAGGAGGTGGCCCTGCTGCGGGGCATGGTGTGCCAGTTGCGCTGGGCGAGCCGCCGCCCTTGTGCAAGCGGTGCAGACCACTAGCGTCGGTTTTCACTTTCGACCCTGCCCAGCCCCGTGAGCTCCGGCCGTTCATCCCGTTCCCGCAGCAACCCCTGGGCCCAGACCCTGCTGCTGCTGCTGCGCCTTCTCGTGATGGGAGTGGGCCTTGGGGTGATCGTCGGATCCGGCCTCAAGGTGCTGGCGCCACGGCTGGCCCAGGGATCGGTAGGGGTTCCGAAAGTGGATCCCTCCCCGCGGGTGGCGCCCAGCGGCGGCCTCTCCTCGGGCCGCTTCGAGCCGCGGCGGGAGCTCAGCAACCTGAGCCAGACCTGGAAGCGCCTGGCGGCGGACCAGAAAGGACTGACGGCCAGTGGCTTCCTGCTGGTGCTCGATGACGGCCGCTATGCCCAGCTCCAGCCCGACATCCCCCTGCCCGCCGCCAGTGCGATCAAAACGCCGATCCTGCTGGCCGCCCTGGAAGATTTCGACAGCGGCAAGCTGCGCTGGAACGAATCCCTGCCCCTCACCAAGGAGCTGATCGGTGGCGGTGCCGGCTGGATGGGAGCCAGGCCGGCCGGCAGCCGCTTCCCCTTTTATGAAGCCGCCACCGAGATGATCCGGGTGAGCGACAACACAGCCACCAACCTGCTGATCAAACGGCTGGGCGGCAAAACGGCGATCAATGAGCGCTTCCAGCTGCTGGGACTGCCCTCCACCGTGGTGAGGAACTGGCTGCCCGACCTGGATGGCACCAACACCACCAGCTCCCGCGACCTGGCCAAGACGATCGCCCTGGTGGACACCGGCGAAAAGCTGAGCCCGAGGGCGCGCGATCTGTTCCGCGAAATTCTGTCCCACTCCAAGACCAACACCTTGATCCCACTCGGAATGCTGCTGGGCCTGGGCAAGGATGCCCCCGACCCCGACAGCGAACTGCAGCCCCTCGGCGTCACCGTGTACAACAAAACCGGCGACATCGGCATCGCCTACGCCGATGCCGCCCTGATCGAACTGCCGAATGGCAAACGGGCCGTAGCGGCCTTCATGGTCAAGGGGCCGTTCAACGATCCCCGCTCCGCCGAGCTGATCCGTGCGATGGCCGGCGCCGTGGCCAAGGCCCTGGTGGATCGCCGATGAAACCGCTGCTGCCCCTGCTGCTGCTGGCCCTAGGGGCAGCAGCCGAGCCACCGCTGTGGGCCGGCAATGGGAGCCGCCAGGCGGCAGGGTTCGCGAGCCTGCTGGCGACGGCGCTGCCGGCGGCGCAGCCCGCAGCCGCCAGCCCAGCGCCCCTGAACCGCACCGGCCCAGCCGCGACGCCCCAGCCAGCCCAGACCGTGCTGCGCCGCCAGAGCGTCGCCCCGCTGGCCGGTGGCCTCGACCGGGTGCCGATGGTGAACGACAACAATCCTGAGCTGATCGTCGGCCCCGGCATCCTGTTCTCGGGCTTCGACCCGCGCCGCGGCTGGAATGGCGTGCCCCTGCCCGAGGCCGCCGCCCATCTGAACAGCCCGCTGAACGGCCCGTTTGAGCTGTTCAGCCACCACGTGTATGCCGGCAAACCGGAAAGCCTCGACTCCACCCTCTGGCTGGCGGTGGTGGCCGCTCCCCGCGGCGAACAGCCGGTGCGGCTGCGGCTGCGGGCCGGCGCCACCGCCCTGTCGCAATCGGTGGATGGCCAGGATCCGGCGGCCCCCTTTCTGCCCTTGCCGGTGCTGATGCCCCAGGGCCTGACGCCGGTCTGGTCCGGGCCCGGCAGCCGGGTGGCCACCGAACTGCTGCGGCGTGAACGCAGCCCACAGCTGCCGCCGGAATGGATCCTGCCGCCCGGCCAGCTCAGCACCCTGCTGGTGCTGCCGATCCCGGTGCGGGGCCTGGATCCCCTGCTCAACGGCCGCAATCTGCAACTGCGACTCGAAGCCGACGGCCCGGTGGATCTCGCCACCCTGGCTGCCTTTGGCGACACCAAGCAAGCGCCGGCGGCACCGGTCTGGGCCCAGCTGCTGCAGGGCAAGCTCAGCCCGAAGGAGCATGCCCCCAGCCCCAAAGGCAGCCCCGGTCCGCTGATCTATTCACGGGTCAGCGGCGTCGAGCAAGGCAGCGCCTGGCGCGGGCGCCTCACCGATCCCGGCCAGAGCAGCCTGGCGATGAGCCGGGCGCCGATCTCCTGGCCGATCGCCGCCCTGGAGCGGGGCACGTTCGGCACCGGCCAAGTGCAGACCCCGCCGCTGAGCGCCTTCTACCCGGGCACCGCCTGGGCCGCCCACGGCAGCTATGGCGTCGAATACGACCTCACCCTGCCGCTGCGCAACGACACCAGCGCGCCGCTGAGCCTGCAACTGGCCCTGGAATCGCCGCTCAAAAACGACCAGGCCCTGGGCGGGTTGCGTTTCAACAGCGTGCCGGGCAAGGCGGTGCTGTTCCGCGGCACGGTGGAGGTGAGCGGCCTCGATGGCACCGCTGGCAAACCGGCCGGCCGCCAGGGCTTCCATCTGGTGCTGCGGGCCGGCCAGATGGGGCCGGCGCTGGGCACGGTCACCCTGGCGCCGGGCCAGCAGCGGCAGCTGCAGGTGCGTCTGATCTATCCGGCCGATGCCACCCCACCCCAGGTGCTGTCGCTGCTGCCGATCGCCCCGGCCCCAGAGCCTGTGAAACAATCGCCATCCACACCGTCCACCGCCCCGTGAGTCCGTCGAGAAAGCGCCGGGTTTTCCCCTTCACCGCCATCGTCGGCCAGGAGGAGATGAAGCTGGCGCTGCTGCTGAATGTGATCGATCCGCGCATCGGCGGCGTGATGATCATGGGCGACCGGGGCACCGGCAAGAGCACCACGATCCGGGCCCTGGCCGATCTGCTCCCGGAGATCGACGTGGTGGCAGGCGACCCCTACAACAGCTCGCCGGACGATCCCGATCTGCAGAGCAGCGAGGTGCGTGAACGCGCCGATCGGGGCGAGAGCCTGGCGATCGAACCGCGCCAGGTGCCGATGGTGGATCTGCCCCTGGGAGCCACCGAAGATCGCCTCTGCGGCACGATCGACATCGAAAAGGCCCTGAGCGAGGGGGTGCGGGCGTTTGAGCCGGGCCTGCTGGCCAAGGCCAACCGCGGCTTGCTGTACGTCGATGAGGTGAACCTGCTCGACGACCACCTCGTGGATGTGCTGCTCGATTCGGCCGCCTCGGGCTGGAACACGGTGGAGCGCGAAGGCATTTCGGTGCGCCACCCGGCCCGCTTCGTGCTGATCGGCTCCGGCAACCCGGAAGAAGGTGAACTGCGGCCCCAGCTGCTCGATCGCTTCGGCATGAGCGTCGAGGTGCGCACCGTGCGCGATCCGGAGCTGCGGGTGCAGGTGGTGGATCAGCGCACCGCCTTTGACGACAATCCCGATGGCTTCAACACAGCCGTGCAGGCCACCCAGGATGCTCTGCAGGAGCGGGTGGTGGCGGCCCAGAAGCGACTGAGCCAGGTGCAGATCGACGCCGACCTGCGCATCCGCATCTCGGCGGTGTGCGGCGAGCTCGATGTGGACGGCCTGCGCGGTGACATCGTCACCAACCGGGCGGCGCGGGCTCTGGCAGCGTTTGAACACCGCAGCGAAGTCACCGACGACGACGTCGCCCGGGTGGTGGCCTGCTGCCTACGGCATCGGCTGCGCAAGGATCCGCTCGAAACGATCGACTCCGGTGATCGGGTGGTGAAAACCTTCTGCAAGGTGTTCGAGCGGGCCCTGCCCACCGATCGGCGTGAGTTCGAGCTGGCGCTGGCGGGCTGAAGCCTGGGGCAGCAACCCACGACGGCAGGCAGCAAGCCTGGGCTCCTTACTCGTACCTGCCGGTTGCGGCCCCGACCCTGAGGCGCTTCCTGGCGCAGGATGTGACCTGGGTGGATCTGGAGGAGCTCTGCCAACGAACCAAACCCGAGGCAAGGCTCGCCCTCCCCGTTCGCCCCGAAGCCGATCTGGTGCCCTGCTGCCGCAAGCTCCTGGCGTTGCACCCTGAGCGGCTGGAGCTGATCCTGCCCATGCTCAGCGAAAGATTCGCCGGCCTCAGGAATGAGGACAATCATGGCCACGATCGGTAGTTCCAACGAGAGCTGGCGCCATACCCGTGCCTTCCAGGAGATCCTGCAAGAGGGATTGCAGGAAGGACGCCAGAAGGACTCCAGGAAGGACTCCAGGAGGGACGCCGGCGGGAAGCTGCCGCCCTCAGCCTGCGTCTGCTGCAACGCCGCATTGGCCCCCTCGATGCGGCCTGCACCGCCCGTATCGAGTCGCTGGAGCTGAATCAACTGGAGGACCTGAGCCTCAACCTGCTTGATTTCAGCGCTGTGGCCGACCTGCAGCACTGGCTGGGGCGACTGGAGGCTTGATCCGAGCGATCAGGTCAAGGACGCTCTGAACAGCAGCAGGCGGTAGGCCCTAGCTTGCCGGCCGCGACGGACCCAGATGGAGCCGCTCCCACCCTTGCTGTACGGCCTGCTGCTGAGTGCCTGCGTGGCTCTCGGCCTGCCGGCCGGCCTGCTGGTGGTGAGCGCCGGCGTGCTGTATGGCGGGCCGCTGAGCCTGGCGGTGGTGCTGGTGGGCCAGGCCGCCGGACTGGTGCTGAACTGGCAGCTCTGCCGAGGGCTACTGCGACCCCGGATCAGCCAGTGGCTGGAGCGGCAGCGGCGCGGCCGCAGGCTGCGACGGCTGCTGCAGACCCCGGCGAGCCTGCGGCTGATGTTGCTGCTGCGGCTGGCCTTGATTCCGATGAATCTGGTCAACGCCAGCTGCGCCTTGGGGCCCACGCCGGGCCGCACCTATGCCCTGGCCTGCCTGGTGCTGATCCCGCGCTTTGCCGTGCTGGTGCTGGCCGGCGCGGTGGGGGCGGAGGCCAGCCGCGGATCACTCAGTCCCCTGGCCATCGCCAGCCGCGTCGTCGCCCTGCTCGCCACGGCCGCCGTGCTGCTGATCACTGGCCGGCGCCTGGGGCGGAGCCTGCAACTGGCGGATCCGGCTGGAGACTGAAAACAAACAACGACAGCCAGGCTGAGCACTGGGGGGAGGCCAAGGCGGTGCCGGGCGCCGTGGGCGGCAATGCGGTGCAGACCACCTACCTGAACAACCTCTGGGCGAATGAACCCGGCGAATCCGATGCCCAGCCCCAGAGCTGGGATCCGGGCATCGTGCTGCTGTACCGCAAGGGCCAGGGCAGCCAGGCGGTGCAGCTCACCGACGACACGGTGAACGACAAGGACTTCAACCTGGTGGCGGACGCCAACGGCCAGTTCACCCTGGTCACCCAGAAGCAACAGGAGGTCCAGAACCTGTCAGCCAAACTCGACGCCCGCAGGGTCGCCTAGAAATCTCTCCTGTTAGTGCTTGGCGAGCCTGTCAGCCTTGGGTTTGGTGGGTGGGTCGCACCGTGTCCAATACCAGAAACCCACTCTGCCGCCATCGATCAGGCCGCGCCGCATGATCTGATCAGCTTCCTCAAAGCCATTCCCGACGGCCGCTACCGACGCGGCGTGCGTTACCCGTGAGCTGGTCGTTGTTCTGAGCTGGTGGCTGTGCTGGCCAGCCCCTGATGGACGCCGTGAATCACTGCGATGACGCCGTTGCCGTGGAGATTCGCTGAACTCAGATCGTCATCACGCACCTTCCGTTGCCCCGGTCGCAGACCCCGCGCCGCCGCCGTCCGTCGCTGGCGCCGCACCCCGGCCCGCCGTCTCCGAATCGACACCGCTTGCCTGCACGGGACCAGCCAGCCCTGTCGCAACGGCGTTTTGATCATGCCGATCAGCAGCGCTGATCAGCACAGCCCGCGCCGCGACGACCCCTAAGGCAAAGTGGAAGAAATACCGAACATCCCCAGCACGTCGCGTCGGCCGCCGCCCCATGTCCCGCCCTACAGCGATCCCGTGGACTCAAGCCATGTCGCGATCCGCTCACCGACTTCAACTTTTGTATCGACCCAAACCTTCAATCCCAGAACAAGTCGGGAGCCTGGTACTACCCCAGCAGCCCAGAGCCGAACCCAGAACTCAGCCTTAGAGCCTGAGCTTGCCGCAGCGATTCATCTTCCTCTCCCCGCCGCCTTCTACCTCTTTTCCCTGTCTCTCTTTTCCCCCCACCCGGCTCTGTTTCAGATTCCCTGCGCCACACCCATGACACGCTCCACTCCCAACCTGCACCAAGGCGACTGCATCGAGCTGCCGGCTGCCGGCCAAGACGGTCAGATGTACCAGGTGATCGGCGTCGATGATCGCGGCGATCGCTGCTGGCTACGGGCCTGGCCCCTGGCCCGCCATGGCTCGCCCGTGTTCGAGCTGTCCTTGCGACAAGTTCAGACGGCCGCCCACCGGCGCCCCCACAGCGCCAGCTGCCGGTCTTGAATGGGGCCGCCCTGAGCCGCTGGGATTGCTTCGTATCGCCGGCCTGACTGATCTGCCAGGCCGCCTGAGCCAGCGGTGCGGCCCCCGGCTGGCCTTGGTGCTGGCGACCCTGCTGCTGCTCCCTACCCTCACGGCCTGCCAGCCGCGGCGGCCCCCAGGGGTGCTGATCGTGGCCACCAAGAGCCGCCTCGATTCGCTCGATCCCGCCGCCGCCTCGCGGGTGGGGATCATGCAGGTGCTCAGCGCCCTCGGCGATCCCCTCTACGCCATCGCCCCGGACGGCCGCATCGAGCCCCGGCTGGCCACCGCCCTGCCCCAGCTCAGCCCCGATGGCCGCCGCGCCCGCATCCGCCTGCGGCAGGACGTGCTGTTCCACGACGGCACCCGCTTCGATGCCGAGGCCATGGCGTTCTCGCTGCGGCGCTTCATGGCGATCGGCACCCTCGGCTTTCAGCTCAGCGACCGGGTGCGGGCCGTGCGGGTCACCGGATCCCATGAACTGGAGCTGGAGCTCAAACAGCCCTTCAGCCCCCTGCCCCGGCTGCTGAGCGCCATCTTCCTCACGCCCGTTTCCCCCACCGCCTACCGCGCCTACCGCGACAAGCCCCTGGCCGATCGCTTCGTGGGCACCGGCCCCTACCAGGTCAGCTTCTTCAGCCCCCAGCAGCAGCGCCTCAGCCCCTGGCCGCGCTACTGGGGCACGCGGCCCCGCAATGGCGGCCTCTCGCTGGTCACCCTCAGCAACTCCACCGCCCTGTTCGGTGCCCTGCGCAGCGGTGAGGTGGACCTGCTGCTCTCCAGTGGCCTGGAGATCGACCATCAGCGCGCCCTGCATCGCGACGCCCAGGCCGGCCGCCTGCGCGAAGCGATCGGTCCGGCCCTGGAAATCGGTTTTCTGTCGCTGCTCAGCGATCAGCCACCCTTGAATTCAGCGCTCCTGCGCCAGGCGATCGCCCACAGCCTCGATCGCCGCACCCTCAGCGAACGGGCCAGCCTCGGCATCAGAGTCCCCTTGCGCCAGCTGGTACCGCCCAGCCTGCCCGGCTCCGCCGCTGATCTCTGGCCCGCCTACAACCCCCAGCGCGCCCGCCAACTGTTCCGTCAGGCGGGCTACTGCCAGGGCAAACGCTTCAGCCTGCCGCTCACCTTCCGCTCCGATATCCCCACCGATCGCCTGCTGGCCCTCACCTGGCAGGCCCAGCTGCGCCGTGATCTGGGCGATTGCATCAGCCTCGAGCCGACCGGCATGGAATCCACCACCGCCTATGACCAACTCGGCAAAGGCGCCCTGGTGATGTTCTTCTATGACTGGAGCGCCGACTATCCCGACGCCGAGAACTTCCTGGTGCCCCTGCTGAGCTGTGAACAGTCCCGCGGCAACCGTTGCCTCAAGGGCAACAGCGCCCTGAGCGGCAGCTTCTGGAGCGCCCCCGGCCTCGACGCGCAGCTACAGCAGAGCAGCCAGCTCACCGGGGCGCCGCGCCTCGCCCTGCTGCGGGCCATCCAGCGGCGCGCCGCCGCCGCCACCCCCTACCTGCCGGTGTGGCTCACGGCGCCGGTGGCCTGGGCCCGTCCCCAGCTCAGCCCGCCCCGCTTCGACGGCTCCGGCCGGGTGCTGCTCGGTGAACTGCAGCGCCGCGACGCCCGCCGGGAGGCCCGACCATGAGCCGCCGCAGCCATCTGTTGCGCTATCTCAGTGCCCGGCTGGCCCTGGCGCCGCTGATGCTGGGGCTGATCGCCAGCCTGGTGTTCCTGCTGCTGCGGGTGGCACCGGGGGATCCGATCGATGCCCTACTCGGCCCCAAGGCGCCGGCCGCCGCCCGGGCTGCCCTGCGCCATCAGCTCGGTCTCGATCAACCGCTGCTGAGCCAGTACGGCCATTTCCTCAGCCAGCTGCTGCACGGCGATCTTGGCCTGTCCCAGAACAGCCAGGAGCCGGTGCTGGGCATCATCCGCGCCAGCCTGCCCGCCAGCCTGGAGCTGGGGGTGGTGGCCCTGGTGCTGGCGGCGGTGCTGGGGCTGGCCGTGGGCTTCAGCGGCATCGCCCGGCCCGAGGGCAAGGTGGATCTGGCCGGTCGGCTGTTCGGCATCGGCACCTATGCCCTGCCGCCGTTCTGGGCGGCGATGGTGGTGCAGCTGGTGTTCGCCGTCTGGCTGGGCTGGCTGCCGGTGGGCGGCCGCTTTCCGCCCACGCTGCTGCCGCCGCAGGGCAGCGGCTTCTACCTGTTCGACAGCCTGCGCGCCGGCAATGGCCAGCAGTTCTGGGGGGCGATGCGCCATCTGGTGCTGCCGGCGGCGACGCTCGGCGTGCTGCTCAGCGGCATCTTCACCAATGCCCTGCGGCTCAATCTGCGCCGCGCCCTGGGATCGGACTACGTGGAGGCGGCCCGCAGCCGCGGCCTCAGCGAAACCCGGGTGGTGCTGCGCCATGCCCTGCCCAACGCCCTGTTACCGGTGCTGACGATCACCGGCATCACCGTCGCCTCCCTGATCGGCGGCGCCCTGTTGATCGAGGTCACCTACTCCTGGCCAGGCATCGCCTACCGGCTGCAGGAGGCAATCGCCCAGCGCGACTACCCCCTGGTGCAGGGCATCGTCGTCGTCGTGGCCGGCTTGGTGGTGCTGATCACGGTGGCGGTCGATCTGCTGGTGGCCGTGCTCGATCCACGCATCCGCTTCTAGGCGGCGCCGCCGGGCCTAGGGCGGCAACCGATCCCGCCACTGGCGGGCCGCGGTCTGGTCGAGCACATAGGCCGTCACCCCCTGTTGCCGGCGCACCTGGGAGGGCAGCGGCTGGGGCTGCTGCAGGGTCTGCAGGAAGTCGCTGCAGAGGCCCAGCAGCAGCCCCTGCACCAGCAGCGGATCCACCCCCACCAGCTCACTGCCGAGCCGGAACACCACCTCCTCCCGCTCCGCCATGCGCACCGGCGAGAAATGGCTGCCCCCTTCCACCAGCACCAGCCGGCTGCTGCCAGCCGCAGCCGGCAGGAACAGGCTGAGCTGCTCCTCCAGCGGCGGGGTGACCAGATCGAGACTGCCGCCCACCATCAGCGTCGGCACCGGCAAGGCCGCCAGCGCCCCATGGGGCCAGAGCAGGCTGCCGAAGCTGTTGAACAGCAGCACGCCCCGCAGATCGGCCGGACGGGGCAGGGCCCTGGGTAGGCCGATGCTGGCCAGCTGGCACTGCAACAGGCGCGAAGGATTGCCGAGCGGCAGGCGCTTGATCGCCTTGCGACAGCGGGCCTCCAGCCCTGGCTCCGGCTGTGCCCCTGCCGCCAGCAGGGCCGTCAGGCCACCGAGGGAGTGACCCACCAGAACCACCCCGTCACCCTGAACCGACAGGCGCCCCTGACGTTGGGCCGCCAGCACCGCTGCCACATCCCGCAGCCGCACCGCCAGGGTTTCGGCCCCCGGCGGTGGACTTTGGCCGTCGAGTGCAGCCTTGAGGGCCTGGCCATCACTGCCGGGATGCTGCACCACCACCACCGACCAGCCGCGCCGAGCCAGGGCACTCGCCAGCCAGCCGAACTGATCGGCATTGCTGCCCAGCCCGGGGAGCACCAGCAGCCAGGGCCGGCGGGCGGCATCAGCCGCCGCCGCGTTCGGGGCGGACCAGACATCCAGGGGCAGCTGTTGCTGGCGATGATCCACCGCCAGGGTCAGGTGCAGCGGCTGGGGCTGTTGGCGCTCGCGGAAGACCAGCGGCCGGCTCTCCCGCTGCGGCAGCACCAATTGCTGGAGATCGCGCAGCGCCAGGCGCTGGCGATTGAGCTGCTGACGCCATTGCTGAGCCAGGGCCAGCAGCCCATCGAGCTGGAGGCTGAGGCTGGGCAGCGGCAGCGCCTGCAGCAGGCTCAGGGCCGTCACCTCACGCTGCTGGCGCAGCAGCTCCTGGAGGGTTTTCTGCAGCAGGGCGGTGGTGGGCTTGCCCTCCGGGGTGGTGAGCAGATCCCCGAGTTCGGCCAGCATCTGCCCCCCCGCCCAGCTGTCGAGCAACTGGCGGCCGAAGGTGCGATCCCGCAGCAGGGGAGCCCGCAGCAGCCGCAGCAGATCGGTGCGGCTGTCAGGTTCGAGCAGCTCCAGCCAGACCGCCACATCGGCACCGGCGGAGCCGAAGCCGCGGGAGGCCAGGAACGGCGAGCTCTGGGGATGGCGACTCCAAATCTCCAGCTGATCGAGGCGGATCGGAATCTCCAGGCCATCCAGGCGCAGCTTCAACAGCTCCGCCGCCAGCGCCGGACGCCCCTGGGGCAGCACGGCTGCTGCGATCAGCAGACTGGCCAGCATGGCCCCGATCCGTGGGAGGCCACGAGGAGAGCGCGGTGACCGCTGGCGACAGATCGGGTGGCGAGGCAACAGCACGGTTCATAGCCAGGGCTCAGACCTGGTGGCACCAGTTTCCCGTGCCGTTGCGCGATCTGGCCCGAATCCGGCTGATCGCGATGGTGGGAGCCGGTGGCGTGCTGTATCTCACACCGATGGTGTTTCACCACGAGGCCTTCAGTGCCAGCAGTGTCACCACGGGCCTGGCCCTGGCGGCCCTGGCCGGCACCGGCGGGCGCCTACTCAGCGGGGTGCTGCTGGATCGGGGCCTGAGTTGCTCGTTGCCAGTGCTGCTGGCCTGCCTCAGTGCCCTGCTGGGGGACACGATCCTGTTCGGTGCCGAGGGCTTCGGTGGCTACGTGGGCGGCCAGCTGCTGCTGGGCATCGCCATGGGGCTCTACTGGCCTGCGATCGAGCTGGCCGTCCCGCTCGGCTGCCCGCCGATCCCTTCGGCCCGGGGCTTTGCCCTGGTGCGCAGTGCCGATGCTCTCGGCGTCGTCAGCGGCGCCCTGATCGGTGCCCTGCTGGCCGCCCAGGGTCAGCTGCGGGGCATCTACCTGGTCGATATCAGCTGTCTGCTCACGGTGATCGTCCTGTTATGGCGCCGGCCCCTGCCCCAGACCCAGCGCAAACGCCAGCTGGAAGGCTCCAGCCCCCTGGGTCGCTGGCTGCCGCCGTTGCTGCCGATCCTGGCCGTCACCGTGCTGGCCACCGCCTTGCCGGCCCTGATGCAGAGCGCCCTGCCCCTGGATCTGGTGCGGGGCAGCCTGCAGCGCAGCCCCCTGCCGGAAAGCCTGGGCGCCCTGACCATCGGCCTGCAGCTGGGGCTGTTGATGGTGATTCAGTGGCCGGTGGGCCAGGCGCTGGCCAAGCGTCCGGTGGGAACCGGCCTCACGCTCAGCCTCGGCAGCTTCGCCGTTGGCTGCAGCCTGCTGGCCGCCTCCGCCTTCAGTGCCCACGGCATGGTGCTGATGCTGCTGGCCCAGCTGCCCCTGGCCCTGGGCGAAGCCGCCTTTCTGCCCACCGCCACCGAAGCTGTGGTGGAGCTCAGTCCCCGCCGCCATCAGGGATTGGCGATGGCCCTGTTTTCCCAGTGCTTCGCCATCAGTGCCTTCGCCGCGCCGCTGCTGGCGGGCCAGCTGCTCGATCAGCAGCGCCACGGCGTCGGCCTCTGGCTGGGCATGGCCGCCCTCTGCGTGGCCGGCCTGCCGCTGGTGGGCCAGGTGGAGCGCTTCCAGCGCCGCAATCTGCTGCAGGTGCTCAGCGCTACAGGCGGCGATCTGGAGGGTGAGGGCGGCCGCCAGATCCTGTACCGCTTCGACACCAAGGGCAAGTCCGCCAGCGCCACCCCTACCAGCGACAACACAGCCAGCGCCACGACGGCCAGCGACAGCAACGCCACCAGCACCAGCCAGGATTCCGGCCAGACCTGATCGGTGCCGGCAACCCCGATCCAGCGCACCGCAAGCCCTGGGTTGGCCTGGCTTTCAGCCAGGCTCGGATTCCTGGGTCGGCCTGGCTTTCAGCCAGGCCTCGTGCGGCAGGGGTTCCGTGCCGTATTCCCAGTCGTCGTAGTCGGGATCGTTGCGGATCTTCTGGTGCAGTTCCTTCTGCACCTCGAAGTTGTGGGGATGGATCTCCGCGGCCGCCCCATCCGCCTCGGGGGGCTGGGGGAGCGGGGAGGTTTCGGCTGAGGTCATGGCTCGTACAGCAGTTGACGCCATTCTCCCCCGCCTACGGGCCTGCCCCGGCGCAACGGCCAGGTCGCTCCGGCGCCCAAGGCGATGGAAGCCAACCAACAGCGCCGGCAGACAACCCCAGGCACCAGCTTGGCGCTCCACCCCTCACCAGCCGATGGCTACCGCACGCCGCGGGCCGCGGCCGCTGCCCTGGCCAGCGTCCTACACGTTGAACAGGAACTCCATCACGTCCCCTTCGGCCACCACGTAGTCCTTGCCTTCACTACGCAGCCAGCCGCGGGTACGCGCCACGGCCAAGGAGCCGGCCTCCAGCAGCTGGGCGTAGCTGACGGTTTGGGCGCGAATGAACCCGCGTTCGAAATCGGTGTGGATCACGCCGGCAGCCTGGGGGGCGGTCATGCCGGCCTCGATCGTCCAAGCCCGGGTTTCCTTTTCGCCGGTGGTGAAATAGGTGCGCAGGCCCAGCAGTGAATAAGTGGCGCGAATCAGGCTCTGCAAGCCGCCCTCGCTCACCCCCAGTCCAGCCAGGAACTCAGCCCGCTCTTCCTCCGGCAACTCGATCAACTCGGCCTCCACCTGGGCGGAGATCGGCACCGTTTCAGCCCCCTCCCGGGCCGCCAGCTGCCTCACGGCCTCCACATAGGCATTGCCGCTGGCCAGATCGTCTTCGCTCACATTGGTGGCGTAGATGATCGGCTTGGCGGTGAGCAGCCACAGGGGACGCACCATGGCGGCCTCCTCGGCCCCCAGCTCGACGTTGCGGGCCGCGCCGCCCTGCTCCAGCTCGGCCTGGATGCGCGCCAGGGCGGCATCTTCCACCTGGGCCTCCTTGCTGGTGCGGGCCTGCTTCTTGAGGCGATCGCGCCGCTTCTCCACCTGGGCCAGATCGGAGAGCCCCAGCTCGAGGTTGATGATCTCGGCATCGCGGACCGGATCCACCGAGCCGGAGACGTGGATCACATCGTCATTCTCGAAGCAGCGCACCACGTGGACGATGGCGTCCACCTCGCGGATGTTGGCCAGAAATTTGTTGCCGAGTCCCTCCCCCTGGCTGGCTCCCTTGACCAGACCGGCGATATCGACGAACTCCACCCGGGTGGGAATCAGTTCCTTCGAGCCGGAGATGGCGGAGAGTTTGGCCAGCCGCTCATCGGGCACCGACACGATGCCCGAGTTGGGCTCGATCGTGCAGAAGGGATAGTTGGCGGCTTCGGCCTGGGCATTGGCCACCAGGGCATTGAACAGGGTCGACTTACCGACGTTGGGCAGTCCGACGATTCCGGCTTTGAGCATGGCCGAAATCTACGGGGAACCGGACCCACCACCACCACGCTCGGCGGCGCCAGCGGCGAGACTTGCCGGCAGCGATGTCAGGCCGATTTCCGCCCCACTCCCCCCGCCACCGGTTGCGCCCAAGCTCGCACCGATCACGTCAGCCCCCACCCCCTGGCTCCGCCGGAGGCGCCTGTGGGTCGGTGTCGCCGTCACCGCGGCCTTGATCAGCGGCCTGGGGCTGTGGCAGCAGCAGCGCAGCAAGGCCATTCGCAACGTGATGCCATTCACCGTCGTGGCCCGCTCCGGCGTGCTGCCGGGGATCGTGGCCGCCAGTGGTGAACTCGATGCGGTGGTGCGGGTGAATGTCAGTCCCAAGCGCCAGGGTGTACTGGAAACCCTCGACGTCGACGAAGGCGACCGGGTCCAGGCCGGCCAGAGCCTGGGCCGCATGGACAGTGGCGATCTGCGCGACCGCCTGCAGGAACTCCAGGCCAATGCCCGCTCGGCTGCGGCCGAACTGGCTCGCAGCCAGAGCGAGCTGCAGCGCAATGAACCGCTGTTCAAGCAGGGAGCGATCAGCTTCAACGACCTCAATCGCTTCCGCGCCGACTACGAAATCAAGCGCATGCAGGTCCGCGCTGCCCAGGAGCGGCTGTCGCAGCGCTTGGTGGAGCGGGATGAACTGATCGTGCGGTCCCCCTTCGCCGGCGTCATCAGTCAGCGCTATGCCGATCCCGGCGCCTTCGTCACCCCCACCACCACCGCCTCGAGCACCCTGGGGGCCACCAGTTCCTCGATCGTGGAGGTGGCCAAGGGCCTCGAGGTGATCGCCAAGGTGCCGGAGAGCGACATCGGGCGCCTGCAGCTGGGCATGAAAGCCAGCGTGCGGGTGGATGCCTACCCAGATCGCCGCTTCGCCGCCGTGGTGCGGCAGATCGCCCCGCGGGCGGTGAAAACCAACAACGTGACCTCCTTTGAGGTCAAGTTGAGCCTGCTGGATCCAGCGCCGGAGCTGCGCATCGGCATGACCGCCGACATTGATTTCCAGACCGGTCAGCTGCAGGCCCGCACCCTGGTGCCCACCGTGGCGATCGTCACCGAAACAGGCCGCCCGGGCGTACTGCGGGTCGGCAAGCAGCAGCAGCCCACCTTCCAACCGGTGGAACTGGGGGCCAGCAGCGGCAAGGACACTCAGATTCTCAACGGCCTCGAGCCGAACACCCGCGTCTTCATCGACCTGCCTCCCTGGGCCAAGAAGCGCAAGGCGGACTGAATCCACGGCAGCCGGCAGGCAGGCAGCCGGCAGCCCCAGAGCCAACCCTGCCTGTCAGCCTGCGGGGCTGCCTCGGTGCGCCGCCAGGAAACGGCGCACCGCCACCACGATCCGGCCGCTGGCATAGCCATCGCCAAACGGGTTGTGGGCCCGGGCCATCGCCTCGTAGGCGTAGGGATGCTCCAGCAGCAGGCTGGTCTCGCTGAGGATCGCCTCGGCATCGGTCCCGATCAACTTGGCGGTGCCGGCTTCCACCGCCTCCGGCCGCTCGGTGGTGCGCCGCAGCACCAGCACCGGCTTGCCTAGGGCCGGGGCCTCCTCCTGCAGGCCTCCGGAATCAGTGAGCAGCAAGGTGCAGCCACGCATCGCCGCCACCAGCCGGTCGTAATCGAGCGGCTCGGTGAGGAAGGCGCGCGGATGGCTGCCCAGCAGGGCCTGCAGCGGTTCGCGCACGGTTGGATTGCGATGCAACGGCAGCAGCAGGGCGGTATCGGGGAAGCGATCCAGCACCGCCAGAAAGCCCCGACCGATCTGCTGCAGCCGCTCACCCCAGTTCTCACGCCGGTGCACGGTGGCCAGCAGCACGCGTTGCTGTTGCCAGTCGAGGCCGGGGAGATGGAGTTCCGGCGCCGACTCCGCCATCCGCAACAGGGCATCGATCACCGTGTTGCCGGTGACGATCGTCTCGCCCACCACCCCGGAAGCCTGCAGGTTCGCGGCCGACTGATCCGTGGGGGCGAAGTTCAGCTGGGCCAGCTGGGAGATCAGGCGACGATTCGCCTCCTCTGGGAAGGGATCGAACAGGTCGTCGGTGCGCAGGCCGGCCTCCACATGCCCCACCGGAATCTGCTCGTAAAAGGCAGCCAGGGCACTGGAAAAAGCGGTGGTGGTGTCGCCCTGCACCAGTACCAGATCGGGGCGCTGGCTGGCAAATTCCTGCTTCAACCCCTGCAGGGCCGCACAGGTGACGTGGGTGAGCGTCTGGTTAGGGGCCATCAGGGCCAGATCATGATCAGCCTGCAGACCGAAGAGATCCATCACCTGGCTCACCATCTCGCGATGCTGACCGGTGAGCACCACCCGAGTGCGGAAATCCTCGGCGGCCAGGAAAGCCAGGATCACCGGGGCCAGCTTGATCGCCTCCGGCCGGGTGCCCAGAACGATGGTGACCAAGGGGCGCGACGCCTTCGCCGAGGACGGGGACTCACCCTGGGAGGCGGCAGGGACGGCGCCGGTGGGAGCGTGCAAAGCCGGAAGGCGGATGGGCTGATCCTAGAAAGGTGGATTGCCTCCACCCCACCCCGGACGAAGCAAGCCAACAGCCGTCAGCGGTGCCAGCATGGCCGCGATTGGAGTACTAGCAGGCACCATGGCCGAGTTACCGTTCGGGCTCTCCGTTGGCGCCAGCCTCGTACCAGCGGCGGTGAACGATCAGGCCAGCCGCGAGGACGCCGTCCAGCACCAGGCGGCCGCTGAACGGGGTGGACCGGAAACGCTCGAATCGATCGTGCGGGTTGCCCACCAGCACAACTACTCCGACGTCCACGTCGGCGTTGGCGAGGAGCCCCGCTTCCGCGATCGCGGCGACATGACCCGCACCGGCTGGCCCGTCACCGACAGCATCAGCTTCCGGGACTGGATGCGCGAAATGTTAACGCCAGCCGAAATCGATACGTTTCTGCGCGAGAAGGAATACGACGGTTCGTTTGATTTCGGCTATGTGAGAGTCCGCATCAACCTGCTGGAAACCCTGCGCGGTCCGGCGATGGTGCTGCGGCTGATC
Source organism: Bifidobacterium breve (assembly GCA_943325005.2). GTDB lineage: Bacteria > Cyanobacteriota > Cyanobacteriia > PCC-6307 > Cyanobiaceae > Cyanobium. Next base: position 1,141 of record CALPNT020000018.1, on the reverse strand, counting down.
CCCCAGAAGATCGCCTCGCTTGAGGATCTCGCCTTACCGAAGGTGCTGGCCGAACTGGCCCAGCGACCGAAGGGGATGCTGCTGGTCACGGGCCCGACCGGCTCAGGCAAGAGCACCACCCTGGCCGCGCTGATTGATTACATCAATCGCACGATGAAACGTCACATCCTCACGATTGAGGATCCGATCGAATTCGTGCATCAGAGCCAGCAATCCCTGATCCGCCAGCGGGAGGTGAACCACCACACCAAGTTGTTCGGCAATGCGCTGCGTGCTGCCCTGCGCGAAGATCCGGATGTGATCCTGATCGGTGAAATCCGCGACCAGGAAACCCTGACCACCGCGATTGAGGCCTCCCAGACCGGACACCTGGTGTTCGGCACGCTCCACACCAACTCGGCTGTACGTACCGTGGAACGGGTGCTGGGGATGTACAAACCGGAAGAACAAGACCAGATCCGCCGGGCGGTTTCAGAATCGCTGCTGGCCGTGATCTCGCAGGGACTGATCCGAACCACCGATGGCAAACGCTGCAGCTATCACGATCTGTTCATCAATACGGATGCTTGCCGCGATTACATCCTGCGGGCCGAACTTGATGAAATCGAGCAGATCATGGAGCGCAGCAGCTTTGATGGCATGCAAACCAGCAACAACGCCCTGGCGGAGCTGGTTGAAGCTGGTCGGGTCAGCGTCGACGATGCCATGGCCCAGAGCCTCAGACCGTCAGAGCTGGCCCAGAGATTGCGCGGCCGGATCTGAAGGGGCCGGACTCGGTCAGCAGCGTTCAACCGTGGGAGCTGGCCACGAATCTGGCCAGCACCAGCACGCCGATCCCAACCGAGAGCCCCAGCATCGCCAGGCGGCCGTTCCAGATTTCGGCCTGGGGTGTGAAGCCGCGGCGCCAAGAGTTGAGCTCTTCCTGGGAGACGGGTTCGGGGCTGTTCGCCGGGGCCATGGGGGGACGGGCGGGGAGGGGGCAAGCTGGAGATTGCCGGGCTTGACGGGACAGGCCTGATCGGCCCGGCTGAAGGCTGAACCTGGCTGTGGCTGGTCCGTTCTGTTGCAGAAAAACGCAGAAGCTGAGGACGCTGTTGCTGGCAAACCGTCTGCTGGCAAACCGTCTGCAGGCAAACCGTCT
>CALPNT020000017.1 GCA_943325005.2 Bifidobacterium breve | reverse complement strand
GCGGCAAGTCGCAGAGCGTGAAGTCGCAGCTGACCTCGCCAGTGGCCGCGCTGCCGTGGGGTGCCGTCAGCAAGGTGCCGTCCCACAGGAGGTGTCCAGATCCGAACAGGCGGATCATGCCTGATGAAGCGGCCCGGCTGACCACCCCCCCCGGACGGTCGGAGCATTGCCAGCCCACCACCCAGTCGCGATCGAGCCGCTGCTGCCACCAGGGCGCCACCAGGGCATGGGCCGATCCGGTGACCGGGTCTTCATCGATGCCCAGCCCCGGCGCAAAGAAGCGCAGCTGGTAATCCAACGGCAGACCATCCAGATGCTGGGGCCGGCTCACTGCGGCTGGCGTGGTGTCCGCGATCGGCTGCATCAGCACGAGCCCGGAACGCAGCTCCAGGGGCAAGACCGCAGCGAGGCCCGCCATGCTGGCGAGTTCGGCGTCTACCGCCAGCAGGGCCACGCTGTAAGCAAGCGACGAGCTCCAGAACGCTTCGGCCGCGCTGCCGAGGCGCTGCACCAGCAGAGCCTGCAGCGCCTCAGGGGCTGGCGCCGCACGCAGCGCGCCACTGGGCAGCACAATGCTGCCGCGACGGCACGAGCTGGCATCGAGGCTCACCGTCAGCGGTCCGCTGCGGGTCCATAGCTCGAGGGAGTCGCCGGGCTGCAGCAGATCCCAGTGGCCAAGCGCCAGCAAGCTGGCCAGGGTGGCGTGGCCGCAGAGGGGCACTTCACAGCTCGGCGTGAACCAACGCAACAGCCACTGGTTTTGCTGTTGCAGCAGGAAAGCCGTCTCCGACTGCTTCAGGCTGCCCGCCAGTCGCTGCATCCAGCCCGTGGAGGCCGGCTGGGTAAGCAGCACCACCGCCGCGCCATTGCCGCCGCCGGGGCCCTCGCTGAAGGCCTCGATCAGCACCGCCCGGTTCAAGGCTCAACCTCGGCCCTGAGATCGCGCTGCATCAAGCTCTGAACGGCCTGGGGCGCGTCGATGGCGCCATCAAGCAGGCACACCACCTGCTCGCAGATCGGCAGCCGCCAGCCCTGACGAGCGGCGAGCCGCATGGCGGCCCGGGCCGTGCGCTGCCCTTCCACGGTGGCACCGATGGCGGCGAGGGCCTGCGACTCACTAAGGCCTGCGGCCAGGGCCTGGCCGAAGCGGTAGTTGCGGCTCAGGGGGCTGTTGGCCGTGGCCAGCAGATCACCGAGGCCGGCCAGGCCGTAGAGGGTCGAGGTCTGGCCGCCGAGGGCCGCCAGCACCGCACCGATTTCGGCCAGGCCACGGGTAAGCAGCGACGCCTTGGCATTGTCACCAAGCCCGAGCCCGTCGCTGATGCCGGCCGCCACGGCCATCACATTCTTGAGCGCCCCGGCCGCTTCGGTGCCGATCGGATCGGCGTTGGTGTACAGCCGCAAATGGGGCACCCGCAAGGCCAGCTGCAGTTGCAGGGCCAGGGCGGCATCGCTGGAGGAGACCACACTGCAGGCCGGCAGGCCCCGATCCAATTCATCCGCCAGGTTCGGGCCGCTGAGCACCGCCAGCGGCGCCCCAGCCAGTTGCTGACCCCACAGCTGACTGGCGCTGCAGAGGCCGTCGAGATCCAGACCCTTGCTGCAACTCAACAGCGGCAAAGGGGCGGGCCAATGGAGCGCGAGGCTCCGGGCCAGGCCAGCGACGGCCGCCATCGACACGGCTGACACCACCAGATCGCAGTCCGACAGCAAGTCCACCGCATCGCCGCCATCACGCCGCGACCAGCTGCGCACGGCATGGCCATCGTCCTGCCACAGCCGCGCCAGCGTGCTGCCCCAGGCTCCCCGTCCCAGCACCGTGATCCGCAGGCCCGTCTCCCCTGGAAGCTCGGCCATCATGCGACATCAAGCCAGTGCTGCCATGTCTGCCGAGCCCCCCTCCCCCTGGAGCGACTGGAGCGGCCACGCCCTGGTGGTCGGCGGCGGTGGCATCGGCCGGGCCCTGCTGCCGGAGCTGGCCGCCAGGGCGCCGGGGTTGCAGCTGTGGTGCAGCCAGCGGCGGCCTCTGGTGGATGGTGTTGCCACAACAGCCGTTGGTGACGCCACAACAGCCGGGGGTGACGCCACAACAGCCGGGGAGGCCACTCCAGGACCGACGGAGAGGAGCATCCGGTCGCTGAGCCTGGATGTCAGCGATGACGACAGTCTGGAGCAGCTGCGTCAGCTGGCCCAGGAGCAGCTCAGCCCGCTGCGGCTGGTGATCTACACCGCTGGCCTGTTGCAGGCGGGTGCCATGACCCCGGAGAAGCGGCTCTCCCAGGTGAATCGCCGCGATCTCGAGCGCAGTTTCAGCGTCAACGCCTGGGGACCGTTGCTGGTGGCCCAGGCTCTGGAGGCGGCCTTGCCCCGCGACCAACCGGCGCAGTTCGCCAGTCTTTCGGCCCGGGTCGGCAGCATCGGCGATAACCGGCTGGGGGGCTGGTATGCCTATCGCGCCGCCAAGGCGGCCCAGAACCAGCTGCTCACCACCCTGGCGATCGAATGGCGGCGGCGTCTGCCCCAGATGTGCGTCACCCTGCTGCACCCAGGCACCACGGCGACGGCCCTGTCCGCCCCATTCCGCTCGGGGGTGGCGGCGCTGCAGCTGTTCAGCCCGGAGCGTGCTGCCCGCCAGCTGCTGGATGTGCTGGAGCGCCAGTCGCCGGCGGCAAGCGGCCGCTTCCTGGCCTGGGATGGCGCCGAGATTCCCTGGTGAGCCTCAGGCGGCGTGACGGCGCAGCACGTCCAGCGGAATCAGCTCCAGGCAGGTCCGCTCGCAGGACTCCAGATGCACCGGTGGCGCCATGCCGTCCTCATACGCCTCCAACCAGCGGGCGGCACAGATGCACCAGTGATCTCCGGCGGAAAGACCCGGAAAGCCGTAGGCCGGCGCCGGGCTGCTCAGGTCGTTGCCCTGGGCCCGGGTGTAGCTCAGGAAGGCCTCGTCGACCACACAGCAGACGGTGTGTCGGCCGAGGTCGGCGGGATCGCTGCGGCAGGTGCCATCACGGAACCAACCGGTCATCGGTTCGCACCCACAGACCACCAAGGGCTCACCGAGCACGTTCAAGGGCCCGGCATCACTGGAATCGACAGCCTCAAAAGGGGCCTGGACCATGGCCTGGGCGCAGTCATCGGGGGCTCAGTCTGCCGGAGGACTGGCACAAAGTGCGGCCAGGTGGTTGACGAATTCCGGGGGGTAGGCGTTAAAGGTCATTCAGAACCCAATCCCGATTTTCGGCACGACCCCCTTCATGAGCTGGGACTTCACCGAGGATGCGGCCTTCCTGGCCCTCTGCGACGCCTACAAGGAAAGCGGTGAGCCCTCCGCCATGGAGTTCCTCGCCCATGGGGAAGGGGCCTTCCACTTCCAGGAGCTTTCCCAGAACGCCGCTGGCGAGGGGGTCGACCTGAGCGACTCCGACGATCTGGAGGATTTCCAGCAGCAGGTGATCGACACCCTTGAAGAGCTCTGCGGCTGAAGGCCGTGATCGGGTCGGCCAGCCAGGCTGACCTGGCGGCCGACCCGATCACATCGCCGCAAGCCAAACCCCGCACCAGCCAGCCCGGCACAGCCAGAGGGTTGAGCTCGCGGGGAGCTGGATTGTGGCCTCCTGGTTCCAGGGAACTGATTCTGCCCGGCGCCAGCCAAGGCGCCGGGCAGTGCCCGGCGGCCAACGCTGCAGCACCGGGGTGAAGTCCCTGGAGCCGCGCTGCCAGACCAGCGCAGCGCCACATCGATCGAACCGCGGTGCACCCGCGGGTCAGACCTCCCTCAGCCGTAGAAGAAGGCGATCTCCTTCGCCTTCAGTCCCTCCCAACCGGCGGCCTGCAGGCGTTGATCGAGACTGGCCTGGTCTAGATGCTTCGAGCCGGTCTTGACGATCCGGTTGCGCATTGATTTTTTGACGCCACTGCGGGCGCGGCGACTCTCAAGCTCCATCACCTCGCCGTAAAGAGCGAGCATCGCTTCGGGAATCGGGGAGCCATCGAGATCCAGTCCCGAGGCAATGGCGGCATCGATACCGTCTGGTCCGGCAAGGGCCATGGCAATCACGCAAAAGGGCCCGACGAGCCTGCCACGGCTCGCCGGGCCATCACCGAGAGGAATCAGGCGCTGAAGTAGCGCGCCCGGCTGTGCAGGGCCACCAGGGCGGTGGTGCTCTGTTCCGGCTCCAGCTGGTCGCTGTCGTCCATGGTGAGGCCGATGCGCTCGGCACCGAGCCAGTGCAGCTGCGGCCGGGAATCGGCCACGTTCGGGCAAGCCGGATAGCCGAAGGAATAGCGGCTGCCCCGATAGCGCTGGGCCAGCACATCGCGCAGCGCTTCGGGTTCCTGTTCGGCGAAGCCCAGCTCCCGTCGGATGCGGGCATGGGTCCACTCGGCCAGGGCCTCGGCCATCTGCACAGCGAGGCCATGAAAGTAGAGATAGTCGCTGTATTGATCGGCTTTGAACAGCTTCTGGGCGAACGCCGTGGCCCGCTGGCCCATGGTCACCGCCTGCATCGGCAGCACATCGCTAGGACGGAGTTGGCCCGAGAGCTGGGGGTTGAGATCGCGATAAAAATCGGCGATGCAATAGCGATTACCGGCCTTCTGGCGCGGCAGCACGAAACGTCCGAGTTCCGGACCGGCGGCCGTCGGTTCAGCCCCCGCCACCATGCCGGCGGCATCAAACACCAGCACCGCATTACCAGAGCGCCCGCAGGGGAAATAGCCGTAGGCGATCCGGGGTGTGAGCAGGCCGTCGCTGAGGCAGCGTTCGATCCACTGGGCGAGCACAGGCTCGGCCTTTTCGGCCAGCATCGCCTCGTACTGCTGGCGGCTCTGCTGCTGGGTCTTACGCAATTGCCACTGGCCGGCGAACAAGGCCTGACGGTCCAGATAACGAAACACCGCGGCCAGATCAATCTCGTCCTCCAGCAACACCTGGGAGCCCCAGAAGGGAGGCGTCAGCGCTGGTTCCTCCGGCACGCTGCTGGAGCGGCTGTCATCGACTGGAGCGGACGCCGCGGCTGGGGCGCTCGGCTGGGGTTCGGCCGCGCCGCCGTCATTCCGGTCGTCGCCGCTGCGCGCCAGTTCAGCCACCGCGTCCGCCTCAGGGTCAGCCGCGGCGGCACTGGCAGGACTGGCCATGGTGATGCCAGCCGGGATGCCATCGAGAAAGCCGGCCTGGTCATCCCAGCGACCGGCGGCCTTGGCCTCGATCAGGGCATCCATGAAGCGCAGATCGGCGAAGGCATCGCGGCCGTAGATCACCTGGCCGCCATAGACCGCCTGGCAATCGCCATGCACAAAGCGGGGCGTCAGGGCGGCACCACCAAGAATCACTGGCACCTGAATCCCCACCGTATTGAAGGTTTCGAGGTTGTCCTTCATGAATGCCGTTGATTTCACCAGCAAGCCGCTCATGGCAATGCAGTCAGCCCGGTGCTGCTGCTGGGCCTCCACAATCGCATCAACGCTCTGTTTGATGCCGAGGTTGATCACTTCATAGCCATTGTTGGTGAGAATGATATCGACGAGATTCTTGCCGATATCGTGCACATCTCCCTTGACAGTGGCGATCAGGAACTTACCTTTCGCACTGGAGATTGCTATGCCATCAGGGCCTTCCTGTACCTCCATGTGTGGCTCAAGAAAAGCCACAGCCGCCTTCATCGTTTCGGCACTCTGCAGCACAAAGGGAAGCTGCATCTGACCGGAGCCGAACAGATCACCCACCACCTTCATGCCATCCAGCAGAAAGGTATTGATGATCTGCAGGGGGGGATAGGTGAGCAAGGCTTCCTGCAAGGAAGCATCCAGTCCTATGCGTTCGCCATCGATGATGTGCTGCTTGAGACGCTCTTCCACCGGCAGATCGGCCAGGGTGGGGCCTGAAGCCCGCGCTTCCTTGGCTGACACCCCCTCAAATAGGGTAGTGAGTTCGGTCAGGGGGTCATAGGTGCAGATGGCACCGGAGGCCTCGCTCTCAAACCGCCTGCGGTCATAGATGAGATCGCGGCAGAGCTGCTGATCCTGCTCACTGATTTTGGCCAGGGGCAGGATCTTCGCCGGGCTGACGATCGCCGCATCCAGACCAGCCTGGCAACAATCGTGCAGGAACACCGAATTGAGCACGATCCGGGCAGCCGGCGAGAGGCCAAAGCTGACATTGCTGACCCCCAGCACCACATGAACGCCGGGGAGTCGCTGACGGATCATGCCGATCGCTTCAATCGTGGCGGCACCGTTGAGGCGATCTTCCTCAATACCGGTCGAGATCGGCAGGGCCAAAGGGTCGTAGAAGATCTCGCGTGCCGGAATACCGAACTCGAGCGCATCGCGGTAGGCCCGTTGGGCGATCGCAAACTTGCGCTCCGCCGTGCGGGCCATGCCCTGCTCATCGATGGTGCCCACCACCACAGCAGCGCCATAGTCGCGGGCCAGCTCAAGAACCTTGAAAAAACGTTCATCACCATCTTCATAGTTGGTGGAGTTGAGGATGCACTTACCGCCCGCCACCTTGAGGCCAGCCTCCATCTTCTGCCACTCGGTGGAATCGAGCATCAACGGCAGATTGACATTGGTCACGAGTCGAGCCACCAGCTCCCGCATGTCCCGTTCGCCATCACGACCGACATAATCGACATTGACATCGAGAATGTGGGCGTTTTCCTTCACCTGGCTGCGCGCCACAGCCACGAGGCCATCCCAATCTTCAACATTGAGCAAGTCGCGAACTTTTCTGGAGCCGCTGGCATTGAGCCGCTCGCCGATGATCAAAAACGAGTTGTCCTGGTGGTAAGGGGTGACGCCATAGAGCGAAGCGGCCGAAGGCTCATAGCCCAAGGCTGGCCTCACCTCTGCTGCTGTCGGCGCACTCACCGTTGCCGCCAGGCCCCGGACCGGACGGGAGGCTGGCCTGAGTTCGCCGGCCAGCTCCACCAGGCTGCCGATGTGGGCCGGCGTGGTGCCACAGCAGCCGCCGATTACCTGCACGCCCAGATCATCCACAAAATGCAGCAGCTGCATCTTCATCTGCAGCGGCGTCAGCCGGTAATGGGCCACACCACCAACGTTTTCTGGCAGACCAGCATTGGGAATACAGCTCACCACAAACGGACTGTGCTCACTCAGATAACGGATATGTTCCTTCATCTGCTCGGGTCCGGTGGCGCAATTGAGACCCAGCACATCAATGTGGAATGGCTCCAGAATCGCCACCACGGCCGCGATATCAGAACCCACCAGCATCGTGCCGGTGGTTTCCATCGTGACGGAGACCATCACCGGCCGGCGCGACGCGGCGCTGGTCATCGCCTCCTCAAGACCCTGCAGAGCCGCCTTGATCTGCAGCACGTCCTGGCAGGTTTCGACGATGAACAGATCGATATCGCCGGCCAGCAGCCCCTCGGCTTGCTGCCGGAACGAGGCCTTCATCGTGTCGAAGTCGATATGGCCCAGGGTGGGCAATTTGGTGGTAGGCCCGATCGAACCGGCCACGAAGCGTGGCTTGGCTGCGGTGCTGTACTCATCCGCCACCTGACGCGCCAGTTCAGCGGCTCGCTTGTTAATCGCGAACGCCTGCTCTTCCAATCCATATTCGGCCAACACAATCGAAGCGGCACCAAAGGTGTCGGTTTCGATCACATCGGCTCCCACCTCCAGAAACTGCCGATGCACGGCCTGCACCGCATCGGGACGGGTGAACACCAGGTTTTCGTTGCAACCCTCCAGGGCTGGGCCACCGAAATCGGCGGCGCTCAGATCCATCTGTTGCAACGAGGTGCCGGTGGCGCCATCAAAGACCAGAACCGGTCGGTCGGGGCCATGCAGACGCTCGAGGAAACCGATGCGCTGGCTGCTGGGTCGGGATTGGTTGGAGGCCACCATCAGGCGTCAATTCGGATGCGACTCACCCAGTGGTCATAGTCTGGATCTCGGCCTTCCGTGATCGCCGTCAGGCGCTCCCGCAGCCGCTCCATGATCGGCCGGTGGGTGGGAAGTTCGGTATTTTCGATCCGGCGCACCGGTGTGACCCGGGCCGCCGTGCCACTGAGGAACACCTCGTCGGCGATCATCAGTTCGGTCTTGTCGACCGGCCGCTCGAGCACGGGGATGCCCATCACCGTGGCCAGTTCAAGAATGCTGGCGCGGGTGATCCCCTCAAGGATGTCCTGATCGACGCTCGGCGTGATCAACACGCCATCGCGCACCAGGAACAGATTCATACCGCTAGCCTCGCTCACCTTGCCGCGGCTGTTCAGCAGCAGAGCTTCATCAAAGCCACTCTTGACCGCTTCGGTCTTGGCCAGGGAGCTGGTGATGTAGGCGCCGCTGATCTTGCCCCGCAGCGGCAATGAGCGATCCTCCTGGCGGGTCCAGCTGCTGATGCGGCAGCTGACGCCATCGGGGGAGAGGTAATCCCCCATCTCGATACCGTAGATCAGGAAGTCGGTCTGGATGTTATGCAGGCGCGGCGCAATACCCAGATCGCTGGTATAGACAAACGGCCGCAGATAGATCGGACAGGTGGGGCGGTTGGCCTTCAGGAAGGCCAGGATCGCCGTATGGATCGTCGCTTCGTCCAGTTCGGTCAGCAGCAGCCGGGCGCTCTGGCTGAGCCGACGGGCGTGGCGATCGGCCCGGAACAGCAGAATCTCGTTCGCATCGACCGGATTGGGCAGCCCGCGCATGCCACCGAAGGCCCCGGTGCCGTAATGCAGGGCATGGGTAGCCACCGACAGGGTGGCCTCAGCGAAGGGCACACAGGTCCCGCCGAACCAGGCGTAAGGAAGGAACTGATGCATGAGCGGCGGAAACGTTCGCCCGATCTTCTCACCGCACCCTGCAGGATGGGGGCATGCACAGGTTGGCGGCGGTTCCCGGCCAGGACGACAGCGACACTCCAGGACAACTGTTCGTGGAGCAGGCCCCGGCGCCGGTGGTGCTGCTCAGCAGTGCCGACACCGACCTGGTGGCGATCGAAGCCCTGCTGCAGGCCCGGCCGGCGCTGCTGACCGCGGAGCTGCGGGCCCTGAACCTGGCGGCCCTCAGCCATCCTGCGGTGATCGATCACTACATCCGCACCTCCCTGGCTTCCACCCAGGTGGTGATCGTGCGCCTGCTGGGCGGCCGGGGGCACTGGAGCTACGGCCTCGAACAACTGCGGGACTGGGCGGCGAGAGCGGCTGGCCCAGACGGCCAGCGCCGCCAGCTGCTGGTGCTGGCCGGTACGGCGGAGGAGGACGCCAGCCTGGGGGCACTCGGCACGGTGCCCGCTCCCCTGGCCCAGGCCCTGGCCGCTGCCCTGCGCGAGGGAGGCGCCGCCAACCTGGAGGCCCTGCTGGCCTGTATTACCAGCTTGTTGAACGGCATCCTCCCCGAGCCACCGGAGCTGCAGCCCGGTCCGGATCCGCTGCCCCACGACTGGCGGCCCGATCCCGGGCCGCGGGTGGGGCTGATTCTCTATCGCGCCCTGTTACAGGCCGGTGATCTGGCGCTGGTGGAGGCCTGCCTGCAGGAACTCCGAGCCCAGGGGCTGGCGCCGCGGGCGCTGTGGGTGAGCAGCCTGCGGGATCCCGCCGTGCAACGGGGTGTGGGCGATCTGCTGGAGCGCGAAGCGGCCGAGGCGGTGCTCTGCAGCACCGGCTTCGCCTCCGTCCAGTTCGAAGACGCCGGCCTCGGCGCGCCGCTCTGGGAGCGCCTGCAGCTGCCCGTGCTGCAGTTGCTCTGCAGCGGCAGGTCGCAGCGCAGCTGGCAGGAGAGCAGCATCGGTCTGGGACCGCTCGATCTCAGTCTGCAGATCGCCCTGCCGGAACTGGATGGCCGGATCACCACCCGGGTGGGGGCGTTCAAGGAGGTGGCCGGGGCCAGTGATCGGCTGGGCACGGCGCTGCAGCGCCTGCAACCCGATCCGGAGCGGTTGCAGTGGATCGTGACCCTCACCCACAACTGGATCCAGCTGCGGCGCAGCAGCAATGCCGAGCGCCGCGTGGCCCTGGTGCTCGCCAACTACCCCACCCGCAACAGCCGGCTCGCCAATGGGGTGGGTCTGGACACCCCCGCCAGCGTCGCCCTGATGCTCGCCTGGCTGGCGCAGCAGGGCTACGGCCTCGGCGCCGCTCCCCTGCCGGCTGATGGCGATGCCCTGATCCGGGCCTTGCTGGCCGGTCGCAGCAACGATCCGGAGAGCAGCCACCGGCCGCCCCTGGGCCAGCTGAGCCTCGCCGACTACCAGCTTTGGTACCAGTGCTTGCCGGCGGCCGGTCGCCAGCGTCTGGAAGCCGTCTGGGGGGCGCCGGAGGCGGATCGGGAGCTGGAGATCGACGCCGGCGGCGTAGCCGCCTTTCCGATCCGGGGCCTGCAGTTTGATCGGGTCGTGCTACTGATCCAGCCGGCCCGGGGCTACGACCGCGACCCCAGCCTCAGCTATCACAGCCCCGACCTGCCCCCCACCCACGCCTACCTGGCCCAGTACCTGTGGCTGCGGCAGCAATTTGCCGCCCAGGTGGTGGTGCATGTGGGCAAGCACGGCAACCTCGAATGGCTGCCCGGCAAGGGCCTGGGCCTCTCCGCCAACTGCTTTCCGGAATGGGCCCTGGGTCCGCTGCCGCATCTCTATCCGTTCATCGTCAACGATCCGGGTGAGGGCAGCCAGGCCAAGCGGCGTGCCCAGGCGGTGATCCTGGATCACCTCACCCCACCCCTGGGCCGGGCCGGGCTGTATGGCCAGCTGCAGCGGCTGGAGACGCTGCTCGATGAGTACTGGGAGGCCAGCCAGCTCGGTGCCGAGCGGGCCCTGTTGCTGCGTGAGCAACTGGCGGAGCAGTTGCAGCAGCTGGCGCTGCCCGGCCTGGCCAGCGATCTCGACCAGCAGCTGGAGCAGGCCGATGGCTATCTCTGCGAATTGAAGGAGGCCCAGATCCGGCTGGGTCTGCACACCTACGGCACCCTGCCCGAGCCAGCGCTGCTGGCCGAACTGCTGCTCTGCCTTGCCCGGGCGCCCCAGGCGGGCCTGCCCGGATTCACCCAGGCGCTGGCTCGGGATCTGGAGTTGGAACTGGATCCCTGGGCCGATGGCGAGGAGCAGCCGCTCAGCCTGGCCGACCGCCAGCGGTTGTCACTCCTGAGCCAGGAGCTGCATCACTCCCAGGCACAGACGCCAGGCCGCGCTGCGGCAGGCCGCCCTGCCGCGGCACGACTCGGCGGCGATGGGGTGGCCCTGCTCGAGCACTGGGCCCTGCAGCTGGTGCAGCGGGAGCTGCAGGACCAGGCGCCGGGAGCGACTGAGCCGAGCCGAGCCGCGCCTGGCCCGGCATCGCAGCTCCCTGTCTCCCAGGAATTCAGCGGCATCAGGCCTGCTGCCGCTGATGCGCTGGCAACCAGCGCTGCCCGAGCCAACACGGCAGCCAGCCAGCCGCCAGCGATCGAACCCCTGGTAGCTAGCTCGCTTCCGGCTGGGTCCCCTTCGGCTCAGACCAATGCGATCCCGGTGGTCACCATCGATCTGCAAACCCCAGGCCCCGCCACCACGGCGGTGCTGCAGCACCTGCGCCAGCGGTTGAAGCCTGCCCTGCTGGCCTGCGGCGAAGCCGAGCGAGCGGCCCTGCTGCACGGCCTGGCGGGGGGGCGAATCGCCGCTGGACCTTCCGGAGCACCCACCCGGGGGCGCCCCGACCTGCTGCCCACCGGCCGCAACTTCTATAGCGTCGATCTGCGTGGTCTGCCCAGCGAGGCCGCCTGGGATCTGGGCCGTCGCAGCGCCGAGCTGTTGCTGGAGCTGCATCTGCAGGAGCAGGGGGACGACCTGCGCCAGCTGGCGCTCTCGGTGTGGGGCACGGCCACGATGCGCAACGGCGGCGAGGACATCGCCCAGGCGCTCGCTCTGATGGGGGTGCGACCGCTGTGGGACGGGCCCACACGGCGGCTGCTTGATCTGGAGGTGATCCCCCTGGCCCTGCTGGGTCGGCCGCGGGTGGATGTCACCCTGCGCATCTCTGGCCTGTTCCGCGACGCCTTCCCCCAGCTGGTGGGCTGGTTCAACCGGGCCACACGCCTGGTGGCGGGGCTGGCGGAGACGCCCGCCGACAACCCGCTGGCGGCAGCGGCCCGGAGTGAGGGTCATTGGGGCCGGGTCTATGGCTCGGCGCCGGGGGCCTATGGCGCCGGCCTGCAGGGCCTGATCGACAGTGGCCACTGGGAGAAACGCGGCGATCTGGGCGACGCTTTCCTGAACTGGAGCCAGTGGCGGTACGACGGCGAGGCCGGCGGAGCCGGGGCCGCCGGCCTCGCCGTCGAACTGGATCGCACCGGACTGGAACAGCGGTTGCGGCAGGTGCAGGTGGTGCTGCACAACCAGGACAACCGCGAGCATGACCTGCTCGACTCTGACGACTACTACCAGTTCCAGGGAGGGCTGAGCGCCGCGGTGGAACGGGTGAGTGGCCAGCGGCCTGCCCTCTGGTTCGGCGACCATTCCCGCAGCCAGCGACCGCGCTTGCATCGGCTGGAGCGGGAACTGGACAAGGTGTTGCGCTCCCGGCTGCTGAACCCCCGCTGGATCCGTGGCATCCAGAGCCACGGCTACAAGGGTGGTTTCGAAATGGCGGCCAGCCTCGACTACCTGTTTGCCTATGACGCCAGCACCGGCCGGGTGCCGGACTGGGGCTATGGCGCCATCAGCCAAACCTGGCTGGGTTCAGCCGAGGTGTTGGCTTTTCTGCGCCAGAGCAACCCCTGGGCTTTGCGTGATATGGCCGAACGGCTGCTCGAAGCGCACCACCGGGGCCTCTGGCAGGGAGCCGAGACCACCGAAATCGAGCGACTGGGCCAGCTGGTGCTCGACAGCGAGGCCCTGATCGAAACCTGACGTCAGAGGTTCAGATCCCTGGCCATCGACTTGAAGGGATCGACGTCACCCGGTTTGCCGCCCTGCTGCTGGGTGATCCTGGGTTGGTCGTTGGTCTGATCGCCGGATTCGGCTTTGCGGGGGGCTGGGCCAGGGACGTTGACAGCCACGGCCGCTCCGCGCTTGCGCTGCTCCAGCTCCGCTTTGGACATCTGCTGGGCGAAGGTCTTCTTCACCGGCTTGGGCACGCCACCGGTGAGATCCACCTTGACGTTGGTGTCGGGATTGATGCCGGCCAGACCAGGCGTCATCCGTTCCAGCTTGGCCTCCATGGAGGCCACTTCGGCGACCATCTCCTTGTTGCCCGGGCTGTCGGCATTGCCGGGGAAAGTGCGGCGGATCGTGTTCGGGCGCCGCATGAAGTTGACATCGCCAAGGCTGCTGGCAGCGTCGGCATCGAGGAAGAAGGTCTCCTCGTCCTTCTTCGGCTTGGGAGCGGCAGCTTGTCCGGAAATCTTCACGGACGGTGAACGGGAACCCAGCAGGCGATCGAACAGACCCATCGGCGGCAAGGAATGCGTCAGCAAACCCTAGCGGCCGCTGAGGACCAGTCCATGGGTATCGGTGCCACAACTCTGCAAAAGGCCACGTTTGTCCAGGTCGGCGGCAATCGCCTCGCACACCAGGGCGCTCGGCGCCCACTGCGGCTTCTGCTCGTAGTCGTACCAGGCTTCACCGCCTTCAAAACCCAGGGCCGCCGCGGCGGCGATCAGGCGCCGATGCGGCAGGCGATAGCGGGCGGGGTGGGCGAGCAGGGCCAGGCCACCGGCGGCATGGATCGCCGCCACCACAGCTTCGGCCCGCAGGGCCGGACCCACGGCCGACACCCCCTGCAGATAGGGCGCCAGAGGTTGGAGGTTTTCGCTGCAGCCCAGGGCGAGCACATGCACCAGACAACCATCCAGCAGGGCACTGATTTCAAGCCCGCGCCATAGCCGCGGCACGCGCTCACCGCTCGCGGCCAGCTGGGCGAAGGCAAGCAGCAGCGGCCCATGGGCCGCCACGCTGTGGTGATCGGTGACCGCGAGGTGCTCCAGACCGAGCGCCACCGCCTGGGCGGCCAGTTCGGCGGGGCGGAGGCTGCCGTCACTGCAGCGGGTGTGGCAGTGGAAGTTGAAGCGACGGGGACAGCTCCTGGCCTCCACCTGGCGCAGGACAGCCGTGAGGGGATGGACCAGGACTTCAGGCCGCAGCACCATCGCCTCCAGCCGCCGCCAGCCGCTCCGCCCGCAGCCGCCGCCAGCGGGCATAGAACTGGATCGAGGCCGCCATGAACAGCACCAGCGCCACGATGAACCAGGTGGCGGTACCGGTGGGGAACTGGTTCTTGAACACCACCAGCATCACCACGATCACCAGCAGGAGGGTGGGCAACTCATTGAGGGCCCGCAGCTGTTTCGGGCTCCACAGGCAGGCACCGTGCTGCAGCTGGCCCATCAGCCGATAGCAAAACGCGTGATAGGCGAGCAGAGCCACCACGAAGGCCAGTTTGGCGTGCATCCAGCCCTGATGCAGCCAGGCGGGATTGACGCTGAGCAGGCCAGCGGCACACAGCACCGCCACCACCATGCCCGGGGTGGTGATGATGTTGGCCAGGCGCCGCTCCATCAGGCCGTACTGGTTCTGAAAGGCCGTGCGTAGACCCGGTTCCAGCTCCTCGGCTTCCCGGTGATAGATGAACAGCCGCACCAGATAGAAGAGGCCGGCGAACCAGACCACGACGCCGACGATGTGGAGGGTCTTGAACCAGAGGTAGGCCTCCGGGGGCCAGCTGAAGGCCAGAAGCGGAACGGCAGGCATGGAGGGGTAGGCGTGGGAAAGACTGACGGGTCCGCTGCCAGTCAAAACGATGCCGCTCGCCACGGCCTGACTGATCCACTCTCTGGCTGGCCACGGCCTGGCTGGCCATTGAGGCACTGACGCACTGACCGCTGGCGACTGTGTTGATCGCAGGCGAGCGGCTTGCCGCTGGACTGTTGGTGATCGCGTGGATGGCCACGACGGGGCGCCGGCAGCCTTTTGTTGGCAATGGTTTGAGCTGGCAACCCGTTGGGCTGGCCAGTCTTCGAGCGCCCATCCAGCCAAAACGCCACGTGGGGATGGTCATCGTTGATCTGACGATCCTTGGCATGGCCATCGTGCTGATCGCCATCCGGCAGAGGGATCGGTGCCCCAGGAAGCCCGACAGGGCGCCAGGGGCTGCTCGGAGCAGGGGCCCATGGGCCCCTGCCGGGCTCAGGCTCGATCACGGCGCCAGCCCAGAGCTTCAGCCCAGCTCCTGGTCCGCCAGCCGGCAGGCCCTGCGGGCCACCGCGGCTCCGAAGCCCCGTTCCACCGGCCCACTGCCGGGGCTGATCCTGCCGTCGCGACAGTCGACGGTGACGCGTTCGCGGTGGCCCCGCTGATCACTGAGCCGCAGCCGTAACTGCCAGGAATGCTGGCCGCTGCGGCGGAATTCATCGCCACACACCTGGCCGACGCAGACGCCGGGCGCGGCTTCGGCCGAACCAGCCGCGACGGTGCAGGGCAGGACCAACAACAGAGCAACTAGCAGGGCGCTGGGCAGGGCACCGAGCCGAACGCGGGATCGCACCCAGCCAGACCGGTCCCCTGGCCGGACGCGGCCACCCGTCAGCAGGGACTGGCCAGGGCAGCGCCACAGGACCGCACGCGCCTGAAGGCCGCCAACCAAGGGAAGCCAAACGAGGGGCAGCATGGGCAGCAGCGACGGACCGAACGCCATGCCCAGAGCCAGGAGCCAGGCCAGGGCGCTCAAGTCGTGCACTCCTGGAGTTCGCTGGCTTGGAGTTCGCTCCCTTGGAGCTCGCTGGCTTGGAGCTCGCTGCCTTGCTGCTCATAGTCCGAAAGGGTGGTCACCCCAGCTCCGTAGTCAGAATCCGAATCCTGGGGGTGAAAGTAATCCCACACCTGCCGAGCCAGGGCCGGTCCCAGACCTGGAGCCTGGGCGATCGACTCGGGGCTGGCCAGCTGAATGGCGTCGATCGAGCGGAAATGGGCAAGCAGATCCCGCACCCGTTTCGGACCCAGGCCGGGGATATCGCTGAGCCGCGAGCGCTTCATGCGTTCGCCCCGCTGCTGCCGATGGAAGCTGACGGCGAAGCGGTGAGCCTCATCGCGCAGGCGCCGCAGCAGGGCCACACCGAGTTGGTCAGGTTCGCTGTCCAGGGGCTGTCTGGCACCGGGCACGAACACCTCTTCGCGCTGCTTGGCGAGGGAGCACACCACCAGATCTTCATGCAGATTGAGCTCCCGCAGGGCTTCCATCACGGCCGACAGTTGCCCCTTGCCCCCGTCGATCATCACCACATCCGGCCAGTCGTTAAGGCCACCGGTGTGCAGGGCGGTGCCGGCGAGGCGGCGCAGCTCGTCAAGATTCCCCCCCTCGGCCTTGGCCTGCGACCAGCGGCGAAAACGGCGGCGCATGATCTCGGCCATGGCCATGAAGTCGTCGGAGTGGCCGGCGACGATGCTGCTGCTCTGGATCTTGTACTTGCGGTAGTGCTGCTTGGCCGGCAGACCATCGATGAACACCACCTGGGAGGCCACCGCATCACTGCCCTGGATATGGCTGATGTCGAAGCCTTCGATGCGCCGTGGTGGGGTCACCAGATCCAGTAGCTGGGCCAGATCCTCGGTGGCCAGCAGCTGCTGCTCGGCACCGCGCTGGGCCCGCTCCAGTTCGTAGGTGGCATTGCGCACCACCAGCTCGATCAATTCCGCCTTCTGCTGACGCTGGGGCACGGCCAGCCGCACCCGCCGGCCGCGCCGCTCGCTCAGCCACTCCTCAATCAGCGCTTGCTGGGGCAGGGGGTGCTGCAGCAGCAGTTCGGGCGGGATTTCCACCGGCTCCACCTGGCTGTAGTGCTCCTCCACGACCCGCTGCAGGATGCGGCCGGGATCAAGGGCCGGATCGACAGTCGCGGCGCCATTGGCCGCGCCGATCTCAGCGCCAGTCTCAGCGGCGGCTTCAGCGCCGATTCCAGTGGCAGTGGCCACACCGTTGCCAGCCTCCGCCAGCGCCGCCGGGTCCGGCTCGGCGGCAGCCCCAGCAACATCGCTGGGTGGGGTTGCCGCCAGCGGCCTGGGTTCAGCCGCAGCCCTGGCAGCAACCGCTGAGCCATCCTGGTCAGCGGCGCTGCTGGCCCCCTCGGGGTTGGCTGCCAGCAGCGGCATCGCATCGGCGGTGAAGCCCAGGCGCCCCACCAGCTTGCCGGCCCGCATCTGGAACAGCTGCACCGCCGCCACCCGGCCATCCGCCGCCAGGGCGATCACATCGCGGCTGATCGAACTGTCACCCACGCTCATTTTCTGATCGGCGGTGAGCGTGTCAAGCCCTTGCAGTTGATCCCGCACCCGGGCGGCTGCTTCAAAGTCGAGTCGCTCGGCATAGCGGGCCATCTGCTCAGCCAGAAGCTCGATCAGTTCATCGCTGCGACCCTGGAACACCATCGCCACCTTGCGCAGGCTCTGGTGATAGTCCTCGGAGCTGATCCGCTCCTGGCAGACACCGGGACAACGGCCGATGTCGTAGTTGAGACAGGTGCGATCGCGATGCAGGGGCAGGGGCCGCTGGCGCAGGGGGAAGACGCGCTTGACCAAGCTGAGGGTGCGGCGCAGCAGACCGACATCGACATAGGGCCCGTAGAAGCGGTCCAGAGGACTGCGCAAACGGCGGCGGCGGGTGATGAAGAGGCGCGGGTAGGCCTCGCTCCAGGTGATGCAGAGATAGGGATATTTTTTGTCATCTTTGAGCAGCACATTGAAGTGCGGCTGGTTCTGCTTGATCAGATTCGATTCCAGCGCCAGCGCCTCGGCTTCGCTATCGGTGACGATCACTTCGATATCGCAGACCTGACGCACCATCAGCGAGATGCGTGGGCTGTGGCCATGTCCGCCGCCACTCTGGAAGTAGCTGCGCACCCGTTGGCGCAACACCTTCGCTTTGCCGATGTAGAGGATGCGGTCCTCGCCATCGCGCATCAGATAACAGCCCGGTTCACGCGGGATCTCGCCCAGGCGGGCCTTGAGCCGCTGCGGATGCAGCATCAGGGGGGTGCCGAGGACGGCACCAGCAACCTGCGAGGGGTCCATCTGGGCCGTCAGCCTCAACCGCCGTACTGCCAGCCGGTGGCGGAGAGCTCCAGCGCCGCAGCATCGCGATGCAGCACGGCATTTTTGACAGCCCCCACGAACACGGTGTGATCGCCGGCCGCCACCTGGCCCACCAGCTCACATTCGACGGCCCCGAGAGCGTCATCGAGGATCGGCAGGCCCAGGGCACCCAACTGGAACGGGGCGGCGTCAAAGCGGCCACCCACCGCTTTCTGGGGCTTGAAGAACACCGCCGCCAGATCCTTCTGATCGGCCGCCAGCACATTGAGGGCAAAGCGGCCGGTGCGCTGGATCATGCCGTTGCTGGTGGAGTCGGCCCGTACCGCCATCACCACCAGGGGCGGTTCAAACGAACCCTGGGTGACCCAGCTCGCGGTGAAGCCATTCACCTCCTCACCTTCGGCCACCCCGCAGATGAACACGCCGTGGGGGATCTTGCGCAGCAGGGTCTTCTTGGCCGCCTGGTCGAGACTGGCTTCGCTCATGGTGCTGGTCGCACGGGGTGGAACCGACTCTAGGAAGCGGCTCGGCTCAGCCGGCCCGCTCGCTCCATAGGCTTGCGGTCGCTGCAGTGCCGTGATGCACGCCCTCTACCCGGGCAGTTTTGATCCGCTCACCCTCGGCCATCTCGACCTGATCGAGCGCAGCTCCCGCCTGTTTGCCGGCGTGACGGTGGCGGTGCTGCAGAACCCCAGCAAGAATCCCACCTTCCCGCTGGAGCAGCGGCTCGGCCAGATCCGCGCCGCCACCAGCCATCTGCCGACGGTGCAGGTGGCCAGTTTCGATGGGCTGACGGTGGATTTCGCCCGCAGCTGCGGCGCCGCCGTGATCCTGCGCGGCCTGCGGGCCCTGAGCGACTTCGAATTTGAGCTGCAGATCGCCCACACCAATAAAACTCTGGCTCCGGCGATCGAGACCCTGTTCTTGGCGACGGCCGTGCAGCACAGCTTTCTGAGCAGTTCGGTGGTGAAGGAGGTGGCCCGTTTCGGGGGTGCGGTTGAACATATGGTGCCCAGAGGAGTGGCGGGCGACCTCGCCAGGCTCTTTAATTGCTCAACTCCCCCCTGTTGACATGTCTGAGGCCCGCATCACCGTCCTCGATCAGCTGGATCAGCTCGAGGAGATTGTTCTCGAAGGCAGCCGCATCCCCTTCAGCGGTGGCCGCCTCGTCAACGAGCAGGACGCCATCGAGACGATGGATGCCCTGCGTGAATCCTTGCCCGCCCAGATCGTCCAGGCCGACGAGCTGATCCGCCAGCGGGTGGGCTTCATCGAGAAGGCACGCCAACAGGCCGAGGAGATCGTCACCAAGGCTCGCCGCGAGCGGGAGCAGCTGATCAACCAGGCGGCCATCCGCCAGGAAGCTGAACGCCAGGTGGGTGAACTGCGCGATCAGGCCCGCCAGCAGTGCGAGCAGATGATGCTGCAGGTGCGCCAGCAGGCGGCCCAGGTGGAGCAGGAGCAGCAGGCCCGCATGGCTCAAATGGAGCAGCAATACGCCAGCCGCCGCCAGCAAATCGAGCAGGAGGCCCAGGCTCGCCGACAGCAACTGGAGCAGGAGGCGAACGATCGCAACCGCCAGCTGCTCGAACACCACGAGCGGGCCCGGCAACAGGCGATGCAGGAGCTGGAACTGCTGCGGCAGGAGGGCTTGCGGGTTCAGCGGGACAGCCAGTCGGAGGCGGAGCGGCTGCATGCCGATGCCCTGCAGTTCGGCAAGCAGACCCAGCAGCAGTGTGAAACGCTGGTGGCCCGCAGCCGTCAGGAGTCCAACTCCATTCAGGAGGGTGCCAATCGCTATGCCGAACAGGTGCTGGGCGAATTGGAGGTGCGGCTGAAGGAACTCAGCCAGGTCGTGCTGGGTGGCCGCCAGGAACTTGGTCGTCTGCAGAGCCAGGATCGGTCGACCCCGGCAGCACCCGAGGTGGTCGCCCTGGGCGATAACGAACCGGTGAACCGTGCCCGCCGGGCCGCTGGCCGGATGCGGCGTGCCGCCACCCGGGGGATCGCCAGCTGAGCTGGGCTCCTGCAGGGCCGGGTGGGCTATACCAAGCCAAGCGAGGACACCCCATCGCAACAACTGCGTTGATCCTGACCGTGCTCGAAGTGCGGAAGGGTAGGGGATTCGGTCACCACACCCCAGCCAAGGCTGGGGCGCAATCGGCGATCAGTAGGTCTGAGCCAATGGCGCTTGGGGGCACAGAGCCACATTCAGCACCTGGCGCATGATCTGCCCAATCGTCTGGTTGGGCATGCTGGCGCCATTGGAGATAGCACTCACATAACGGGGGCCATCACTGGTTTTCAGCACACCGCTGATCGCTCGCACGCCGGTGAGGGTGCCGGTTTTGCCGAACAGCCGGCCATCGAGGGAGGTGCCGCTGTACAAACGACGCATCGTGCCGCGCTGGCCGGCGATCGACATCGAGGCAATGTAATCGCGGCCGTAGGGATGTTGATCCATGCGCATCAGCAAGGCAGCCAACAGTCGCGAGGTGAGCCGATCGCTGCGGTCCAGCCCACTGCCATCACGGATGAGAACTCCCTGCATCGGCAGGCCCTGCTGGCTGAGCCAGGCCGTTTCGAGCCGGGCTGCCTCGTCAATATTCCAGGTGCCGGCAGCACTGCGCAGCAACACCTCGGCGGTGAAGTTGTGGCTTTCAGTGTTGGCCAGGCTCAGCAGCCCATGCATGGAGGTGGAAGGCTCCTCATGCACCAACACCGCATCAGGGGGCATCGGCGCATTGGCCGGAACCAGGCTCAGCTGGGCCTGGGCACCCTGTTGGGCCATGGCGCGCTGCAACAGGGTGGTGAGCCGTGAGGCGGGGTTGCTGACCGCATCCTCAATCGCATTGCTGGTGAGGGCCAGCCGCGTGATCGGGGCGCCGTAGGCGTAGCTGCGATCGCCGTAGCTCCAGCCCTGCGGCCACCAGCCTTGGGCCGGCTCCTCGGCCAGCTGCACCTTCACCGCCGTGCCGGCTGCACCCCCAGCCGAAGCCAGGGCCAGCTTGGCGAAGCGCTGCAGATGGGGCAGCGCCAGATCTGGATCTCCCTGGCCGGTGAGCCGCAGGGTGCCATCACTGAGTCGCCAGAGGCTGGTGTGAAGTCGGAAATCGGGGCCGAGGCGATCGAGAGCAAAGGCCGTGGTCAGCAGCTTCTGGTTGGAGGCCGGTACCCGCGGCCTGGTGCCGTTCAGATCAGCCAGCAGCCGACCACTGGGGTCAGCCACGCTGACGCTCCAGACCGAAGCTTCCGAGCCGATCAGGGTAATCAGCCGTTGCTGCAGGCTCGGACAACTGATCTGGCTCTGCAGTTGTGGCAGACCCACCGGCGCCGGCAACGGCGGCAACGTTGCCAGGGGAGGGCGCTGGATGCTGCGGCTGGCCGGCAGAGCCGGCGACCAGGGATCCGTGGTGGAGGCTGTTTCCTGGGCACGGGAGGGAGCCGAAAGGTTCGGGGCTCCGAGGGCAGCGGCCAGCAGCAGCAGGGCAAGGGAGGCGTGCTTGCTGGTCATCTCAGGACTTGCCTACTTTCAGGTCCGTGACAGTGCCGTTGAAGCGGTAGTTGGCGCCCTCCAGCTCCACTGGAGCACCGATCTTGATCGTCTGGTTGCCAAAGACGACCCCGCCACTGGTCTTGCGGCCCTCTCCGTTCAACACGAAGCGGCCATCAAAAGTGCCGAACACCTTCTGATTGGGATCCGGGGCGCTGACGACGCGGCCAGCGGGCGTGAGGATCGAAATACGGCGATCCAACGGAATCACGCGCTCGATCGCCACACTGCCGTGGGGCTGGTTGCGGATCACGATCGCCACCTTGCCTTCGGCCTCAGCGCTCCTGATCAGCGCAGCCGAATCGGCGGAGGGCACCCCGCGTACATCAACGGTGACGGTGACCGGTTGCAGCGAGCCGGTGGCGCTTGCCACCGCGCCACTCAGCTTCGGGCTCCAGACCACACCGCCGATGGCTAGCAACACGGCAGCGGCCGCACCGAGATCGACCAGATTCCAGGAGCGGGAGGCAGGGGGATGGCTGGCCATAGGAACCGATCAAGCCTGGGAAGTGTACGCAGAGTTCCCCAGTGCCACCAGTGGCACTGCAGCCTTGCGACAGCAGCCGTACCAGGTCAGCAGGGCCGTGGGCAGCCGGGCCATGGCCGCTGGTCAGTTCTGCAGTCCCTCAATCAGATCGCCCAGGGCCTTGAGGTTGCGTCCCAGGCTCTGGCCTTCACCAGCACTGAGCGCCTCGTCCTGCTGTTCGCGATCGGGTTTGCGCTCGAAGCTGGCGACAAAGCGGTATCCATCGGCATCCAGCCGGTAAAGCTGCCACTCCCCAGGCCAGGCTCGGCGCAGGGCGCTGGCGCTCTGGGGGAGCAGGGCATAGGCGGCCTGCCACTGGGTCAGGAAACCGCGGCGCCGTTGGCGGGCCACGCTGCCGATGCCGACGCTCGCATCCTCGAGGTTGGGGTTGAGCAACACCACCGGGCCGCGATGGGCGGCGCAGATCTGCTCCACCTGCTCGTATTCCGCCTGGCTGGCCCCGGCAAGCAGCAGCAGCCCCTCGCTGGCGCCTTCCACCTGCAGCCGCTGCTGATCGCCGTAGCTGGCGATGTTGGCCACCGCAGCGCCGGCGTCGCGGCGGGCCAGGGCCGTGGCCCCCATATCGGCGAACAGCAAGCGAGGCTCCAGGCCCGCCGCCGCCAGCGCCTGGTTCAGGCGCAACACCAACGGCAGCAATCGCAATCCTTCAAAGCGAAACTCCACGGTCCAGCGACCGGCTGACGTGGAAGCCAGGGCCTGGTGGAGGGCTTCGAGGGCCTCGGCCTCGGCGGTGAACAGATCAGCGGGCAACATCACAGGGATCCGCTGGTTGGCGGTGGCAAAGATCCAGGCGCTCGGACCCTACCCAGCCGGCCCATGCCCTGACTTTTCAGCGTGGATCCAGGCCGTGGACGCGTCTTTGATCGCTGGCCTGAACCATTGGCCGGTGGCCGGAGCCATTGGCGGCGAGGGCGAGTGTGGTCTAGGCCAGGGCTGCCTGCAGCTCGCGGCGGGCGCGGTCCAGGTCTGCAGGGAACGGCTCGAGATCCTCAGGCTTCAGCCAGGGCCCGAGACTCAAACGCAGTCCACTGCTGGCTTCCACTTCGCTATAGCCCATCGCCAGCAGGATCGGACTGGCTCCACCTGCTGGGACAGCGCCGGCTCCGGCCCCGCCAGCTCTGGCAGTGCTGACAGCGCTGCTGCAGGCCGAGCCACTGCTCACGGCCCAGCCACGGCGAGCCAGCGCTCTCACCAGGGCGCGGCCCGGCAGCGGCCGGCCGTCGTCGCTGGACACCAGCAGGCTGAGGTGATGGGGCAGACGCTGGCCGGTGCCGCCCAGACTCGGGCCACTGAGGCGCAAGCCTTCGAGGCGGCAGAGCCGCTGCCAGAGCTCGTCACGAAGCTCAGCCACGGGATCCTGGCCGGCCGCAGCCGTCAGTCGTGCTGTGGCCAGATCAAGGGCTGTGGCGAAGCCATGGGCCAGCAGCACCGGTTCGGTGCCACCGCGGCGCCCCCCTTCCTGCGAGCCACCGCCGATCAGCGGGGCGAGGGCGAGGCCGGGGGCCAGCGCCAGGACTCCCACCCCCCGCGGACCCTGCAGTTTGTGGGCGGTGCAACTGAGCAGATCCACCGGCAGCTGCGCCAGGTTCAGCGGCAGATGGCCCACCACCTGAACGGCGTCCACATGCAGGCGCACCCCGGCGTTGCGACAGAGGGCCCCGAGGCTGGCCAGCGGCTGCAGGGTGCCCACCTCGCTCTGACCCCAGATCAGCGACACCAACCGGGTGGGAGGTACGAGCCGCTCAGCCAGGAGCTGGGGATCAACCAGGCCAAGCCGGTTGACCGGCAGCATCTCCACCTGCCAGCCCTGCCGCTGCAACTGGGCCGCCGCCGCCAATGTGGCCGGATGTTCGACGGCGGACACCAGCAGGCGGCCGGGCTGCAGCAGGGCGGCACTGCCCAGCAGGGCCAGATGGATCGCCTCGCTGCCGCCGGAGCAGAAAATCAGCTGCGAGGGTTCGGCCCCGAGGTTGGCGGCGACCCGGATGCGACTGCGTTCCAGCAGCTCGGCGGCTGCCAGTCCAGGGCCATGCAGGCTGGAGGGATTGGCCCAGGCGGCGCCAGCCTGAGCCGCCATCGCCGCGAACACCTCAGCGGCGGGGGGGCTGGTGGCCGCAGCATCGAGATAACGACCCAGATCCACAGGGGCTGGTGACTGGCCCAGCGGCAGCAGGTCGGGCGCAGCGGCAGCCACGCCGTCGCAACGAAACGGCTCCGGCTTGGGCGGCTCCGCCTTGGCCGGATCCGGCCGCTGTTCACCGGAATCGGTACGGCGGGGGGGCACGGTGTCAGGCATCGTTCGTTCCACTGTTGCTGACTCAGCCAGCAGGGCCGGTGGCCTGCCAGGGATCGGCCGCCAGGGCGCTCGCCTTCGGCTCGCTGCTGGCGGTGCCCGCTTCCGGGCTGGCCTCGGCAGCCAGCCGCGAGCGGAAGCGGGATTCCGCCGAGTTGGTGGCCAGCGCCACCAGTTCATCGAGGGAGCGGCCGCCCAGCAGGGCCTCCACCTGGTCCCGGGCCGCGCGGCTGGCACAGGCCTCGGGTCGGATGCAGCCGTGAACGCAGGCCGTGGCGCAATCCAACGCCGGCGGCGCCGTGGCCGCAGCAGCAGCAGCAGTGGCCGCAGTGGCCGCAGCAGTGGCGGCGGCTTCCGGCGCAACCTGGGGCGGCGGCGAGGGCGCCTCGAGCCGGTTGGAGGCGCGCTCGATCTCCTGCTGCTCAGCGGAGTCCAGCGCCGCCGCCGGCTCAGGCGCCCAGCCCAGGGGCGGCTGCTCATCGGTGCCGATCAGACCCGGCACCACCACGCCGTCAAACACCGCCTGGGCTGGTCCAGTCATGAACAGGTGGTCGCTGACCTGATCCCAGCTGATGTCCAGCGGCCCGCCCGGCAGATCGAGGCGGGCGCCGCGCTCACTGAGACCGAGCAGATGGCAGGCCACCAGGGTGGCGCAGGCGCCCGTGCCACAGGCCAGGGTGGGGCCAGCACCTCGCTCCCAAACCCGCATCACCAGGTGGCCTGGATGCAGCACCTGCACGAAGTGAACATTGGTGCGCGCCGGGAAGACGGGATGCAGCTCCAGCGCAGCCCCCAACAGGTCCAGATCGACCCCTTCGAGATCCAGCACCGGAATCACCACATGGGGATTGCCCATGCCGACGGCGGCAACGGACAAGATCTGGCCGTCGATGGTCAGATCCCCCTGGGGGAGCCCCGCCGGACCGACATCCAGCAGGGTGGGAATCGCCGCGGGTTCCAGGAAGGGAGGGCCCATGTCGACGCGGATGCGGCCATCGGCCTGCAGCTGCGGCACGATGCGACCAGCAAGGGTTTCGATCTGCCAGCTACGGCCGGGATCATCGCCATCGCTATCGGCCAGAAAGCGGGCCAGGCAGCGGATTCCATTGCCGCACATCTCCGGCTCGCTGCCGTCGGCATTGAAGATGCGCATCCGCAATTCGCCGCCTTCGCGGGGCGGCAGGGCCAGGATCACGCCATCGCCACCAACCCCGAAGCGGCGATCACAAAGCCGCTGGATGGACTCCGGCGTGAGGCCGAAAGCGTCCTCGGCGTCGATCAGGCTGCGCCCATCTAGGAGCAGAAAGTCGTTGCCTAATCCTTGATATTTGCTGAACTGAAGCACAATCCCTGCAAGCGCCGGCACAGCTCAATCCTATGCAGAGCTTCTTCGACAGGCGGGCGCCCCGACTCGACACCAGCCTGCCCAGCGTGCGGCACGTTCAGGATCTGATTCGCAACCGCACCAGCGTGCTGGTGACCATGGTGGGTGGCCAGGAACTGGAAGGCACGATCAAGTGGCAGGACAGTGAATTTCTGGCCTTGCGTCAGGACACCAGCCTGCCCCTGGTGCTGATCAGCCGCGATGCCATCGCCCTGTTGCGAGCCTTCCTCTGAGCCAGAGCCAGATTTGCTGGCGCTGGGGTTATGGCACGATCACGCCTGAGCCCAGGCCCCGAGCAAACCCCGTGACCGATTCCTCCCGTTACCGGCCGCAGGAGATCGAGGAGCGCTGGCAACAGCACTGGCAGAGCCAGGCGCTGGCCCTCACCCCCGAGCCGGCTGGCTCGCATGCCGCCGACGCCGCAGAGCCCTATTACGCCCTGTCGATGTTCCCCTATCCCTCGGGGACCCTGCACATGGGCCATGTGCGCAATTACGTGATCACCGATGTGATCGCCCGGGTGCAGCGGCTGCGAGGGCGGGCCGTGCTGCATCCGATGGGCTGGGATGCCTTTGGTCTGCCGGCGGAGAATGCGGCGATCGAACGGGGGGTGGATCCCGGCGCCTGGACCGATCAGAACATCGCCCAGATGCGCCAGCAGCTGCAGCGGCTCGGCCTCTCGATTGACTGGGATCGGGAGCTGGCCACCTGCCATGCCGACTACTACCGCTGGACCCAGTGGCTGTTCCTGCAGTTCCTGGACGCCGGTCTGGCCTATCGCAGTGAAGCCACGGTCAACTGGGATCCGATCGACCAGACCGTGCTGGCCAATGAACAGGTGGACGGGGAGGGACGCTCCTGGCGCTCCGGTGCCCTGGTGGAAAAGCGCAAGCTGCGCCAGTGGTTCCTGAAGATC
>CALPNT020000016.1 GCA_943325005.2 Bifidobacterium breve | reverse complement strand
GGTGTTTTCCGTCCACTGCCACAACGATCTCGGCCTGGCGGTGGCGAACTCGCTGGCCGGCATCGAGGGCGGCGCGCGCCAGATCGAGTGCACCATCAACGGCATCGGCGAGCGGGCCGGCAACGCCTCGCTCGAAGAGCTGGTGATGGCCCTGCATGTGCGCCGCAGCTACTACAACCCCTTCCTGGGCCGGCCGGCCGAGAGCACCACGCCGCTCACGGCGGTGCGCACCGAGGAGATCACCAAGACCTCCCGGCTGGTGAGCCATCTCACCGGCATGGCGGTGCAGCCCAACAAGGCGATCGTCGGCGCCAATGCCTTTGCGCACGAATCGGGCATCCACCAGGACGGCGTGCTCAAGCATCGCCTCACCTACGAAATCATCGACGCCCGCACCGTCGGCCTGGCCGATAACCGCATTTCGCTCGGCAAGCTGAGCGGTCGCAGTGCCTTCCGCGCCCGACTCGAAGAGCTGGGTTACACCCTGGAGCGTCACGATCTCGACGATGCCTTCGCCCGCTTCAAGGAACTGGCGGATCGCAAACGCGAGATCACCGATCGCGATCTCGAGGCGATTGTCTCCGAGCAGGTGCAACAGCAGGCGGAATGCCGCTTCATTCTGAAGCGGGTGCAGGTGAGCTGCGGCACCGGTCTGCTGCCCACGGCCACCGTCACGCTCGAAAGCACCGATGGGCTGGAATCGAGTCAGGCGGCGATCGGCACCGGTCCGGTGGATGCGGTCTGCCAGGCGCTCAACCGGTTGGCCCAGGTGCCCAATGAGCTGGTCGAGTTCAGCGTCAAATCCGTCACCGAAGGCATCGACGCGATGGGGGAGGTCACCATCCGGTTGCGGGCCGATGGGGTGCTCTATTCCGGTCACTCCGCCGACACCGACATCGTGGTGGCGGCAGCCCAGGCCTTCGTCAACGCCCTCAATCGGCTGGTGGCCGGCGGTCAGCGGGCGCCGCTCCATCCCCAGAAGGCACCGCTGCCGGTGGCGGAGATTCCGAGGCTGTAGGCCGATGCCACCCTGGATGCTGCTGGTGCAACGCTGGATCTATCGCCTCCTGCGGCTGCTGGTCTGGATTGTGGCGCTGGCCTACCTCCTGCTTGAGGCGCGTGAGGTGGCGGAGCAGAGGCAACTGACGCGGATCACGGTGTTCGCGGTGCTGTTTCTGGTGGCCAGCTTTCAGATGAGCGTGGCTCGCTTCCTGGCCGCCAGCACGGACCCAGGCGAGGCCAAGACAATGATGAAGGCCTCCGTGGCCATGTTCACGGCTTCGCTGTTCTCCGTCCTTGACGGGGCCTTCGATCACTTGCTCGTCATGGTGCAGGGGGGAGTGGTCCAGGCGCTGCTGCCGGCCCTCTATCTGCTCGGCTGGGTCGTGAATCTCCTCAGCGTCGTGGTGGGGCTGGGCTCGATGGAGGTGTTCCTGCGCTTTCTGCAGCGATTCACAGCCCAGCCCTGAGGCGGTCCTGCTGCCGCTCCCTGCCCGATCCATCCCGCTAGCAGGGTGCTGGGCTCAGCCCTGGGGGGGATATGGTTCCAGTACGGCGAACTGGTGGCGCAGCCAATCCGCCATCGCCGTGTTGATCGCCAGCAGATCGGCCACCGGCTGGTTGGTGAACGGCAGGGTGGGCAGGTAGCCATCGGGGCCGAATTCCGGGGTGAACGTCAGCCGCTTCACCCCCCGCCGCTGCTGGCTGGCGGCAAACAAGTGCCAGCAGCGGCGATGGGCCTCGAGGGCTTCGGCATGCTCCGGTGCGAACGGATGATTCACCTGAGGGCCCTGGGCATGGCCGATGCGGGCGTGGATGTGGTCCACCCGTGGGGCGATGCGGCGGATCGGCTCCAGCTCCGGCTGCATCAGCCGTTCGGCCACCACGCACCAGTGGCTCAGATCGGCGGTGAGCCGTAGTTGGGGGAACGTCTCTAGATAGGAGCCAATAGTCCAGGGATTGGCGAAGCTGCGGGAGCGATGGGTCTCGAAGCTCAGCGCCAGAGCGCTGGCTGTCGCCAGCTTCAGGGCCCGCTGCCAGAAGCTTTGCTGCTGGTCCCAGGGCCAGCTGTCGCTGCCGGTGATCACCGTCACCTTCAACGGCTGCAGGGCCTGGGCGCGCTCCAGGAGCCGTTCCAGCTCATCCAGGTGCTGCTGCGGCCCTCGGGTCAGCTCGGGGACATAGTCGCCGCCGGTCACCAGCTCCAACACCAGCTGTTGATCCGCCATGGCCAGCTGGGCGGCCAGCTGCGATGGCGACAGCTGGGCCAGGGCGGGGTGCAACAGGTTGGCCTCCAGGCCATCGAAGCCATGGCGGCGGGCCCGGGTGATCGCCGTCGCCAGAGTTCCCTCGAAGCCCCAGAGGCTCTGCAGCAGCACCAGTTCCAACCGCTTGGCCTCCGAAGTTCATGGGCGTCCTGGGGCCCAAGCCACTGTTCCCTGCGGCAGGCCTTGCCATCGGTAGCGATCGTGACAACGGCTCCCACGCTCTGGCGGGACCATCAGCGGGCGGACAACGTTTCTAGGGTTCCGGCCCCTCGCATTTCAGGGTGTTGGGGGTGTCTGGTCCGAGAGAAACGCGCCGGAGCCCACGGGCTGCGGCGGCACGGAGGGATAAAAGCCCGGGAGACCGCCCTATCCACACCTCCCCCCTCCGTTGCCATGAGCGATGCATCCGACGCTTTCGAGCGTCGTCATCCCACCGAAGGTCAGGCGGCGCTGGAAAAGGAGCGTTCCTTGCCGCTCACCGGCTGGCAGCAGGAGGTGGACCAGGGTCTGCGCTATGGCCTGGAAGCGGCCGAGAGCATCGTCGATCGGCGCATTTCTACCTTCTCGCGTGGTGAGCTGCCCCACTACGCCGGCATCAACACCTTCATGAAGGCTCCCTACATCGAGGACGTCAACCGCGTCGGCGAGTTTGATGTGGCGATTGTCGGCGTGCCCCATGACAGCGGCACCACTTACCGCCCCGGCACCCGCTTCGGTCCCCAGGGTATCCGCCGTATCTCCGCTCTCTACACCCCCTACAACTACGAGATGGGGGTGGATCTGCGCGAGCAGATCAGGCTCTGCGATGTCGGCGATATCTTCACCATCCCGGCCAACAACGAGAAGAGCTTCGACCAGATCTCCAAGGGCGTCGCCCATGTCTTCGCCAGTGGCGCCTTTCCGATCATCCTCGGCGGCGACCACTCGATCGGTTTCCCCACCGTTCGCGGTGTCTGCCGCCATCTCGGCGACAAGAAGGTGGGCATCATCCATTTCGATCGCCACGTCGACACCCAGGAGATCGACCTCGACGAGCGCATGCACACCTGTCCGTGGTTCCACGCCACCAACATGGCCAATGCACCTGCCGAGAACCTCGTGCAGCTGGGCATCGGCGGCTGGCAGGTGCCGCGCGAGGGGGTGAAGGTCTGCCGCGAGCGCGGTACCAACGTGCTCACCGTCACCGACATCTGCGACATGGGCCTGCAGGCGGCGGCCCAATTCGCCATCGAGCGGGCCACCGATGGCACCGACTGCGTCTATATCTCCTTCGACATCGATTGCATCGACGCCGGTTTCGTGCCCGGCACCGGTTGGCCCGAGCCCGGGGGGCTGCTGCCGCGCGAGGCGCTCAAGCTGCTGGAGCTGATCGTGCGCAACGTGCCGGTCTGCGGCCTGGAGATCGTCGAGGTGTCTCCGCCTTACGACGTCAGTGACATGACCTCGTTGATGGCGACCCGGGTGATCTGCGACACCATGGCCCACCTGGTGGTGAGCGGTCAGCTGCCCCGCAAGCAGACGCCCGCCTGGTTGCATCAGGAGTGCAACATGCACGTGGATCAGAAGTGGAGATAGGGCATGCACGAAGTCGATATGACCAAGTGCCTGTTGCTGTCGATGAACCAGTGGAAGCAGCAGCACGCCCCCGTGATTCCCACGGTGCAACAGGTGCATCTGCAGGTGGGCACCTTCACCTGCGTTGAACCAGACCAGCTGGTTTTCACCTGGGGAGTGGCGGTGCAGGGGAGCTGGCTGGCCGGGGCTCAGCTGGTGATCGAATCGCTGCCGCTGGTGGGTCGTTGTCTGCAGTGCAACGGCTCCTATGCCCCGAGCTCTGCTGCGGCCTATCGCTCCCCCTGCTGTGATCAGCCGATGGAGGAGATCATCAGCGGCCGCGAACTGCGCATCCGCTCGGTGGATTACACCCTGGCGACGACAACTCCCTCGCCAGCGATGTTGCCTGTCCAGCCTCACGCCAGCGCCGCTGAACCGGCCCAGCTCCTGCCACATCCGGCCAGTCCCACCACTTCCCTCGCTGCCGCCCCTGCGGCCTGACATCCATGCACATGCCCCTGGAGGACACCCTGGGCCTCAACCTGTTAGCCGCCAACCAGCACCAGGCCCTGCACAATCGCGAGCATTTTGATGCCTGGCGCCTGCTCTGCCTGAATGTGATGAGCAGCCCCGGCGCCGGCAAAACCTCCCTGCTCGAGCGCAGCCTGGCGGCCCTGGCCCCCGAGTTCAGCATGGCGGTGCTGGAGGGCGACATGACCACCCAGCTCGACGCCGAGCGCCTTGAGGCGGTGGGGGTTCCGGTGGTGCCGATCACCACCGGCCGCGCCTGCCATCTCGATGCGGCGATGGTCAGCGGTGGTCTGCGGCTGCTGCGCCAGCAGCTCGACCCGGCCAGTCTTGATCTGCTCTGGGTGGAAAATGTCGGCAATCTGGTCTGCCCCGCTGAGTTCGAGGTGGGTGAACATCGCAAGGTGGCGTTGCTGAGTGTCACCGAAGGTGAGGACAAGCCACTCAAGTACCCGGTGATGTTCCGCGAGGCCGACTGTGTGCTGATCACCAAGGTGGATCTGCTTCCCTATCTGCCGGTGCAGGTGGAACGAATCGAGGCCCACATTCAGCAGGTGAATCCACGCTGTGCCGTGTTCCAGGTGTCCGCCAGCAGTGGGGTGGGCTTGGAGGCCTGGCATGGCTGGTTGCGGGCCAGCCATGCCGCCCAATGCCCGGCCCCAGAGGTTTCAACAGCGGAATCCTTGTCAATTCACTCCATCCTGGTGAGCGCATGAGTAACCCCGATTGGCAGCAGATCAAAGCTCAGCTTGAGAATCAGGGTGTGCGTTACGCCCTGGCCAGTTTTGTTGATCTCCACGGCATGACCAAGGCCAAGGCGGTGCCGTTGGCCCACCTGGGGCAGATGGCCCGAGGCTCGGAATTGTTCACCGGTGCCGCCCTCGACGGCGTCCCCCAGGAGGTCAGTGATGATGAAGTGGCGGCGGTTCCCGATGCCAACAGCCTCACGATTTTGCCCTGGCAGAAGGAGGTGGCCTGGCTGGCTAGCGATCTGCATCTCAATGGTCAGCCGTTTGAGGCCTGCAGCCGTAATGTGCTGCATCGGGTACGGGCTGAAGCTGCCGCCATGGGCTACCGCTTCAACCTCGGCATTGAAACCGAGTTCTTTGTGCTGAAGCGCAACAGTGCCGGTGATCTGGTTCCTTGCAGTGAGCGGGATACGCTCGATAAGCCGGCCTACGACGTGCGGGGCCTGCTCGACAACCTGCCCTGGCTCGATGAACTTGTGCAGGCGATGAATGAACTGGGTTGGGGGGTGTATTCCTTCGACCACGAGGATGGGCCAGGCCAGTTCGAAACCGATTTCGATTACGCCGAGGTGTTGACGATGGCCGATCGTCTCACCTTCTTTAAATTGATGGCCAAAGAGATTGCCCATCGCCATGGCCTGATCGCCACCTTCATGCCCAAGCCCTTTGGTGATCGCACCGGCAGTGGCGCCCACTACAACATGTCTCTGGCTGATCTCGGCAGCGGCCAGAATCTTTTTATCGATCCCGAGGGCCAACCGGCTGCGGTGAGCCGTCTGGCCGAACACTTCATCGCCGGCATCCTGCGCCATGCCGCTGCGATCTGCGCCGTGATCGCCCCCACCGTCAACAGCTACAAGCGATTGGTGGCCCAAGGGAGCATGTCGGGCTTTACCTGGGCTCCTGTTTTTATCTGCTATGGCAAGAACAATCGCACCAACATGTTGCGGATTCCCTCGCCAGGGGGGCGCGTGGAGTGCCGGGCCGCCGATATTTCCTGCAATCCCTATCTGGGTGGGGCGATGATTCTGGCCGCTGGCCTCGAGGGGATCCGCGAACAGCTCGATCCTGGTGATCCCAATCTGGTCAACGCCTACACTTTGACGCTCGAGCAACGGCTTGAACGGGGGATCACGATGTTGCCTCGCACCCTGGGGGAGGCGATTGAAGCCTTTGCGGCCGATCCCCTCTCCAGAAGGGTATTCGGTGATGCAATGTTTGAATCTTTTGTCGCTTACAAAAGGGAGGAGTGGCAGTCCTATCACGGCACAGTTTCTGAATGGGAGCTCAAACGCTATCTGGAATTTTTCTGAGCAGCTGTCGTAGCCATGGCCATGGTTACGGCTGCTGCTGGTTTTGGCGCCGTGATCAATCGTGGCTCCCTGGTCAGATCCTCTTCCTTTTCTCCTGTTTGTTGATTCCTCATCCTTGTTTGCCATGAAACGCTCCACGTTCCAGTTCCGCCGCCCAGCTGCCAGAGCGCTTGGGTTGGTGCTGCTGGCCACTCTGGCAGGCGGTGTGCTCACCGCCTGCCAGAAACCTGTTGATCAGGCTACACCGGTGCGGATTGGTTATAGCGCCTGGCCCGGTTGGTTCCCCTGGCAGGTCACCGAAACCAAGAAACTATTCACGGCGGCCGCTGTGCCGGTGAAACTGCAGTGGTTCGATGGCTATCTGGATTCGATCAATGCCTTGAGCGCTGGCCAGCTTGATTGCAACAGCCAAACCTTGAATGACACGATCAGCTCGATTGCCGCTGGGGCCGATCTGCAGGTGGTGATGATGAACGACTTCTCCACCGGCAACGACCAGATCATTGCGGCGCCAGGCATCAATTCGATTGCTGATCTTAAAGGCAAGAAGGTAGCGGCTGAGGAGGGAACGGTCGATCATTACCTGCTGTTGATGGTGCTGAAGCAAGCTGGACTATCGGCCAAGGACATCACCTTTGTGCCCCTGGAAACCGGTGCTGCAGCGGCAGCCTTTGCTGCGGGCAAGGTGGATGCGGCCGGGGTGTATGCACCGTTCACGACCCAGGCCTTGAAACGACCCGGTGCCAAGGCCCTGACCACGTCCCGCGAGCATCCAGGAGCGATCAGCGATCTGCTGGTTTGCCGCCGCGATTTTGTGGCGAAACATCCAGAGAAGATTCAGAAAGTGGTCAATGCCTGGTTTGCCACCTTGGCCATGATCAAGCAGGATCCCGCCGGTACCCTGCCCATTCTGGTGGAGCGCTCTGGCGTCAGTGAGGCCGAGTTCAAGGAGTACAACGCCGGCACCACGATTCAGACTCTGGAGCAAAACCGTCAGGGTTTCAAACCTGGAAACACCATGCTCTCGATGCCGCATGCTGCTGAGCAGATCAGTGTCTTCCTGGTTGGAACAGGATTGGCGAAAACCAAGCCAGATCTCAGCCATCTGTTCAACTCTCAGTTCGTTGATGCGGTCAAGTGAGGCTCATCCTTTGACACGCTGGATCCCGCTGCGGCGTTTCCTGGCCCAGTCCTGGGTGCTGGGTCTGCTGGGCCTTGTCACGGTGTTGCTGTTCTGGTTTTTAGCTACGGCCAGTGGCGCCGTCGATTCCTTGTTCCTGCCTTCACCCCATGTGGTCTGGCAGGCCGGACAATCCCAATGGCAAAGCGGTCTGCTGGTCAAAGATGCCGTGGCCAGCATTCAACGGGTGTTCATTGGTTTTGCCCTGTCGGCGGGCCTGGCCTTGCCGATGGGCATCGCCATGGGCTCCAATCTCACCATCTGTCGCTTGTTGGAGCCCCTGATGGCCCTGATTCGGTATATGCCGGCTCCGGCTTTTATTCCGCTCCTGATCATCTATTTCGGCCTTGAGGAGCTGCCGAAGGTGCTGCTTATTTTCATTGGCACTTTCTTCTTTAATACACTGATGATCATGGATGCGGTCAAGTTCGTGCCCTCTGAACTTGTCGAAACTGCGCTCACTCTTGGCGGTAGGGGATTGCCCATCCTGACTCGGGTCGTCGCCCCCTACATCGCCCCCCAAGTGTTCGATACTTACCGAATCAACATGGCATCGGCCTGGAATCTGGTGATCGTGGCTGAACTGGTAGCGGCCAATGAGGGCCTGGGCAAGCGCATCAGCCTGGCCCAGAGATTTTTGCGTACAGACGATATCTTTGTCGGCTTGATTGTGATTGGTTTGGTTGGATTGACGATTGATCTCGGCTTCCGTTTCTTGATGCGCAAGGCCTGTGCCTGGGCTAACTGAGCTACCCTCCCGATGCATCTACAAGTTTCCGCTGTTTGCAAGAGCTTTGGCTATGGATCCAATGCCAAGCAGGTGCTGGATACGATCAATCTGGATCTCCATTCAGGTCAGTTTCTGGCTTTGGTGGGCAGTTCTGGTTCGGGTAAATCGACAATCATGCGGCTGATCGCGGGTCTTGATCGTCCCAGCTCCGGCGAGATCCGATTCGATGGCCAGCTGGTGCGTGGGCCTGGCGCTGAGCGCGGCATGGTGTTTCAAAAGTACAGCCTTTATCCTTGGCTTACGGCCGCCCAGAATGTGGCCTTCGGCATGGAGCTGCAGGGAAGGAGCCGTGCTGAGATCCGTGAACGTACGGCCTACTTCCTTGAAGTTGTAGACCTGGTCGATTCAGCCCGCTTGTTGCCACGTGAACTCTCCGGTGGTATGCAGCAGCGGGTGGCGATTGCCAGGGCCCTGGCGGCCGAACCCAAGCTCTTACTGCTGGATGAGCCCTTCGGCGCCCTCGATCTGCAGATCCGCGAATCGATGCAGGAGTTTCTCTATCAGCTGTGGCAACGTACGGGTCTGGCGGCCCTGTTGATCACCCACGATCTTGAAGAGGCCATGCTCCTGGCCCAGCAGGTGCACATCCTGGCGCCCCGTCCCGGCCGGATCGTGCGCAGCATCGCGCTGCCGTCGGATCGTTCCAACCTGGCCCATCTGCGTGTGTCGCCCGCCTTCCTGGAGTTGCGCGAAGATCTCGCCCGTACGCTGCGCAGCCTGGATGGGGCCCTGGTGTCTTGAGCAAGCCGGCCCCCGCTGAGCGGCGGTTGTTTCTGGCCGCTGAGCTTTACAACTCTGCCGCTGTTGCCGCCCGCGAGCGCAGCCACTGGAGTGAGCGTTTCTGGCATCCCCTGTTGCCCGAGAACCTGTTGCCACAGGGACAGGTGCGGGCGCTGGAGCTGCTCGGAGTGCCGCTGTTGCTTACCCATGAGCCGGGGGCAGCGCCACGGGCCTTCCTCAACCGCTGTCCCCATCGCGGCATGGCCTTGCTGGAGCCTGGGGAGGCGTCCTCCGCCTGTCGCCGCTTGATCTGCCCTTACCACGGCTGGAGCTATGAGCTGGACGGGCAGCTGCGGGCTGCCGCCCGTGAACGGGAGTTCCTCGAGCCGTTCGAGCGCGGTGCCTGGTCGCTGCAGGCGTTGCCGGTGCAGGTGTGCGCCGGTCTGATCTGGGTGGCCCTGGCCCCAGAACCGTTGCCGCTCGAGCAGCAGTTGGATCTGGTGCTGGCCGAGGCCGGCCCGCTGCTGGAGCGACCCAGGATCCTGTTGGGCCATCGCCGCCGCCGCCTGGCCTGCGACTGGAAACTGGCCCACGACAACACCCTCGACGACTACCACGTCGCCATTGCTCATCCCACCACCCTGCACCGTGATCAGGGCCCGGTGCATCTCTACCGCTATCGCTTTGGCCGCTTCGCCAATCTGTTGGCCACACCGGTTCCCGTCGCCAGCTCGGCCCACCGCGCCATCGTCGGCGATCGCCGCAGCGATCCAGACAGCTTTGCGGCGGCGGAGTTCCTCACCTTCGGTCTGCCCCCCTGGACCCATCTGTTGTTCTGGCCCGATGGCCGGCTGGCTGTGCTGGGTTTTCTGCCCCAGGGTCCGGGCCAGTGTCTGCTGGAGCTGTGGTTGCTGGGGGATCCGGCCCACGCGGCTGAGGCCGAGCTGCTGCTGGCTGAGCTGGAGGCCTTCCTGATCGAGGATCAACGTCTGGTGGAATCGGCCCAGCGGGGCTACAGCTCGGGTCGTTCTGCTCTGGCTGTCGATCCCTGCGGTGGCAGCTGGCCGTTCAGGCCGGGCCCGGCTCACCGGCTGGAGCAACGGATCTTGCACCATCAGGCCCTCTACCGCCAGTTGCTGGACTTGGCGTGAGAGTGCTGGCGGCCCGGGGTTGTTTCCCTGCTGCGCCCAGCCCTTCTGCCTTGGCGAGCTGAACGGGACATGCCGGTGGGAGGCAGAGGGGCACTCCGGTTGGTGCCTGGCTTGTCAGCCCCGATGGCTCAGCGCTGAGCGGAGCGGCCGTGGCGAGTTTGGTGGGCCGACAGTTCAACCGGCATTTCGTTCGATCTCGCCAGGAATCTCCAGCAATTCAGGCTGGATATTCAGGTAGACGGCTTCCTTGAACAGGGCCTGCTTGGCTTCGGCATCGCCGTTGCTCACCGCCTCGGCGAAGCGCAGTCGCAGGGACTCAATCAGGGCCTGGCGTCGTGGGGCGTCGCTGCTCATCGCGTCAGTTTATCGGCAGTGGCGGCGGCCAGGCCTGGGTCGGAAATCGAGGCGGACCGTTGGGTTCGGAAAGCGCCCAGCCCCGCTTCAGCGCTGACCAGACCCTTGGGGTTCACCAGAGGCCCATGAACGGCCAGTCGTCGTCATCATCGAAGGAGTCGAACTGCCAGTGC
The DNA here is from genome assembly GCA_943325005.2 of Bifidobacterium breve. GTDB lineage: Bacteria > Cyanobacteriota > Cyanobacteriia > PCC-6307 > Cyanobiaceae > Cyanobium. The sequence continues at coordinate 16,656 of CALPNT020000016.1, read as the reverse complement.
ACGTTGTCACCGCCGCCGGCTTTGGGTGGCTTGGGGGGACCGCTGAGCGTCTCCGGTGTCATGCCAGGACTGGGCAGCACCTGGCAGGGGCAACGGCAGGCACCATCGGGGTCCAGGTAGCCCACCGTGGGCTGGGCGCAGCCGCATTCGCAGGCCTGGGCCCGGGCGCGATTCGGCACGGCGGTGAGGCCGAGGCTCACGACGAACGCCCCCAGTACGAGGCCGATTGCAGAATAACGGGAACGCATGACAGAAGTCTCCGGACTCCAGTCTGCACTGTCTGGCCCGTGCCCTGTCCGGTCCTGTGAACTGTCCGCTCCTCTGCGGTGGACATTGGCTTGAGCGCTTCACCTGGCCCAGGGGCTGAGTGCAGCACCGGCAGCAGACACCCATGTCCACGCATCGCACGGGTGCCAGGTGGCCCCACACGCTCTGGCTGCTGAGAGGAGCGGCTTGATCGATGATTTTATTTGCCGGCTATTACGCGGCAACTCCCTGGGCGGATGACTGGATTTTCATCGGACGATCAGAGACCTTGACCGATGCGATCAATTCGCTCTTCAAACGACGGATCACCTGGAGCCCAAGACCAGGCTCGGAGCCAACCATCTTTGGTTGTTTAATGTTGGCGATGGGACTCCTTTCGCTTTCGCTGACAGCGACTGCTCACAGGCCTTCGCTATTTGCGATGATTCAACGATGCTCGATCAGGTCTGTGGCCGAGTAGCGCACTTTGGCCAGTGAGGCGTATTTGTCTTCGGCGCTGCGATAGCCGCAGGCGCAGACGACGCTGCTGCGGTAGTTGGTGTCTTCCAGTTGTAGGATCTTGTCGTAATCCGGTGGTGAGAATCCTTCAATGGCGCAAGTGTCGATCGACAACAGCGCTGCGGCTGTGATCAGGTTGCCAAGGGCGATATAAACTTGGTTGGAGCTCCAGCGTTCAATGATCTGACGGCGCGGTCCATCGATCAGGTCAATCTGGATCATGTTGCGGTAGCTATCGAGGCTGCTGGGTTGCACAGCTCTGGCCTCGGCGATGGCCTGAATCAGGCGATCGGCGTCGACGGCCTCAATGCTGCGTTGGCTCAGCAGCACCACCAGATGGGAGCAATCGGTGATCTGCGATTGGTTCCAGGAGTGGGGACGGAGTTGCTGACGCAACTCTGGATTCTGGATCACCAGGAACTTCCAGGGTTGCAGTCCGTAGGAGGACGGCGTCAGCACCAGCGTTTGCTCCAGGGCGGACCAGATGGGGTCAGGAATGATCCGTTCGGGGTCGAATATCTTGGTCGCATAGCGCCACTGCAGAGCCTCCAGCAGGGTTTCCGGCGCAATGGCCATGGGTCTGTTCGGCGATCTCTGATCCCACCCTCTCACGTCGCGCTTGTTCGGGGCAGCCTGAGAAGCGAGGCTGGGGTGGCTCGGTTCAGATCGGCAGCTGGCTCTGCGCAGCTAGCCTTTGGCACGCCTCAGGGACCGAATCCGCCGCCCCATGTCCCTCCCCGCCAGCGGTCCCCAGCGCTCCTTAGCGGCCACGGCCATTCAGTTGGCGGCCCTGCTCTTGACGGCGCTGTTGATGCTGTTGCCGTTGCTGTGGCTGGTGAGCACTTCGCTCAAGGGTCCTGGCGAGAACATCTTCACCAGTCCACCGGCGCTGCTGCCCGCCCAGCCGAGTCTGGCGGCTTACCGCCAGCTGTTTGCGGCCAATCCGATGGCCACCTATCTGCTCAACAGCACGATCGTCAGCGGCCTGGCGGTGCTGGCCAATCTGCTGTTCTGTTCCCTGGCGGCCTATCCGCTAGCACGCCTCAGTTTCCGCGGTCGCGGCCTGGTGCTGGCTCTGGTGGTGGCCACGATCCTGATCCCCTTTCAGGTGGTGATGATCCCGCTCTATCTGTTGATGGTGCAGCTGGGACTGCGCAACACCCTCTGGGCCTTGATCCTGCCGCAGGCGGCCACGGCATTTGGCATTTTCCTGCTGCGCCAGAGCTTCCTCGGCGTGCCACTGGAACTGGAGGAGGCGGCCCGGATCGATGGCTGCACCCCGGTTGGCACCTGGTGGAACGTGATGATTCCAGCCGCCCGGGCCGATCTGATCACTCTGGCGATGTTTGTGTTCATCGGCACCTGGAGTGATTTCCTCTGGCCGCTGATCATTCTCGACGACCCCTCCCTTTACACCCTGCCCCTCGGGCTCCAGCAACTCTCCAGCAGTTTCTCCCTCGACTGGCGGCTGGTGGCGGCTGGTTCGGTGATCTCGATTCTGCCGGTGCTGCTGCTGTTTGTGCTGTTGCAGCGCTATATCCTGCCCAGCGCCACCGCTGATGCCGTGAAGGGATAATCAGCCCCTGGCGATTGCGCTCCGGTCGATCAGAAGTTGTCATCCGGTGGGCGCAGCACGGTGGCGCTCGGCCGGGGTGCCGCCGGCAAGGAGGAGGGACGTGCCGGCCTGGTGGCCTGGCCGGGCAGCCGGCCTGGGTTGTCCAGAATCGGATTTGGGCTGCTGCGCAGCTGTTGTAGATCCTGCTTGAGGGCCTGTTGCTGCTGGTTCACTTCCCGCAGCTGGGCCCCCACCTGTTCCACCGATTGCAACCGCTGGATCATCGACTCCAGTTGTTGTTCCATGGCCGTGGTGCGATCTTGAGATCGACCATTTTCGATCGTCCTCACCTTCTGCTCCAGCTCGCCGATGGTCACGGCCTGCTCCCGCACCTTGGCGAGCATCACCAGGAACAGCACCACCAGCATGCTGCTGATGCTGAGCTGGAGCCAGGCGAGCCACAGCGGCTGGCCGTCAGGTGTGCGTCGCTTGCCGACCATGGCATCAGGGGTGGGTGCGCGATCCGAGGCGCCGTTGCGAGGGGAGGAGGAGGCCATGCGGCTGGGGAAGGACCGATCAGGACGTTGGGTCGATTCTGCGGTGGTCGCAGGCCCGCTGACCAGGCCGCCGAGTGCCGCGAGGCTCAGCGGGCGGCGGAACGGGCCGCTCCGCCCGCCAGCAGGGCCTTGCTGGTGTTGTCATAGACGGCCTGGGCCGTGGCGGCACTGTCGCCCAGGCAGGTCATGCCCAGTTTGCCGAACTCCGAGAGGCATCCCAGCAGATGGAAGACGCTGCCCCGCAGCCGCGCTGGGTCGTAGTGCAGGCCGGCCTCCGCCACGATGTCCATCAGATCGAGCGGCAGCAGGCCCCGCAGGCGTGGATCGCTGAGGTTGTCGGTGGCGACGTAATGCACCGGCTGACCGGTAGGGGAAACAAACCGCCCGGTGAGCGGGTCGAGATTGCCGGTGGTGATCGCCCGCAGGGCCATGTAGGGATGGGTGGTGCCTCCCTGGCGCAGGTTCACCTCGATCGCCTGCACATCCCAGTGATCGCCGAAGCGGCGGGCGATGAAATCCACCGCGTAGCGCTCCAGGGCCCCTTCGGCGGCCAGGGCCTCGCCCACCGCCTGGCCATGGCGCATCAGCTCCAGCCGGTAGGGCTCCTCGGCAGGGAAGCGGCAACCCAGGTAGGTCTGGCCGCTGGCCCCGCCCAGGATCTGCTCATGGGTGGACAGCACTTCGACGCCACCGCCGGGGTGGATCGTGCCCTGGACGCTGGGGGAGGTGAGTTCGTCCCCGCCCAGCAGCCAGGCTTCCACCAGGGCTCCCTGCTGCGCCAGCAGTTGCCGCCACTGGGGTGGGGGCATCGCCAGGCCCTCCAGCGCCTGGCGCAACAGCCGGCGCCGCTCGGCCGGGCTGCGCTCCGCCAGGGCCAGGGGTTCGAGCTCCAGGGGGGCGTTGCCCTCGCCGCTGAAGCCCTCATTGAGCTTGACCACGCAGCGTTGCAGATCTGGATGGGCCTCCCATAGCTCCGCCGTCACCTCTGCCAAGTCGTCGAGATCGTGAACCAGGCCACTGCCAGGGGGATGGGGCACGCCGCAGCGGGCGAACAGCTCGCGGCTGCCCGCTTTGCTACCCCAATAGCCGAGGGCCGGATCGGTGCCCAGCAGCGGCACCTGCAGCAGCTCCGAGAGGCGCTTTTCCAGTTCGGTCACCACGTAGCAGCCGATGAAGCTGCGGCCGGGCCTGAGCAGTTCCTTGATGCGGGCGAGCAGGGCGGGCCGTTCCAGCAGCTTTTCGGTCAGGGGCCGGCTGGAGGCATCGTCGGTGTCGAACAGGTGCAGCCGCTTGCGGGCATGGGAGGTGGGGACGCCGGGCAACAGCTCCAATACCGCATCCACCACCAGATCGGGCAGCAGCTTGCTGGTGACGTACACCATGCGCACCCCCGGATCCCGCAGCCGGATCAAGGAGAACAGCTGACGCTCCTCGTAGTGATGCGCTCCGGTCACCAGCTCCAGCTGGGCCCGGTCGACCGAGAGGGAGGGCAGCATCAACAGGTCGAAATCGACGCCGTTGCCGTCGTGCTCCCGGCCCCATTCGGGCCGGAGCTGGGTCTGCAGCTCGGCAAAGCTCTGAGTCATGGTGCACTCCTTCGTTGGCCATGCTGCCCGCTCACGGTGACGCCGGCTGGGGGTGGTTGTGGGAACGCCCCTTCGGACGCCAGATTACGGAACTCGCCATCGCCATCCCCCTTCCATGGCCCAGCCGCTGCCCGTCACCTTGCTGGGCTACGGAGCGGCAACGCTCACCACCTTGAGCTTCTTCCCCCAGGCGATCAAGACGGTGCGCAGCGGCGACGCCAGCGCCATCTCCCTGCCGATGTACGTGCTGTTCACGCTGGGCATCACCCTCTGGGGGATCTATGGCTTGATCACCCACGACGGCCCGCTGATCGCCGCCAACATCATCACCCTGGTGCCAGCGATCATCGTGCTGGAACGCAAGATCCGCTCACTGCGGGCCAGTGAAGGGGTCAAGCTCTGGCGTGGCTTTTGAGCGCGGTTGAACGCCGAAGGCGGCTGTGCTGCCAGACGGTGATCAGGCGCTGAAGGCCTTGCGGGCAGGAATCGGGTAGGCGATGCGGCGATGGCGCATTCGCTTCCAGACGCGCACGAAGGCCCGCATCACCAGCTCCAGTTCGGCCCTGCCGATGCCGCTGCCGGTGAGCTGGCCGTCGCGCTGACGCGCCTCAACGAGGCGTCGCACCATCGCCCGGGCTTCGTCTTCGGTGGTGCCGGGCGGCAGTGAGCGCAGGGCGGCCTCGCAGCCGTCCGCCAACATCAGAATCGCCGTTTCGCGGCTGCGGGGGATCGGCCCGCGGTAGCGGAAGCGATCTTCCTGCACGGCGGGATCGCGTTCGCGGGCCTGGTGCAGGAAGTAGCCCATCTTCAGCATCCCCTGGTGCTCGGGGATGAAGTCGGCCAGTGGTCGTGGTAGTCGGTAACGACGCGCCAGCTTCAGGCCTTCGTCCACATGGGCCTGGAGGATGGCGGCACTGGCGAAGGGATCGTCAAGGCGGTCATGGGGATTGCCGCCACTTTCGTCCTGGTTTTCGATGAACCACTGGGGGCCATGCAGCTTGCCGACGTCGTGATACAGGGCGCCGGTGCGGATCAGGTCGACGTCGGCCTGGATGGCCCGCGCCCCCTCCTCGGCCAGACCGCAGATCATCAGCGTGTGTTCAAACGTGCCCGGCGCCTCGGTGGACAGACGCCGCAGCAGCGGGCGTTCGAGGTCGGCCAGTTCCATCAGCCTGGCGCGGGTGAGCAGGCCGAAGAAGCTCTCCACCAGCGGCGCCAGGATCAGGCCGGCCATCAACAGTCCAGCCACGAGCAGGGCTTCGCTGAACAGTTCATGGCCACGGGGCCAGTGGGCTGGAGCGCCGCTGCCCTGGCCGATCAGGCTGCTCAGCTGGATCACCAGCCCCTGGCTGAGCATCGCGCCCAGGGGCAACAGCATCGCCAGCTGCAGCAGCTGGGCCCGGTTGCGCTGGCGCCCGGCCAGCAGGGCCGCCAGCACCGCCACCAGGGCGGCAACCACCAGGCGGCATTCGAGCAGGCCATGGAGCGGATAGGGCCAGATCAGGCTCGCCACCGCCAGCCAGGCCAGTCCCGCCACCGTTCCCAGCCCCTGGGCCAGTAACAGGGTGGGCGGCACGAGCAGGGCCAGTGGGCTGGCATGGACACCGAGCACCAGCTTGAAGCCCTGCACCGTCAGCAACATCGCCAGGGCCAGCAGGGCCTGGCGCGGCTCCAGGCTGGCTCGCCAGCGGCGCATCACCAGCAGCATCACGGTGCAGGCGGCCAGGGCTTCGCTGAAGTGACCCAGCCAGGGGAGCGGGCGCGGCCGGCGGTTGATCAGGCCGAAATAATCGAGCACATCGAACGCCTGGGAGCTGATCAGCTCGCCCTGGCGGGTGATCAGATCGCCCTGGCGGACGCTGATCGTCGGCAGGCCGTGCTGACTCACCAGCTCTTCGATGCGCCGCTGGCTGAGGAAGGTGTCACTGCGCAGGTTGGTGCGTCCCTCCAGGCTGGCGGCGATCAGGCGGCTGCCGAGGCTGCGTCCGGCCACGGGTTGGTTCTCCAGCTGCAGATCGGCGGCCTCCAGCAGGGGAGCGTCGGCGACGCTGGCCACCACCCCCTGGCTGAGCATGCGCAACTGGGCTTGGCGCACCGCTCGTTCCCAGCTCACCAGCTCGGTCGGGCTGAGGTTCTGCAGCCATTGCCGTTCGGCAGCGGTGAGATTGAGCGGGTCGACGCGGGGTTGCTGGCTCGCCCGTTGCTGTTGCACTTGGGCGAGGCTGCGATCAAGGCCATCCTGCAGTTGGCGACTGGCCCGTTCATCCACCACCTGCACCTGGGTGCGGGGCATCATCTGGCTGCGCCGCTGCTCCAGGGCCGCACTGTCCATCACGGTGGCGTCCTTGGGCGCCCGCACGGTGAACGGGGCTGGCAGACCGGGCCGCAGGCTGGGCTCCACCAGCCAGGGCCAGCTGGTGAGCAGGGCCACCAGCAGGCAGGCCAGCACCACGGCCGCCAGGCCGCCGCTGCGCCAGGACACGATCGCCAGGCGGGGGCGCTCCAGCCGCAGCAGGCTGCGCCACAGGGATCGGATCCGCCGGAGGCCGTTGGCCATGGATCAGAGCAGGAGCGAAAACGCTAGCGGTGTCAAGGTCGGCACCATCCCCCGGGGCGTCATGCTGGGGTTGGACCGCCCGCTTCCTGATTCCATGGCCACCCTGCTGGATGGACGGCGCCTTGCGGCCGCGATCGAGCAACGCCTGCTTGCCGTGATCACGGCGGGATTGCCACTGGCGGGTCGCGCTCCCGGCCTGGCGGTGCTGCGGGTCGGCGACGATCCGGCCAGTGGCGTGTATGTGGCCAACAAAGAGAAGGCCTGCAGCCGGGTTGGCATTCGCAATCTTGGTGCCCATCTGGCCGCAGACACGGCGGCGGCGGATGTGCTGGCGCAGATCCAGCGGCTCAATGCCGATCCCGAGGTCGATGGCATCCTGCTGCAGCTGCCACTGCCGGTCGGCCTGGAGGAGGGCCCACTGTTGGCGGCGATTGACCCCGACAAGGACGCCGATGGGTTGCACACCCTCAATCTCGGTCGCCTGCTCAAGGGGGAAGCGGGGCCGCGCAGTTGCACGCCGGCGGGGGTGATGGCCCTGCTGGCGGCGGCCGGGGTGGACCTGGCCGGCAAGCGGGCCGTGGTGGTGGGCCGCAGCATCCTGGTGGGCCAGCCGATGGCCTTGATGCTGCAGGCGGCGCATGCCACCGTCAGTGTTGCCCATTCGCGCACCCGCGATCTGGCGGCGCTGACGCGCCAGGCCGAGGTGCTGGTGGTGGCGGCGGGCCGGCCACGGATGATCGGCGCCGAGCACGTGAGGCCGGGGGCGGTGGTGGTGGATGTGGGTATCCATCGCCAGCCGCAGGGGGGCCTCTGCGGCGATGTGCGCTTCGAGGAGGTGGAGCCGATCGCCAGCGCCATCTCACCGGTGCCCGGTGGTGTCGGCCCGATGACCGTGGCGATGCTGCTGGTCAACACGGTGCTGGCCTGGTGCCATCGCCACGGGGTGGATGGGGCCGCGCTGGAAGATCTGCTGGTCTGAGCCAGGCCAGGCCTGGCCTGGTCTTAGTCCGGGATTCCGCCGGCCCTTGGCCAGTCGGTGGTTCTGCCAGCAGAGCCCCGCTCTTCGCCACAGGCTCTCGATCCACCCGGCCGCGGCCTCTGGATCCTTGGATCAGAGCGGGATCTTCAGCCACATGTTCTGGAAATCCCTGGTTTTCCAGGGCTTTCGCAAGGCTGGGGTGCCTGGCTGCAGGGCGGCGTTGCAGCCCTGTTAAGCCGCCGATCGGGCGCGGAGGGCAGGCTGCGAGAATCGCCGCCGAGCCTTCAGTTTCCCATGACCGCGTCCGTGAGCACGGCCCAGGATCCGGCCCAGGACGCGGCCGCGACCCAGGAAGGTGGCCAGCGCTTTGATTTCGCCGCCTATCTGGAGGCGGCCCGACGGCGGGTGGAGGCCGCCCTCGATGGCTCCCTCGGCCCGGAGCGGCCCGAATCGCTGCGGGAGGCGATGCGCTATTCGCTGCTGGCCGGCGGCAAGCGGCTGCGGCCGATTCTCTGTTTGGCGGCCTGTGAACTGGCCGGCGGTGATGGCGAGCTGGCGATGCCCACGGCGGTGGCGCTGGAGATGATCCACACGATGTCGCTGATCCATGACGATCTCCCCGCCATGGACAACGACGATCTGCGGCGTGGCCGGCCCACCAATCACAAGGTGTATGGCGAGGCCAACGCCATCCTGGCCGGCGATGCCCTGCTCACCCGTGCTTTTGAAATGGTCGCCTTGCGCAGCCCCGGCCTGCCGGCCGAGCGGCTGCTGGCCGTCGTGGGGGAACTGAGCCTGGCGTCCGGTGCGCCGGGGCTGGTGGGGGGCCAGGTGGTGGACCTGGAATGCGAGGGCAAGGCGGTGGATCTCGACACCCTCGAGTACATCCATCTGCACAAGACGGGCGCCCTGCTGCGGGCCTGCGTGATCAGCGGTGCCCAGATCGCCGGTGCTTCCGAGGCCCTGCTCGCGGCTTTGGGCACCTATGCCCGCGGCATCGGCCTGGCCTTCCAGATCATCGACGACATCCTGGATGTCACCGCCAGCAGTGAGGTGCTGGGCAAGACGGCCGGCAAGGATCTGGCCGCCGACAAGACCACCTATCCCAAGCTGCTGGGCCTGGAGGAGTCGCGCTGCCGGGCCGAGGCCCTGGTGGCCGAAGCCAAGGCGGCCCTGGCCCCCTGGTGTGCTGGCGAGGGTGAGGCCAAGGCCGCCCCTCTGCTTGCCTTGGCGGACTACATCACCAGCCGCGATCGATGACTCCTGCCATTTCCAGCGATTCGGGCCATCTGCTGTTGATGCTGCGTGACCTGCTGGATAACGGCGTGCTCTGGTGGGGGCTGGCCGCCTGCGGTCTGGCCCAGCTGTCCAAACTGTTCGTGGAACTGGTCCTGCATGGCCGCTGGCGCCCCGCCGTGCTGTTCGAAACCGGCGGCATGCCCTCCAGCCATTCGGCTCTGATGACCGGCACCGCCGCCGGCATCGGCTGGAATCAGGGGTTCCAGGATCCCCTCTTCGCCCTGGCGGCGGCCCTCTGTTTCGTGGTGCTCTACGACGCCAGCGGCGTGCGCCGCGCCGCTGGTCTCACCGCTGCTCGGGTCAACACCCTGGCCGGCAGCAACGAGATCACCGGCTCGATCTGGGACAAGCAGCTCAAGGAGAATCTGGGTCACACCAAGCTGGAGGTGCTGGCCGGCAGTGTGATGGGCCCCCTGGTGGCCCTGCCCGGACTGGCCCTGATCGGTACGCCTCTGCATCTGGTCCAGGGCTTGAGCCAGCTGCTCAGTCCCAGCCTGCCCACGGCTCTGGGGTGAGTTTGCCGTCATCCCCCGGCCTGGCCCTCACCTCCGATCAGCAGGGGGCTGCCGCCGCTTTTGCCGCCTGGTTGGCGGCCAAAGCCGATGGCAGCCCGTTTGTGCTCAGTGGCTACGCCGGCAGTGGCAAGACCTTCCTGTCCACCCGCCTGTTGCAGGAGGTGGAAGCCAGCGGCCTCTGCTGGACCGTGGTAGCCCCCACCCACAAGGCGGTCGGGGTGCTGCGGCGCCATCTGGAGCTGGTGGGTCTGCAACCCACCTGGTATCCCTCCACCATCCACCGGCTGCTGCGGCTGAAGCTCAAGCGCCAGGGGGATCTGGAGCGCTGCGAGGAAACCGAGCAGACAGCCACGGCCCTCGAGCATCTCGGCCTGGTGCTGATCGATGAGGCTTCGATGGTGGACAGCGCCTTGCTGGAGATTGCCCTGCGCTGCGCCCATCCGTTTCGCACTCGCCTGGTGTTCGTCGGCGATCCGGCCCAGCTGCCGCCGGTGGGCGAAGCGGTCAGTCCCGTGTTCGCCCTGGGCCGGGCCAGTCGGGCCGATCTGCGCCAGGTGGTGCGCCATCAGGGGCCGGTGCTGCGTCTGGCCACGGGCTTGCGCCAAGGCAACCTGCCCTGCCGGCGGCCGCCGGCCCTGGCCGCACGGCGCACCGCTGCCGGCATGGTCTGTTCCCTCGATCGCCCCGAGTGGTTGGCGGCGGCCCAGGCGGCCCTGCGGCGCAGCCATGAAACCGACAATCCCGACCTGGCCCGCATCCTCTGCTACACCAACCGCTCCCTGGAACAGCTGGTGCCGATCGCCCGCCGCGCCCTGCATGGCGAGATGGCCGACCAGCTGCCAGTGCTGCCGGGCGAGGTGCTGATCACCCGGGCGGCGGTGATGGCTCCGGCCTGCCGCGAGGGGGCCGAGGCCGCCGAGGAGCCCGACATGGTGCTCGGATCGAACCGGGAGCTGGTGGTGCGTGATGTGAAGCCGGAACGCTGTGATCTGGCCGAGTTCGGGGTTGGCTTCGGCAGCCTTGATGGTTTGGGCGCCCCCGTGATCGACACCCTCACCGCCAGTGTCGAGGCGGGCGAAACCCAGCTCGCCCTGCGGCTGCTGCCGCCGTTGGGCAGTGCGGCCCGCGCCAGCCTTGATGCGGTGCTGCAGGGACTGCGTCTGCAGGCTCGTGAGGCCGGCAAGCGGGATGGGCGTGCGCTCTGGCGCCGCTACTTTTTATTGCGGGATGCCTTCGCTTCACTTGGCCCGGCGGCGGTGCTGACGGTGCATCGCAGCCAGGGCAGCACCTTCGGTGAGGTGTTCGTCGATGCCGATGTGTTCTGGCCCAAGGACGACACCCTGCGCCGGCAGCTCGTCTATGTGGCCGTCAGCCGGGCCAGCCAGGCGGTCACGTTGATGGCGGGCCCTGGCTGTGCCGCCGATGTCCAGCGCTGGGACGACTGGTTGCGGGATCCGGATTCGCAGGAGGATGAGCGGCCTTAAGGCTCAGATTGTTGCCGGAATTTCTGATTGAAAGGTATGGATTTGATGCAGGTTCCCAACAGTGAGTCGATCTCGCCGGTCTAAGTCAGTTTGTGCGGCGGATCTGCTACCTTTTCGCCAAGATTGTGGACTTGAGGTCCGTTGTGGGTTCCTGTTGGGGTCAGCAAGGCAAGGATGCCGGTTGCGGCGCAAGCGTTCAGCCTGCCTTTTGGGGCTGGATTGGGCCGTTCCGGGGTGGTCCTGGCCCTGGTCGGGCTCGGGCCTGCTGCTGCCGTGCACGCGGCAGCGTTGCGCTCTGAGCTGATGGTGCCCGGTCCCCGGCTTTCTGGCGAGGCTCATGCTGCCGAGCCCCACCGGGGCCAGGATCAGTCCCTCGGCTCCCAACTGGCGCAAGCTCAGAGTCCAGTGGTTCAGGTTTCAGCGTTCCGGCCTGCAGCCATCCCCGCCAGCACCACCTCCTGGGAGCTGGCCTGGCTGATCGCGGGCTTTGTGGTTCTCGGTTCTGGCTTGCTGCTCCTGCTGAGCTGGCGCCGGGCTTGGTCTGGGATCTGGGCTCACCGGCGGCGCAACTCCAGCCGCGATCGACTGCTGCCCCCGCCTGGATTCGTGCCCCGCACGTCCCATGAGCGCTTGCATGATCCGGTTTACCTGCAGCGCCTGCTGGAAGCCGAGCTGGAGAGCTCCAGCCCACGCAAATCCAAGCTCTGAGCTGTCGTCCTGAGCGCGTGGCTGCAGGGGCAGGTCGCAGACGGTTTTGGGAGCCGATCGGTCCTGGCTCCCAGGCCTTCAACCCCCAGGCTTCCAGGGGGCTCATGGCAGCCCAATGTTGCTTTCAGCGCAAAAGTGACGTTAGGAAATTTTATAAGAATTGATAGCAGAAGAGCTACGCCATCGTGTTCTTTCCTCTGGTCAGATCTCAATCCCTACCCTTGAGAATTGCCCGATTTCAGTGATCTCCTGCTCCATGGGTGGATGGTCGTCTTGGCTGGCCAGGCCGCTGCCAGGCAGCCGCTGCCATGCAGCCAGGGGGCAGATCAGGGATCCGTTTCAGCCGAGCTGGAGCCCTTCCACGCCTTGCCAGCCGAAATAGACAGCCAGTAGCAGGCTCGCCGCCCCAACGATCGGGTCGGCGTTGCTGAACAGCCATTGTTTGCCCCACAGCAGGCTCGGCTGCACCCGTTGCTGCCCCAGCAGCAGCACCGCCAGGAACGGCACCAACAACAGCAGGCCGGTGGCGAGGCTGAACAGGCCACCGATCAGCAGCTCCTGTCCCTGGCCCAGGCCTGAGGCCAGCAGCTCGCCACTGGCCTTGGCATAGAGAAAGACGTCATCGGGGCTGATCACCTGAACCAGGGCACTCAGGCCCAGCAGGGGCAGCAGCGGCATGGCACAGAAGCGGTCCAGCTGGCCGGACCAGGCCGGCGTACCGGTGCCTTCCTTGCGGTCGAGCAGTTGTTTCATTCCCACCCCGAGCAACACGCCGGCCGCCAACAGATCGAGCCCGGTGCGATGGGAGGTTCCTTTGTCCATGCTGAGCAGCAGGCCGTGGCCCACGGTGAGCAGCAGGGCCACTTCCAGCACGGAGATCACCAGCCAGCCGGCCACGAACCAGCCGCCCCGCCGCAGCGGATCCGTGCCCACCAACAGCAACAGCAACAGGGCGATGTGCAGAGGACTGAAGCCGATCGCCAGGGCGAAACCGAGCAATTCACTCCCGAGGGTGGCAAGGTTCAGGGCCGGACTCCAGCAGAGGTTGCATTCTGAGGGGTGCGGCGCTCGCCAGCGGCCGTCACGTTCCAGCGCAACAGGGCCCGCTGTTGGCGCTCGTAGCCCAGCACACCGACGCCGCCGGTGCCCAGCACCAGCAGGGCGCCTCCCTGGGCCCCGAGGCCGAGCCAGGTGGCGGCCAGGCTGCGCAGCAGATGGCCATGGGCAAACAGGGCGATGCGGCAGGGAGCTTCGCTGTTGGCCATGGGGCCCCTCGTCGGGAGCGGAGCTGAAGGCGAGTCCATCGAGCCGGAGCTGGCGGGCGAGTCGCTGGTGTTCAACAAGCTGCCGGCGGCGGTGTTGGGGGGACACTGTCGTGGCGGCTCCCCGGCCAGCGCCAGGGCCCGGGCGATCACCCGCTCACAGCGGATCTGAACCGCCGCGCCATCCTCCCCAGCGGGACAGCCATGGCTCCAGATCGTCCAGTCGCTCTGGCTGCGGCGAATCTCGGCGGTGGTGATGCCCTCATAGGCGCCGTAATCCCATTCGTGCAGATCGTCCCAGATCTGGGCCGCTGCACCCAGCCCCGCCAGTTCACAGGTGCGGCGCGCCCGCTGCAGCGGACTGGTGGCCACCGCCGTGAAGGCGAGGCCCTGCAGCAGGGGTGCCAGAGATCTGGCTTCGTCTTCGCCCTCGGCCAGCAGGGGCAGATCGGTGCGGCCCGTGTGGCGGCCATTGCGGGCCCATTCGGTGGCGCCATGGCGCAGCAGCCACAGTTCCAGGCCCCGGCTGGGCCGGGGGTCAGCGGCGGATTTCAAACCAGTCCGATCCAGTGGGGGGGACGCGGCTGCTGGCCACACTGCTCACCAGGGCGCCCTGGGGGCCCTTCTCACACCAGAGCTGCAGCTCGCTCAGCATCAGTGGCACGCCTTCGGCTTCCACCTCCACCGAACCATCGGCCAGGTTGCGCACCCAGCCACTGAGGCCCAGCTCCTGGGCGCGCCTGAGGCAGCCGGCCCGGTAGCTCACCCCCTGCACCAGCCCCCGCACACTCAGCCGCCAGCGCTCACTGGGCGTGCTGGGACGGTGATCGGAGGGCTGCAGAAAGCGCCGTTCGGCGGCAGCGGCCCGCAGCGCCCGGCTGCGGCGGCCAGCCTCCGGGGAATCACCGGGCACCCAGCCCAGTGGAGATGTAGCCAGCTTGCGTGAATGTTCGCGGTTGTCCATCCTTCTGCCCTCCGTGGAGAACCCCAGCCTTCAAGCTGCCACAAGCTTGCCGCTGCTGGCAACGTCGGGTCGGGTTCCAGTTGCCAACGGTGAAATTCATGGCCCCGCAGCCGTTCGCCCTGGCGCACCAGCAGCCCATCGCCGCTGGCTTCCGCCTCGCGGTAGCCGAGGCTGAGCGGGCCGCGTCGCGCCGTCAGCGGCAGCACCCCCGCCATCGCATGGCTGCGGCCCTCGCCATCCTCCAGCCGCTGGCCCAGCAGCAGCAGGCCGCCGCATTCCGCCACGATCGGCAGACCGGCGCCGGCGGCCTGGGCCAGCTGGCTGAGGCTGCGCCGACTGGCCGCCAGGGTTTCGGCATGCAGTTCCGGGTACCCCCCAGGCAGCAGCACCGCTCGGCAGTCCGGTGGCAGGGGATCGTCGGCCAGGGGGCTCCAGGCCTGGGGCTCCAGGCCCACGGCCTTCAGCAGCTCTGCGGCTTCCGGGTACCGGAAATGGAAGGCGGCATCGGTGGCGATCGCCACCGGCAGGGGCCGTGCTGGCGGCTGGGGCTGGGGCGCTAGGCCTGACAGGGCCCAGGTGATCGGATCCTGGGGTTGCCCTTGAGCCGCTGGTGGTTCCAGCAGGGGCCAGAGCCGCTCCAGATCGAGATGCTCCTCGGCCAGCTGCGCCCAGACACGCTGCCGTTCGCCCAGGTCATCCAGCTCCTGGGGGGGCAGCAGGCCGAGATGGCGTGAGGGCAGATCCAGGCTGGGGTGCTGAGGCAGCACGCCCAGCAACGGCACCGCGATCGAGGTCAGGGCTTCCGCCAGCAGGGCCCGATGCCGCTCGCTGCCCACCCGGTTGAGCACCACCCCCGCCAGCTGCACAGCGGGCGGACCGTGGTCGCGGAAGCCACGCACCAGGGCCGCCAGCGAACCGGCCTGGCGGGAGGCTTCCACCACCAGCACCACGGGCAGATCGAGCAGGGCCGCCACGGCCGCCGAGCTGCCTTCGCTGCTGGGGCCGCGCCCATCGAACAGGCCCATCACCCCCTCCACCAGCACCCGATCGGCCCGACTGCCGTGCCACTGGTAGCAGCGCCGCACCCATTCGCTGCCGCAGAGCAGGGGATCGAGATTGCGGCAGGGGCGCTCCGCCACCGCCGTCAGCAACTGGGGATCCAGGTAGTCGGGGCCCACCTTGAAGGGCTGGATGCTGAGGCCTCGCTGGCGGGCGACGGCCGTCAGGCAGAGGCTCACCAGGGTCTTGCCACTGCCGCTGCAGGGGGCGGCGATCAGGCAGCCCAAGGGCTCAGCGCGGCAGGATCATGGCCGCCAGCGGTGCTGAGGCCGCCAGCAGGGGATTGGTGGTGTCGTGGCCGCCGCCGAGCAGGCGCGCCATCTCCATCTCTTCGTTCTCCTCGGGCAGGGGAACGACCTCCTCCACCAGCTGCATCGCCGCCATACCGCCTGATTCGAGCCGCATGCAGCCCCCCGATTCCGAGCAGAGGATGACGCATAGGGGCGGACGATCGGGCGGTTCACAGATGAGGCGAAGGCCCACGATCGCACCTGGGTGGGCCTTGGGAACGCCGACGGGAACCGGCATCTGGCGGAAGCGCACGCTGGTGCCATCGGTGCGTTGGAACTCGGCGTTGATGCCACCGGGCTCCTCGGTCGCGGAGCTGTCGATCAGGTGCCAGCCAAGCCGGTCGGCCATCCAGGCGGTCAGCAGCAGCCCCTTCACCGGGTGGTCTCCCTCGACGTCGATGTCGAGCTGGACCACATGGGCCAGGGCGTCGCGACGGGAGGGAGGGTCGAACACCATCGCCAGCGATTCGCGCCAGCTGCGCAGCCGCAGCCAGTTGAGATCGTTGACGGCCTGCCCCGCCTCGATCCGCTCCACCAGCACATCCAGGCAGCGGGCCGGTTGGCCCAGGGAGGTGTCGATCACCAGCCGCCGCGGCGGCGGGGCCAGGGCCTCCAGCATCTCCGGCGGTTCATCGAGGCTGCTGTTCCACCAGACCCAGCAGGGCAGGTCATCACCGATCAACGGCTGGATCAGGGGCAGGCCCTGGCGCAGGGCCTCCATGCCGCCGCGCAGCACGATCGCATCGCCGCAGGCGGCGCCGGCCCCGCCCTCGTCCGGTAGCGGGCAGTAGGCGGCCACCATCGTTTCCAGCGGCTGGCCGGCATCGAGGGTCGCAACCAGGGTGATCAGCCGCCGGGGGGTGTGGACACTGATCGCATTGGGGATGAACTGACCCCGCAGATCCTGGGCCTCGTGGTGGCCTGTCAGCTGGCCCACCTTCCAGGCCAGACGGGGATCCATCGGTGCGGTGCTGAAGGGCAGATCACAGTCGGCGGTGATCAGGCGGGCAGCTTCGATCAGATCGTCGCGCTCCAGACCCCGGATCGGGCCTTCGATCCGGCCGATACGCACCATC
>CALPNT020000015.1 GCA_943325005.2 Bifidobacterium breve | reverse complement strand
CCGGCCGCCGCCGCCAGGCCGATGGCACAGCCGGTGGCCTGATGCAGCAGCCAGCTGCCGGTCACATGGTCGGCATGGGCATGGGTGTCGAGCGAGGCCACCAGCTCCAGGCCCAGTTCGCGGATCAACGAGAGATCACGCTGGTGCTGCTCGAACACCGAATCGATCAGCACAGCGCGGCGACTAGGCACGTCGGCGAGCAGGTAGGTGAAGGTGCCGGTCTCGGCATCGAACAGCTGGCGGAACAGCAGGGCGGCGCCACCGGCGGCGGCAGCCAGGGAGAGCAGGGGGATCTGAGCAACAGTCATCGGCCTGGAATCACAGACTACTATGACGATACCCGCATAAAGAGGAAAAGCGCAAGCCGTTGGCTCCGGTGGTATGTGGTGCAGTCAGGGGTAGGTCGCCAGGCCCTCAGCGCTCAGCTGTCGTCGCAGGGCCGAGCACCACTGACGGCCAGGCCCGGAGCCAGGCTCGGCGTCGCGGGTATCGCAGAACTGCAACGCCCCCGTCGGGTTCCGATGCATAATGCTTTTATCGTCATACAGCAACACCATGGCTGTCGCCGGCTCCATGCCCTCCCCCCAATTGCTGGAGGAATACAGCCAGTTCTTCCGGCTGCTCAGTGAGCCGGCCCGGCTGCAGTTGCTCTGCCAGCTCAAGGCGGGACCGATGGATGTGGCGGCCCTGATCGAGGCCACCGGCTTTTCCCAGTCGCACATCAGCCGCCAGCTCAGCCAGCTGCAGCGGGCCGACCTGGTGCGCTGCGAACGCGATGGCGTGCGCACGATCTGGAGTGCCGACAGCGAGCTGGTCGACGATCTCTGCACCCTGGTGCAGACCCGACTGCGGCAGCGGCTGGAGGCCCAGCTCCAACAGCTGCAGTCGGCCTGAAATGGCTGCGGTGCGCGGTTGCCGACCACACCGCTCTGACCTGGCGGGGGGAGCTGATCGCTGGAGCCAGCCGATCAGCAACTGCCCGCAGGCCCCACCGGCTCGGCGCTAGTGCCGCTGGGTTCGCGGTAATCAAGCCGGAGCAGGTGGACCAGCGGCGCGAACGGCCTCAGCCAAGCCCCTTCATGGGGAAATCCTTGGATCATCCGGTTCCAGTAGAGCCAGGGGAGCAGACGAGTTTTCATCAGCCACATGCTCCAGCGTTCCTTGGTGGGATCCACCAGAAACGAACTGATCGGCTTCTGAGTGTAGTCAAATTCTGCCATTACCACGCTGCCGTAGCCGGTGATCAGCGGGCAGACGGTATAGCCGTCGTAGTGCGCCTTCAGAGGCAGGCCCTCCAGAAAGGCCAGCACATTGGCCGCCGTCACCGGTGCCGCGCCGCGGACGGCTCCAGCCGTTCTGGAGGTTGGCAATCCAGACACATCACCAAGGGCAAAGACATTGGCAAATCGGGGATGCTGGGTCGTGAGCCTGTCGGCGGCCACCCAGCCACCTGGATCGTCGCCGGCCAGCGGACTCGCCTGCACCACCTCAGGTGCCGTCATCGGTGGCACGGCATGAAGCATGTCGAAAGGAATCTCTTGGTGGGAGATACCTCCCTCGGCATCGGTTACAGCAAACACCGCCACCTGCTCTTCGGCGTGCAGCTGTTGGAGATTGCAGTGAAGGCGCACCTCAATACCCCGACGCTGAATCACCCTTTTGATCACCCGGGCATAGGCCGGTACCGCAAACAGGGAGGCCCCTGCCGTGGCCAAGATCACCCGGCTGTTGACGCCGACGCCGCTTTTGGCCTTGAAGACATCGTCCGCCATGAACATCGCCTTCAAGGGAGCACCCCCGCATTTGATCGGCGTTTCCGGCACAGTGAAAATAGCCGTACCGCCCTTGAAATTCCGAATGGTCTCCCAGGTATAAGGCGCGAAATCCTTGGAGTAGTTACTACAGACCCCGTGGCTACCCAGCGCATCGGTCAGGCCTTCAACCCGCTCCCAGCGACATTGCAGACCGGCAGCCATCACCAGCACCTGATAACCAATCGCCTCATCGGCACTGGTCCGCACCAGGTTGTGCTCAGGGTCAAACCCAGTGGCGGCGGCCTGAATCCAAGTGCAGCCAGCCGGAATCAGCGCGCCTTGATCGCGTCGGGTCTGGGCCAGCTGAAACAAGCCTCCGCCCACGAGGGTC
The DNA here is from genome assembly GCA_943325005.2 of Bifidobacterium breve. GTDB lineage: Bacteria > Cyanobacteriota > Cyanobacteriia > PCC-6307 > Cyanobiaceae > Cyanobium. The sequence continues at coordinate 27,181 of CALPNT020000015.1, read as the reverse complement.
CAGCCTGGTTGGTAGTAGTGATCAGGTGATGGCTCGAGCAGGGCGACATCCAGGCCTGGCTGCAGCCGCAGCAGGAGGTGGGCCACGGTGAGGCCAGCGGCTCCGCCGCCCACGATCAAAACCTGATGCTCACGCTGGTTGATGGTCTTTGCGGCATTGCCTAAGCCTGTGTGTAGCGCGATCCCAAGGCCCACAACAGAATCGTTGGCAATCCTTCATGCTTTTAAGCGCATGAAATCTGCTAGAATGGGGTCCGGGTGCTGGGGCGAGATTCGTGGTGCGATCAACCAAGCCCCGTCAGCCCCAGCTGTTGCGCCGACAGGCTGGCATCTTCACCACCACCAGCCATGGCGCCTGGTTCCGCCATTGGCGAGAGCCTTACCTGTTGCTGCTGTCCGTTCCCTGGCCCCTGTTCTTGGCGCTGTTGGCGGGGCTCTATCTGCTGGTCAATGTCGTGTTTGCAGCGCTTTACCAACTGGATCCAGCTGGCCTGGGTGGCCGGGCACTGGATCGAGCCGGATTCGAGCAATCGTTTTTCTTTTCCGTGCAGACCCTGGGCTCGATTGGCTATGGAGCACTCTATCCCAAGAGCACCTATATCAATCTAGTGGTGACGGCCGAATCACTGACAGGGTTGATGTTTATGGCCCTCAGCACCGGCCTGGCCTTTGCTCGCTTTTCGCGCAGCAGTGTGCGCATCCGCTTCTCTGAACTGATCACAGTCCACAGCTACAATGGCAAATCCATCCTGAGTTTCCGTCTGGCCAATGAACGCCAGAACACGCTGCTGGATGCCCGCTTGCAGGTCTTTCTCGCCATCGACGAGCGAACCAGTGAAGGACACCTGATGCGCCGCTTGCATCCCCTGCCCTTGCTGAGGGATCAAAGCGTAGCCTTTCTGCTCACCTGGACGGCGATGCATCCGATCGATACCGAGAGCCCTCTGCTTGGGCTCAGCCCGGCCCAATTAGCCGCCGCCCAAGCCGAAGTACTGGTGGCCATCAGCGGCCTGGATGAAACCTTGCAACGTCCAGTCCATGCGCGCTGCAGTTACCCCGCCGACCGCATTCGTTACGGTAGCTGTTTTGTCGACATGGTGGAAGGTACCGGCGACCAACGCCTGATTGACTGGTCCCACTTCAATCAGATCCGACCCTGCAGCTGATCATTGGCCCTAATCCACAATCACCTGGGTCTGCTTCTCCACCTCGCGAGCAATAGGATCCAGCCGTTGATCTGAACAGGGCCCGGTGAGGAGCTCATAAGCATTGACCAGGCCGAGCCCTGTGGCATCGTGATGTGTCTAGACGGATCGGCGGTGGATGCACAAAGCTCATGGCTTGTGGCATGGCCTTCGATTCTGGGGGAGTGTTCAACAAAGAAGGGGGCCTGGGATGTCCAGGCCCCGGGTGTCGCTAGGTGCGAACGGATGATCGATCGCGACTAATCACCTGCTTCTGCGGCTGGGCAGGATTCAAAGTCCTGTTAACCGATTATAGGTGCGGTGAGGCCCACGGGTTGAGAGTGGATTGTGGCGAGATCGAGCGGAAAGTTGTGCACATTACGCTCATGCATCGCCTCAATACCGAGGCCACCACGGTTGAGCACATCGGCCCAGGTGTTCACCACACGTCCCTGGTGATCGAGGATCGAATGGTTGAAGTTAAGACCATTGAGGTTGAAGGAGAAACTCACCACAGCCAAGGCGGCGAACCAGATGCCAATCACCGGCCAGGCGGCCAGGAAGAAGTGCAGACTGCGACTGTTATTGAATGACGCATACTGAAAGATCAGGCGCCCAAAGTAGCCATGGGCGGCTACGATGTTGTAGGTTTCCTCCTCCTGACCGAACTTATAACCCCGATTCTGGGATTCGGTTTCAGTGGTTTCGCGCACCAAAGAACTGGTGACGAGTGAGCCGTGCATGGCGGAAAACAAGCTGCCACCGAATACGCCAACGACACCGAGCATGTGGAAGGGGTGCATCAACACATTGTGTTCAGCCTGCAGCACCAACATGAAGTTGAAGGTGCCGGAGATGCCCAACGGTAGGGCATCAGAGAAGGAACCCTGGCCAACGGCATAGACCAGCAGCACTGCCGTGGCGGCTGCGACGGGGGCGGAATAGGCCACGGCGATCCAGGGGCGCATGCCGAGGCGGTAGCTGAGTTCCCACTCCCGGCCCATCCAGCAGAAGATGCCGATCAGGAAGTGGAAAATGATTAATTGATAGGGGCCACCATTGTAGAGCCATTCTGCAAGGCTTCTGGCCTCCCAGATCGGATAGAAATGAAGACCAATCGCATTACTGGACGGCACAATTGCCGCGGTAATGATGTTGTTGCCATAAAGAAGACTGCCGCTCACCGGTTCACGCACGCCGTCGATGTCAACGGGCGGTGCACCGATGAAGGCAAGGACAAAGCAGATGCTTGCAGCCAGCAAGCAGGGGATCATCAGCACACCGAACCAGCCCACATAGAGGCGGTTGTTGGTGCTCGTGACCCAGTCCTTGAAGGACGACCATGGGTTGCCCCGGGATGGGGCCAGTGCAGTCGTGGTCATGGGTGATACCCGAACGAAATTGGGAAGGGCTGTTGAAGGTGGGCCTGGCGGCGGGTCGCCCCCGTGGACACGGACCGCAGGCAGACCTCCGCCCTCTCCGTCAACACATTATCGTTGTGCACAGTTAAACGCGAGTCTGTTGTATGCGCATTTCTGCTCAACGGCTGGCTGGCTGGATCTCCGTGCTGCTGGCCTTGCTGTTGCTGAGCCCGTTGGCCGTTCAGGCCAGCGAGGCTCCCCAGCGCTGGGAGCTCCGCGATAGCTCCGGCGTTCGCTGGGGTCTGGTGCTGTTTCAGCAGCCCGACCCGGCTTTCCCTGAGGGTTGGCGGCTACGGCTGCTGAGTCGCGATCCCGCCTTGAAGCTGGATCATCGGCGCCCGCTGCAGATCGACGACGGCATGGGCGGCCACTGGCAGCTGGCGAACTGCAGCGAGGAGCTGGTGGCCAAAGCTGACGCCGACATGCCGAATCAGGCGGCCCAGTTCAATGCCGAGGACCTGTGGCCACGACCCCAGGCAGCGCTGCCGCTGCAGTTGCTGATCCCGCTGGCGGGTCGTGGCGTACCGAGCGCTGGGGCCGCTGCCCTGGTGCTCGGGCCTGAGCCGGTGGCGGCCCTGCATGGGTTGGCTCCCAAACAGGATCCTGAGGCAGCGAAGCCAGCCGGATGATCACGGCACCAACGAAGCAGTCACACCACTCGTTGTGCACTCAAGGCGCAGCCTGCACCGTTGTTGCCTGCTACGGGGCCACCCGCCAATCGAGGCCGGGCAACAGGGGAACAATCGCCGGGGTGGAGCCCATGCTGTCGGCGTAGTCGCTGTGCAATACACAGAGGCGATGCTCCTCGCGGCGGGCCTTGAAGCTGAGCAGTGTTGCCAGCGCCAGCAGCAGGCTCAGGTGCAGCAAGCTGCCGAGCGCCAGGGCCACACCGAGCGAACAGATCAGCAGGGCCTGGTAGAGGGGATGGCGACAACGGGCATAGGCGCCCACGGTGACCAGGGGTGCGCCGGGCATCGGTTCCGGCAGGGGCGTGAGACTGTCCCCGAGGTTCAGAGCAGCCTGGGCGGCGAGCACCAGGCCGAGTACGAGGGTGAAGCCGCCGATCAAGCACAGGACCAGCGGCCAGGGCATCCCCAGGACTGCGGGCGGAGGTGTAGGCGGCAGGGCGTGGGCGAAGATCAGCAGCATCTGGGCCAGCACCCACCACTCGCCGTGGCGGTTGTCCCGCAGGCCTTCCCAGCTGAAGCCCCACTGCTGCAACCGTTCGTTCAGTCGGTTGAACATGAGGCGCTGGCTCCGGATGAACGTGGGGTGACGGGCTTGTGCCATGGCTGGGATCGATAACGCCCAAGCAGGTGTGCGCCACGATGCCGCGGGAACGGGGGCTGAATCGCCGTGGTTCATGCCTCCAGCCGGACGCGGCACCAGACGGCCGCCACCCCAAGGGGATGGGTGAGCAAGATGCGATGTCGATCCACAATATCGATTCTGTAGCTGATTGAATCTCTGACTTTGGCAACGGTATCGCTTGGAGTCCCGGTGGTCGCAGCTGACGGGGCTTCCTGGTGGCGGCCTGGTTGGCTGGCTGAGCTGCGCTGCCGCTCGATCACAGCATCTGCTGAGTGCTGTGGAACCTGCTCTTGATTCAGGTTGGATCGATGCAAACTCTTCTAGCTTTCTCCACGTCTTCGATGGGCTTAAAGAGCAACTCTGTTCTATCTTTTGTTGTTCTGCTCCTGCCCCAGGAGAGCCACGAACCCATCAGCGATGCTGCGCCAATCCCTGCTTCAGTTATCCGTCCCCACCCGTGGTGAAGGTTTTGTTGACCTCACCGCTGATCTCAACCGCGAGATCAGCGCCTCGGGCCTCGACACCGGTGTGGCCGTGCTGGCTTGCCTGCATACCAGTTGCTCGCTGACGATCAACGAAAATGCTGATCCCCGCGTGTTGGCGGATCTGGCCACCTACCTGCGCGCCCTGGTTCCCGAGGAAGGGGTGAAGCCGATCAGTGGGCGGGGTGGCTTGCGGGCCTACAGCCATGCCGACGAAGGACCGGATGACATGCCAGCTCATATCCGCACCGCCCTCACCTGCACGAGCCTGAGCCTGTCCTTTCAGAACCGACGACTGCTGCTCGGGACCTGGCAAGCGGTTTATCTCTGGGAGCATCGCCGATTCGGCAGCGCCAGGCAGCTGTCATTCCATCTAATTGGTGATAGTTAATTCAACCAGAGAAGCCCGGATTGAACAACATCTAACCTCGACGCCGGTTTCAGCCCTGGGAGGCGGCGGAGGCCAAGCGCTCGGACAGTTGAACACCTGTGTACATTGTCTGTGATCTCCGGAGTGGTTCGATGGCCGTGCGGCGTTGCACCTCCAGCCGAGAGGGCAAGGTGATGCTCTCCTGCTGGATTCCCGAGGATCTGCGCATGGAGCTCGATCGGATTTGGGCGGCCAAGGGCCTGCGGCCCCATGGCCGTACCCAACAGGGCATGGAGGCGATGATCGCGCTCTACCTGGCGGCCCAGCCGGAAAGCTGACGCCATGGGCGACCTCCTCCACGACTCCCACCATGGGCACCACCATCACCATCACCATGGGCACCATGGCGGAGGCCAGCCGCGGGGCGTTGGAGCGGCGTCAGCCTTCCGCTGGAGCATCGCCCTCAACAGTGGTCTCACCGTTCTGCAACTGGCGATCGGCATCGGTTTCGGCTCGCTGGCGTTGATCGGCGATGCCCTCCATAACGCCGGCGACGTGGTGGGGTTGTCTCTTGGTTGGGGTGCCGATCGGCTCAGTCGCCGCCCGGCTCGCGGGCGCTTCACCTACGGCTACGGCCGCAGCACCCAGCTGGTCTCGCTGCTCAACGGGCTGCTGATCTTTGCCGCCGGGGCCGTGGTGGTGGTGGAAGCGATCCAGCGGCTGTTCAACCCGCTGCCGCTGATCGCCGGGCCTGTGGTCTGGGCCGCCGCCGCCGGCATCGTCATCAACCTGCTCTCGGCCCGCCTGTTCGGCCACGACCACCATCACGATCTCAATCAGCGGGCGGCCGTGCTGCACCTGCTCACCGATGCCGCCGTGTCGGTGGCCGTGCTGCTCAGTGCCTTGCTGGTGGGAGCCACCGGCTGGTTCTGGCTCGATGCCGTCACAGCCATCGGCGTGGGCCTGGCGGTGATCTGGAGTGCTTGGAGCTTGCTGCGGGAAGCGCTGGCCCTCAATCTTGACGCCGCTCCCCGACACATCGATCTCGATCAGCTAAAGCAGACCCTGGCTTCGCTGCCGGGCGTGCGGGCTGTTGAGGAATTGCATGTCTGGGGGCTGAGCACCTCCCGCACGGCCCTCACCGCCCATCTGCTGCTGGCGGCGCCGCAGAGCTCGGCCGCTCCCCTCAGCCCTGATCAACTGCTGGAGCTGGCCCGGCAGCGGCTGGCGACACTAGGCATCCGCAACAGCACGCTGCAACTGGAATCAGGCCTGCAGGAGTCCACAGGCGGGCAGACGACACCAGACGTCCTCCCAGCGGCTGAGTCGTCCTGATCAGGCCTGGAGCCGCGATCAAGCCGTCGGACCAGCGTGGGATCAAGGCGGGGGAGAGGGCGAAGGCGTGGGATTCCCGGTTCGTGCCCTGGAGCGCCAGCCGCAGGCGGGATCGCTGCGCCGGCGGGGCCTGATCGCGCCCATGGCGGAGCTGCTGCTCATCGGCGAGCACCGCATCGACATGCCCTCTTAGCAACAGCTCCGGTGCAGCAGCCAGGCTCCGCAGGGACACCATGCTCACCCGGCCGCGCAAAGGCGGTTGCTGCTGCAGTTGGGCGCTGACGCTGCCGCGCCGCACGCTGATCCGGCGCCCGGCCAGATCGGCCAGCGACTGGGGCTGGAAACCACCCACCGGCGGCTGACGCAACACCAGGGCATGGCCGCGGGTGCGCGTCACGATCACATTGGTGTCGGGGCCTGAGGCCAGCACCTGAAACAGCAGGGCATAGCGGCGCAGCTGCTCCCGCTTGCTCTGGCGATCCTCACCGCGGTGCTCATCGCGCCATACCAGCCAGCTGATCAGGGCAATCACCAGCAGGTAACCCGCCATCACCCGCAGCAACTGGGGATGGAGAACGGCCTTCAACAGCCGGCGGCCCCTGCCAAGCCATCGCTGGGGAGCAGCAGGGCCAGGCCCTCCTCCTGGAACGGCAGGCTGAAGCGGTAGCGCCCCACCCGCTCAGGGGCGATGGTGAGACAGCCCACGCCGATGTCGACCTGATTGGCCTGGGTGGCCTCCAGCAACCGAAGTGGATTGGGATAGCCGCTATACAGATAGGGCAGCCGTTCGCGGCTGGCGATCACCTCCCACAGATCCACCGCCCGCCCCTGCTACTGGCCACTGTCCTGCTGCTGGGAGCAGGGAGGAGAGCCATCGAGCACACCCACCAGCAACACCTGCTTCCACCTGGTCATCGGCTTGCGGTTGCTGTCGCCATCCTTCCGCATCAGCGCCGAGACTGTCGATCATCGAAAGCTGGTGCCGCAGGTTAGGCCCGGGCCTGCGATCAGCACGGCATGGTGACCCCCAGGTGGCTCGTGGCCGGCGCATCGTTCCTGTCGTCCATGGCCTGGGGTTGGCGTTGCCACAGCTGCCGTGATGTCGGCGTGCCCGGCTCCGGAATCCTGAACATGGCCGGCCCGATCACCAGCCTTTACTGACTGATCATGAGGGTCTCTTCGAATCTCGAATCCACCGAATCACCCCCAGCCTTCAACGGGAAAACCTGGCCGGTTCGCTCCCCGCAGGCACCCAGATCGGGACATCGTCTCCCCCTTCAAATTATCTGCATGGTGCTCGATGGATAACAGCATGATCAGGCCCGAATCCACCGAATGCGGCTGAGACTAGATCTGATCTTCACAGAGAAGGTTTGCAAAGTTGCTGCCTTGGCCTGGGCCGAAATGCTGCAGAATAACGGCGGTGACCTTCTTCGTGACAAGATCAAAAACGACATGCAGGCAGAGCATGGTGGTGAGGCGCCACTGAAGACAGTCGAGTTTGACTGCAATGGTTGTCTGGTGAAGGGGCTGATCTTCTCCAATCTGAAGACCTACGCACCCATTCGAGACTTGGCGTCGTGCTACGGATTGGCGACCGACTGGAATCCTGACAAGCGCAGAGTCGTGCTCTATGGCGACACGATGCCCAACCCCAGGTATCTGTATAGCGACCTTGGGCTGTCCAACACACCGGTGGTTGATGTGTGCTATAAATTGGCAGCATCATCATGCCAGCATTCCTGCGAGATAGAATGGCTTACGTCAGGGTTTCTGAGTTCGCCGATGCGTTCAGTATTTCATTGTTGACCGCCAACGGCACAATCAAGTTGGACCCGCTTTCAATGGATGGCGGATAATTCAAGCTGTTGACGATCCAGAGCTGGCGGCAAGGGCCACTGGTGCCAGCCGCCACTGGTTCCAGACGCCGCTGCAGCCCTTGGCCGCCCACATGGTGCTACCAGTGGCTGCCCATGGTGCTGTTGGTAACAAGAACGAGGTTGAAGTCGATCTCGGCGGTGCTGTACGGCGTAGCTTGCATGGCGCCGATGGTGCAGCAACTCGCCCAAGCCTCCGCGATGAGTGAACAGCGGCTTCGTGACCAGTTTGAACTTGATGCACGCGCCGACCAGGAGTTCGTGGTGCTCACCCTGGCGGCGGGGATGATCGCCACCTTGGGACTTCTGGCCAACAGCAGTGCCGTGGTGATTGGGGCGATGTTGATCGCGCCGTGGATGTTGCCGCTGCGGGCCATTGCCTTTGCGATTCTGCAGGGGCGGCTGCGGCTGGTGGGCACAGCCGTGCTCACCCTGCTGCTCGGGGTGATGATCACCCTGGCCCTTTCGCTGCTGCTGGGCTTATCGGTGGGATTGCCGATTCTCGGTTCGGAGGTTGCTGCCCGCACCCAGCCGAATCTGCTCGATCTCGGCGTGGCCTTGGTGGCTGGCGCCATGGCCACCTATGCCTCGGTTCGCTCCAAAGCTCTCTCTTCGCTGGCGGGGACGGCGATTGCCGTTGCGCTGGTGCCGCCGGTCTGTGCGGTTGGGCTGCTGCTGGCGATGAGCGAGTGGAACAGTGCCCTTGGCGCCGCCCTGCTGTTCGCCGCCAACCTGCTGGGCATCCTCAGCGGTGGCCTGATCGCCCTGGCCATCTGCCAGCCCGATCTGCGGTTGAATCTGCTGCGCAGTCGGCTCGGTTTGGTCAGCCTGCTGCTGACAGCCCTGCTGCTGATCCCCCTCTCGGGCAGTTTCCTGTCGCTGGTGCGTCAGGCACGCCGCACAGCGGCACTGGAGCAGATCCAGCAAGCCATCACCCGCTCGCTCAAAAACCACACCATCACCCTCGGCAAGGATGCGGAACTGATCCAGCTGCGAATCGACTGGACTCAGAATCCTCCGCTGATCAAGGCCGCTGTGCGCGTCACCAACCCGGGCTTCCCCACCTCCCGCCAGGTGGCCGCTGTACAGACCTATCTCAACAACACCCAGCCGATCCGCTATCGACTGGTCGTGCAGCGCATGTCCGTGGATGTGATCGGTCCTGAAGCCGAGCCCAATCCCCCTGAACGCGATCTTTCAGCCGTGATCAACACCGGGGAACCCACAGGCAAAAGCCTTGGCCGCAACGCAGAACAGCCTTCGCCACAGGGAGAGAACTGAACCGCAACGTGACACCGAGCGCCCCTAAGCCTTGCTGCGCGCCTGGTTACGGCAGCGATCGGAGCAGTAACGCACCTGCTCCCACACGGTCTTCCACTTGCGCCGCCACTGGAAGGGGCGGCCACAGCAGACGCAGATCTTGGTGGGGCGGTCGGCGTGGTGGGGCATCACAGCGCAGCTTGGCATTCTCCGGATCCAGCCACAAAAAAACCCTGCCGTAGCAGGGGTTTCGAAAATTGAAAACCATGGCTCGGGGGAGACTTGAACTCCCGACCTTGGGGTTATGAATCCCACGCTCTAACCAGCTGAGCTACCGAGCCAGTGAGAGCAGCTTAAACGATCGTGGTCCTGATCCCTGATCCAGCGCTGCTGGCGAGCTGAAGCGGGTTCAGGCGCGGGGTGGCAGCACCTGGAGCGGGTTGATCGCTCCCTGGCCGGCGGGGCGAACCTCGAAATGGAGGTGGGGTCCGGTGCTGCGGCCGGTGCTGCCCATCTGGCTGATCGGCTGTCCCTGCTGCACGAACTGACCCTGGCTCACCAGGATCCGGCTGTTGTGGCCGTACACGGTCACCGAGCCATCGGCATGGAGGATCTTGACCAGATAGCCGTATCCACCGTCATCCCAACCGGCGAAGGACACCTGCCCTTCCAGGGCGGCGACGATTGGGGTGCCGACGTTGTTGGCCACATCAATGCCCTTGTGCATCCGCCCCCAACGCCAGCCATAGCCGGAGGTGAAGGTGCCTCTGGTGGGCCAGATCAGCGCGGCGGTGGTGCCATGGCCCCGGAACGGCCGTTGCTGCGGTCCGAAATTGGGCAGTTCAGGCCAGCTGACCCCACCACTGCCCACCGGGTTCATTCCCAGCAGCATGCGGCTGCGGATGTTCGGCGCCGACTGGGCGAGGTGCACCTGACTGCCCACCACAAGCCGGGCTGTCTCGAGGCCAGGGTTAAGCCGCAGCAGCTCCGCCAGGGTCAGTCCATAGCGCTGGGCAATCAACAACAAGGTGTCGCCGAATCGCACCACTCCGGCCCCGACCGAAGGCGGCGGTGCGGACGGCAGCGGATGGGTGAGGCGAGCGCCGTTGGGTTCGAGCGACGCGATGCGATCAAGCTGAACCGACTGGTTCGATGGCAGGGCCAGCAGGTCGCCAGGGTTGAAGCGATGGTCCTCATCCACCCGGTTGAGCTTGGCCAGCTGGGTTTCGTCGAGCCGCAGCTGGGAGGAGAGTTCCTCGATGGTGGTGGACTGCTTGACCTTCACCCAGACCGTGGAGGGCTTGATGGCAGGCAGGGAGGCGATCAGAAAGTCTGTTGGGTTTGAACCGCGGGCATCGTCAGCTACGGCCGCGACAAGCGGCACAATCGCAGGGGTAGCAAGGACGACAGGCAGGATCCAACTTAAAGGCTTCATGCAAATTTTCACCCATTCGGACAAAACCCGGTAGAGAAGCCGACATCTCCGGGTCGCGCAGACAGTAACCCGTGGAGCCGATTCGATCAAGTCACGCCGGCAACATCCGCGAGCGTTTCCGGCCGGATTCAGGCCGGAAACGCTCAGGGCAGATGGCTCAGAAGCCTTGCCCTGCGGTGGCTTCCAGCTGACGCAGGGCCTCGTAGAGCACCACGCCCACCGCCACCGACAGATTCAGGCTGCGCACGCCGCCACCGCGGCTCAGGCTGCCGGCCATCGGGATCGTCAGGCGTGCATCAGCGGCGGCCAGCAGCTCGGGCGGCAGCCCATCGGTCTCGCGACCGAACAGCAGCCAGTCGCTGGGGGCAAAGGCGAAGTGGCCGTAGCTCCGCTCGGCATGGGCGCTGATCGCCACCAGCCGGCCGCCCAGCGAGGCACGGTGGCGCTCAAAGGCCGCCAGATCCGCATGGCGCTGCAGATCGACCCAGGGCCAGTAGTCGAGGCCGGCTCGACGCAGCTGGCGATCGTCGATGGCAAAGCCCAGGGGCTCGATCAGATGCAGCGGACTGGTGGTGGCCGCACAGGTGCGGGCGACATTGCCCGTGTTCGGGGGAATCTGGGGCTGATAGAGGACGACGCGTGGCATCAGGGCTCCGCCGGTACCGGAAGGCCGAGGGCGTGGAGATCGAGCGCCCGCCCCTGCAGCACCAGCCAGGAGCGATCACAGCGCCGGCTGATCGCCTGTTGCAGGCTCGTCAGCCGGTCACGGAAGCGCCCGCCGGCCGCCGTGGCTGGCACCACCCCCCAGCTCACCTCCTCGCACACCAGCAGCAGCGGTGCCGCCGAGGTGGTCAGGGCCTGGAGCAAGTCGCTGCAGGCCTGGCTCCAGGCTGCTGGGCCGGCTTCCAGCCAGGCCGCGACCCAGGTACCGAGCGAATCGACCAAGGCGATTTGTCCCTGCTCCAGATCGGCCAGCGCCTGCGCCAACTGACCCTGCACCTCGCGGCACTGCCACTCGGCTGGCCGGCGGCGGCGATGGCGCTCCAGGCGTCGCTGCCAGCCCTCATCCGCAGGCAGCAGGGGCCCGGTGGCCAAATAGACCACCGCCAGGCCACTGCCACTGGCCAGGTGCTCGGCCCAGCGGCTTTTGCCGCCGCCGGCCGGTCCGCTGATCATGGTCAGGTGCGGCAGGCTGGATGGGTCCTGACAAGGGCCAGCGGGCGGGTCGACGATCTCAACCTCCACCGTTCATGTTGCGCAAGGTGGCGACAGAAGATGGTGAAACGCGGTTGAGATAACGGAAAATCCAATATTTAAAGATTGTGGCCAGCACCACAGGGAATGTGGCGATGAACAGCATGATAAAATTCTCCTGTGGCGGCAATCCCAGGTGATGAGCTACACCATCCAGTAGCACCGTCCAACCTTCGGGACTGTGAAAGCCAACAAATATATCGGTGAATAGAATAATTGCAAAAGCCTTGGCACTATCGCTCAGGCCGTAGACCAATTCATCGATAAAACCACGTAGCACCTGAATATCCCTTTGGCCGAAGAAGCAAACCAGCAGGAAGCCAATCAGGCCAAAGAGGTCGGAGATGACATTTTTGACAGCATGGGTGCTCTGCTGATCGGCTTCTTCCTTGAGCTGCCGCGCCCGTTCGGCCATTTGTTGACGCATTTCTTCTGGCGTTGGTGCGGCTTTCTCATCCAGCAGGGAGCTGAACTCGAGTTCGGACTGGAACTCGCGCAGTTTCTTCAACGCCGATTGCTCCAGCTTGGGCTTCGGATAGCTCAGCAATGGAGTGTCCGGTGAAAAGCGATCCACCAACGGCGAAACCACATACACCCGGCTCACCTGTTGCATCAGGATCGGCACCAGAATCAGCAGCAGCAGAATCCGCAGCGACACCAGGGTGGAATCACGACGGCGGCGAAAGCCGGCCACCACGGTCGCTTCCGCCTCCGGGTCGAGTTGGCGCCTCACCTGATCCACCACGCCGATCAGACTGCGAGGCAGGATCTCGGGTGAACGGCTGAGGCTGGGCAGCGCCTTGCGTTTGTCGTCATAGCGGCTCACCACCGACTCGATCAACTGGATCTGCCGCACTTCCTGCCCCGACAGCTCCTGGCGATAGGGCTCCAGTTGCTCGAGCGACTGGCGGCAGACCTGCAGTGCGGCTCGGAAACGGCGCAGCACCTGGGCCTGCATCCCCTTGGGTAGGCGCAACTCCAGCTCCGGTCGCACCGGCCGGTCGTTGTAGTGCTCCAGCTCAAGGCTCTGAATCAGCAGACCGGCCTCATAACCCCGCTCCAGGTCGCTGCTTAGATCGAGCGATTGCGCCCTGCCGAACGTCCCCAGCCAATCGGTGAGCCCCATGGAGTGTGTCCTTCAGATCAATCAGCGTGAGAAAACCCACCAGGTGAGCATCGGCACCACCGACCCCACCACCAACAGCACCACCACCCAGGTGAAGGCATTGCTGCTCTCGGTTTCCTCATGGGTCGGGATGTTGCTGGCCAACATCGGGGCGGCCTCGATCACGGCTTCACCAGGATCGTCACCACCCCGCAGTACCGCGGCCAGGCGATCGAGAGCATCGACCGTGGCCTGACGGTACCGATCGCCTTCACGCAGCGGTTGGGCCATGGTGCTACGGGCCGTGCTGCGCAACAGATCCGGCGGCAACTGGCGCTGCAGTTGGGGCGAAGCCAGCACGGCAGCCGCCTTGGTTTTGGTGTCGATCAGCAACAGCAACTGGTTGGCATCAGCCCCATCGGCAGAGCTGGCCGCCCAGCGATCCAGCAACTGCTGGCCGAGCTGATCGAGCGTGAGCCCGTAGTCCAGGCGGTTGAGCGTGACCAGCCGCGCATCGACCCGTTCAGCCGCCAGGGCTTCCAGTTGGTTCTCCACTTCAGCGCGGCTGGCTCGACTGAAGACATCGCCTTCGTCGATCAGATGGCTGCTGGGCGGCGAGGCGGGGAAGTCGTTGGCGGAGAGGGCCTGGGCCGGTGCAACGGCCAGGCAGAGCGCCAGCAACAGCGCCATGGACAGGGCCAGACCTGTCAGCAGGCGACGAATGCCAGCGGCAGCGAACGGATGGGTCAGGGGCACGACAAGGACCACGAGAGGGCGTGCGAAGGGCCTCAGTCTGCCTTCAGCTGGCCAGGCTGTCGCGGTGCAGCCAGGTAATCACTTCAAGAATCTGCTGAGAGCGCTCAGCGGGGAGCTGCAACTGGCTGGCCATACGCGCCAGCATCTCCTGCTCAGTGCTGCTCACGACGCGATCGGCATGCACCAGCTCCGCAGCCATCGCCAGGGCGGTTTCCTGCTGGGGAGGCGTCAGCAGGGGGATCGCCTCACTGACCAGATCCTCCCAGCCGTCGCGGCGCAGCCTGCTGAGCAGGCCATCGAACATCTGCCCCATCGCCACCTCACTCAGCCCGCGGTAGGGGGTGCGTTTTTCCAGCTGCTGCCGAAGCGCATGGGCCTCTTCGCGATCGAGGGCGCCATCACAGGCCACGGCGGCAAGGGCAATGGCAGCGAAGGCCTCACTGGGAGTCATAGATGGAAGGAAAAAGTCTGCACCCATTGCAGCAGGGCGCGGTCCATCCGGCATCCTGAACGCAACGAGTGTCTTTGATTCGTGGTCATGGACATGCCCCCCACAGCCCGCATTCCGGTGGCCGCAGGAGCTGTGGGTCTGGTGTTAACCGTGATCAACCAGCTCAGCGCTGATCATGTCGATCCTTCGCTGCAGCGGGCCGGGGTGTTGGCCAGCATCCTTTCGGTGGTGTTGATGCTGGTGGGGTTGTTATGGAGCCGCATCACCCCCGTGGTCGCTGACCGGGCCGAGCTGGCTGGTAGGGAAGGGCTGGAGCTGGCGGAAGGGTTGCCCGAGCCGCTGCGGCGCGAGCTCGGCTGGGGCAGCTCGCTGCTGCTCACCGCCACACCGGCAGCCAGCCTGCTGCTGCTGTGGGACCAGAACCTGGTGCTGCGCCGTGGCCTGCTGGCCGACAGCAGCTTCTCGCCAGGCCCGATTTGTGCGCGTTGCCTGCAAAGCGGCAAGGCGATTTCGCTGGTGGATCTCAGCCTCTATCCCGGTCGAGCCGAATTCGATGGCCTTTTGCCGGGACTGCCCGCGGTGGTGGTGCAACCGATCGGCAGGCGCGGGCTGCTGCTGCTGGGGGGATGGTCGGTGCGTTGCTTCAGCCGTAGTGATCTCACCTGGCTGGAGGGCTGGGCGCAGCGGCTTACAGCCGAATGGGCTCCGGTGCTGGACGCGGCCGTTGCAGCCGGGGCGGCCCTGGACGATTCGGCACCTGGAACTGGCTGAAGACCCGCCCGCCAGGCCTGGACACCAGCACCGATCCCTCGGAGCCGAGCCGGCCGCGCAGTCGCTGCCCGCGGGTGATTTGTTGATGGTCCTGCCGCCGCAACTCCAGCTCGCCATCGGCTTCCACCTCCTGAGTCACCCAGTTCCAACGGCAACGGCCCGCGGTCAGAACGTCGCTGGACTGGGTGATCACACAACCGGCCGGAATTTCAACGCTGGTCTGCGCTTCGTACAGATCGAAGCCCTGGCCACGCGCACTCAGGGAGGCCCGGTGGCCCTGGAAGGGGTCGCGGCTCCTGGCCGTGCGCGCTTTCAGATCCAGTTGCACGTCCCTGGCCTCGAGCCGTGCCTGATCGACGCTGTCGACAAAGATCACCGGGGCCAGCAGGCGCAGTTGCTGCTGCTGGGTGTTGCCAGCCAGGGCGGCAGCGGTGAGGCTCTGGAGCGGTTGGGTGCGGGGGCGACCCGGCACCCGACGGTTGGCCAGCACCGGCCCGCGCGCCTGCAGCTCACCGGTGCTGGGATTCCAGTCGGCCTCGCTCACCTGCACCACCGTGTCTGGATCGGAGCGGGCTGGATCCTTGAACGGATCAAAGCGGCGGCTCCAGCGCTCCATCAGCGGCTTGCCCCGCAGCTTCAGCAGATTCTGATCAAACAGGAAGGTGGCGTGCTGGGAGCTGAGTCGGTACTGGGGATCACTGGCCCGGGGCTGGCGGTCGATTTCCATGCGCTGGCGGGAGGGGAACCAGCGCACGCGGGAGGCCTGAATCAGCACGGGCTGGCGGCCCATCTGTTCGACGCGAATCTGGCCTTCGAGCAATACCACCTCGCCGTCGTTGATCACCGTGCCGCTGGTGGCCTGCAGCCGGTAGGCCGGTTGGCCATCGCGATAAATCACCCCCTTCGGCGTCACCGCCTGGGCCATTTGGCGGCGCAGGTCGTAGCGCGCTTCGGGGCTGGTGAGGCTCCAGGCGGGACGACCGCGTTGATCCTGCTGGCGCAGATCAAGCGACCGGAACACGAACGGCGGCGCGTTGTCGTCCTGGACGATCGGTTTGCTGCTGGAGCAGGCCGTCAACAACAGGGGAGTCAGCACGGCGAGCCCCAGCCGTGGCCGCAGCGACGCCAGGCGGGTCATCGTCCAGGTCACAGGGGACCGTCCAGCTCAAGCCGCTGCATCACCGGCACCGGTTCGGGCAGGGCCAGAGCCGGCTCCAGGCCGCCCCAGCGCTGGGCCTGCTGCCAGGGGGTGGGGGAAGCCAGCGGATCGCTGGCGCTGTCGATCGGAGCCTGGGCCAATTGCTCCAGCAACCGCGACGACAGATCCGGCAACAGCGGCGCCAGCAGCAGACCCACCCAGCGGCTGGTTTCGAGCACGGCATAGAGGTCCTCCCCGACTCTGACCTCGTCGCCTGCGGTTTTCATCCGTTTCCAGGGGGCGTTGTCGTTGAGGAAACCATTGGCCCCGATCGCCAGTTGCAGCACGCTTTCGGCGGCTGTGCGGAAATCGAGCCGGATCATCGCCTGCTGGTAGCGCTCCGCCGCCGTCGTCGCCGCCAAGGCGAGCGGATGGCTGGCCAGAGCCGCCTCGCCGGCGGGCGGCACGGCCCCATCGAACCATTTGCGCGCCATCGTCGAGGTGCGGTTCAACAGATTGCCGATCGTGTTGGCCAGGTCGTTGTTGACCAGATCGCTGAAGCGCTGCTGCTGGAAATCGCCGTCATCGCCGAAGGGGATGTCGCGCAGCAGATACCAGCGCACCGCATCGCGGCCACACCGTTCCAGCAACAGCTCGGGGTCGAGCACGTTGCCCAGTGATTTGCCCATCTTCTGGCCCTCGCGGGTGAGAAAGCCGTGGCCGAACACCGTGCTCGGCAACTCCAGTCCGGCCGAGAGCAACATCGCCGGCCAGAAGACGGCGTGGAAGCGCAGGATGTCCTTGCCGATCACATGCAGCTGGGCGGGCCAGCCCTGGCGCACCAGCGCCTCAAGCTCCACCGGCTGCCCCGGTTCGAGCAGGGCGGAGAGATAACCCAGCAGGGCATCGAACCACACATAAAACGTGTGGCCGGCATGGCCAGGCACCGGAATGCCCCAGGGCAGATCCACCCGTGAGATCGAAAAATCCTTCAGCCCTCCGGCCACGAAGTTCTGCACCTCCCGGCGGCGCGAGGCCGGCGCGATGAAGCCCTCCTGGGCCACCAGCGCCTCGATCTGCTGTTGATAGCGGGAAAGACGGAAAAAGAGATTCACCTCATCGCGCCATTCCAGCGGGCGGCGATGGATCGCACACTCCGGATCGTCGCTTTCATGCGGATCGTCCTTGAACTCCTCACAGGCCACGCAATACCAGCCCTGCTGGCGGCCCTCCACCACATCGCCGCTCGCTTCCACCCGGGCGAAGAACTGCTCCACCACCTGGTGATGGCGCCGGTCGCTGGTGCGGATGAAGCGATTGTTGCTGATCTGCCAGCGATCCCACAGATCGCGGTAGCGCTCGCTGATGGCATCGCAATGGGCCTGGGGCGTGAGACCGGCCGCCTCGGCCGTGCGCATGATCTTCAGGCCATGCTCATCGCAGCCGGTGATGAAGATCACGGCCTGGCCGTTCAGGCGCTGAAAACGGGCGATCGCATCACAAGCCAGGGTTGTGTAGGTGCTGCCCAGGTGCGGCCGATCGTTGACGTAATAGAGGGGAGTGGTGAGGGTGTACGGCATCGGCGGGTTCGGGGGCTCACGGCACCGCCGCTACGGCCCTGCCCGGTCGGGCGGATCCTACCCAGGGCTCCTGCCTGAGGCAGGATTCGCTGCGATCAGGGGCCGGGGCCATGGGCGAACGCAGCGAGCTGAGTGTGGACGTGGTGGTCTGGGGTGGCGGCAGCGGCGGTGTGGCGGCGGCCCTGCAGGCAGGCCGCGCCGGCGCCAGCACCCTGCTGCTGACGCCAGGGTCCTGGCTGGGGGGCATGGTGAGCGCCGCCGGGGTCTGCGCTCCCGATGGCAACGAACTGACGCCCTGGCAGACCGGCCTCTGGGGTGCCCTGCTGCGCGCCCTCGAACAGGAAGAAACCGATGGCCTGGATCAGAACTGGGTGAGCTGCTTCGGCTACCGCCCGGCCGCGGCGGAGCGGATCCTGCGGCGCTGGCTGGCTGCCGAACCGACCATCCAATGGTGGGCCGACTGCAGTCTGCTGGAGGTGGTGAGCCGCCAGGGCCGCATCACGGCTCTGCAGGTCGGTCGGCACGCCGCCGCCGGTACAGCCAACGTCATGGTGCAGCCCCGCATCGTGGTGGATGGCAGCGACCGGGGCGATCTGATCGGCTGCAGCGGCGCCGGCTTCCGCCTCGGCTGGGAAGCCCAGGAGCAATGGCAGGAGCCGAGTGCGCCCGCCCGACAGCGACTTGACACAGAGCCTTTTTTCCGCCAGCAGCCGGTGCAATCGCCCACCTGGGTGGTGCTGGGCCAATTGGCGGCGCCTGAAGCCCCACCCGATCTGGCCACGGCTCCTTCCCCGCCAGCGCCGTTTGCAGGGGCCACCGAGGCCTTCGGCCTGGAGAAGACCCTCACCTATGGCCGCCTGCCCGGTGGATTGGTGATGTTGAACTGGCCGCTGCACGGCAACGACTGGCATCACGGCCTCGAGCGTGCCTTTGCGGCCCCGGCCAGCGGCCAGCCAACGGCGGCCGAAGCGGAGCTGTCAGCCGAGATGCAACAGCACAGCCTCCAGTTCGCCGAGCTGCTGGGCCAGCTCAGTGGTGGCTGGCTGCAGCCCGGCCGGGTATTCCCCACTGCCAGCGAAGCGCGCAACGGTGCCCTGGAGGGTGAGCAAGCCCTGGCGCTGATGCCCTACTGGCGCGAAGGCAGGCGACTGCAAGGCCACACCGTGGTGCTGGAGCAGCACCTGTTGCCCCAGGGGCCGGGCGCCAGCATCGCCTCGCTGCCGTTCGATGCGGCCGGCCGCTGCACGGCCATTGCCGTGGGCAACTACGCCAACGATCACCACTATCCCGGCCCCGACTGGCCCCTGGCCTCGAAAAGTTGCCGCTGGGGCGGGCGCTGGAGCGGCACTCCCTTTGCGATTCCCTATGGCGCCCTGGTGAGCCGCGATCTCGCCAACCTGCTGGCTGCCGATAAGTGCCTGAGCGTCAGTCACATGGCCAATGGCGCCACCCGACTGCAACCGCTGGTGCTGAACATCGGCCAGGCGGCTGGCCTGGCCGCCGCCCTCTGCTGCCAGGGCAACATGCTGCCGGCGGATCTGGCACCCCAGCAGCTGCAGCAGGCCCTGATCAACGATCCCCAGGCTCCGGCGGCCCCATTACCGCTCTGGGACACCCCCTGGCACCATCCCCAGTGGCGGCAGCGGCAGCGGCGGGCGATCGAAGATCCCAGTCGTCTCAATCGCCACGGTGAGCTGCCAGGCGAGGCGGAACTGCAGCCCTGGCAGGGGCCGCCGCAGCGGGGTGAACGGCTCTGGCAGGGCGAGTTGCAACCGGATGGCACCGGCGGCTTTGGGCTGCTGGTGGCGGGCCGGCTGTGGCCGCTGATCACCCTGGAACCGGCCCTGCATCAATGGCTGCTGGCCCAGGATCGACCGCGCCAGGTCGCCATGCTGGGCAGCGCCAATCCCTGGGGACCCTGGCTGCGGCTGTCACGGCTGGCGGAGGCCCAGGGCTAGGGCTAGCACTGAACGCCTAGGCGCTGGCCCGCAGCCGCAGCTGGTCCCGCAGCGAATCCACCAGCTCCACCTGCACCAGCACCGCATCACCGGGTTGGCAGGCGCTCGGACAGAGGCAGGGGAAGTCCAGGCAGAGCTCCTCGAGCTGGACCAGGGCGAGATTGTCCTGGGGCCGCAGCCAGCGCAGCATCAGGCCGCGCCAGTTGGGACGTGGATTCTGCTCAAACCACACCTGCTGCCAATGGCGCTGATCTTCGCGGCTGATCGTGATGCCTTCGCGCACCGCCCCTTCCAGGCCGCTCAACACTGCCGCCATCTGGGCTTCATCCAGCGGCGGCTGCCCTTCCAGCTGCAGGGCCAGCTGCCGCTGGGTCAGCAGGTCGCCATAGCGGCGGATCGGCGAGGTGGCCTGCACATAGGCCTCCAGGCCCAGGCTGAAGTGGGGTGCGGGCTGCACACCCACATGGCCCCGTCCCAGACAGCGTTTGATCGCGGCATGACGCACCGGACCGGGTGGTAGTTCGGCCAGCTCCTGCTCCGAGGGCAGGTTGGCGCTCTGCTGGCTGCGATAAGGAAGGGCCAGGCCGCCGCCGCTGCCATGGGCGGCGATCACAGCACCGGCCAAAATCATCGCCTCCGCCACCATGCTGCGGGCGGCCGAGGGCTCGCTCACCTCCAGCTGGGCCTGATCCTGCTGACACCGGATCCGACCCTCAGGCTGCTCCAGATCGAGGGCGCCACGTTGTAAGCGCCAAGCCCGCCGTTGGTTCAGCAGCGCCTGGATCAAGGCCGGAGCAGGCTCCTCGGGCGGCGCCAGCTCAATCAACTCATCGGCATCGCCATAGGACAGCCGGTAGGCGGGCTTCACCCAGCTGCGCACCAGCTCATAGGCGTGTACAGCCCCGGAGTCATCCAGTTCCACCGCCAGGCTCCAGGCGGGACAGCGCTCGCCCTGGCGCAGGCTGAAGGCACCCGCCACCAGCGCCATCGGAAACATCGGCAGGGTGCCCCGGGCCAGGTAGAGGCTGCTGCCGCGGCGCCTGGCCTCCAGATCCAGCGGGCTGTCCGCAGCGATCAAGCGGCCGGGATCGGCAATGTGAATCCACAGCCGGGGACGCCCTCCATCCGGCGCTAATTCCAGGCCCAGGCCATCGTCGATATCGACGGTGTCGTCATCGTCGATCGTGAACAGGTGCAGATGGGTCAGATCCCGCCTGTGCTCGTCTCCAGCCTGGGGTACGTCGGCCTGAGCGAGCAGCTCCTGAGCCTCGGCTTCGAGCTCAGCGCTGAAACCCTGCTCCCAGGTGGTGGCTTCCAGCGAGGGAAGGTGATGGCGAGGCCATTGGCCCAGATCGGCCAACAGATGCCGGATCGGGCCCGCTTCAGCCAGGCAGTGGGCCTGCTGCAATGCCTGGCGCAACGGCGCCGGCAGCGGCGTTTCAGTTTCACCGCGGGCCCAGCCGCGCAGCAACGCCAGCTCCTCGGCCTCCATTGACGCCAAAGCCGTGGCCTCGATCGGGCGCCGCAGCCGCAACTGTTGATGCCAGGCGTCACGCCGCTGCATCACCAGCTGGTCGCGACGCTGCTGCTGGCGCAACCGACGGATCTCGTCGAGGCTCCTCGGCGTCACCTGGCTGAAGCGCCAGCGGAACAAGGTTTGGTCGCCCTGCAACCAGAGCCACAGTGCCGCACGGAGCGTTGGATCTGTGGCCGAACCCAGCAGGTCAGCGAACTCCTCGAGGTCGCTGGCGACTGGGCTGCCATCGGCCGCTGCGGCATCAACCAGCAGCAGCCAGGCCGCTGCCAGTTCCCGCGTTGGCGGCAATGCCGCCGCCAGCAGCGGGGTCTGCAGACCCCAAGGGGGCTGGGTCGGGCCAGCAGCGGGGGGAACAAAGCGATCGCCGGCGGCAATCCAGTCCAGCTGCCGGAGCGGCAAGGCCAGCGGCCGCGCTGTAGCACCAACCCGCAGGGTGGCGCGAGTGCCGCGGATCTCCTGAACAATGGCCAACTGGGGGCCACGCTCTTCGATCAACCCGACGAGATCGCCGGGTTGGAGGGCTGTACGCACGGGAGGCCGCTGACCAGGCTGGGGCAACTCAGCCTTCGGGGTTCACGAAGGGCAGGAGCGCCACGATCCGCGCCCGCTTGACAGCGTTGGTGAGATCCCGTTGCTGTCTGGCGGTGAGGCCGGTGAGACGACGGGGCAAGATCTTGCCACGCTCAGTGATGAATTTCTTGAGCAGATCGACATCCTTGTAGTCGATCGGATCGCCGGGCTTGATCGGCGACAGGCGCTTCTTGAAGAAGGAACTGGACATGCGGGGGAGGGGAACGCTGGAAGAATGAAAGAAAAATCAGCCAGGGACCAAGGGCGTAGAGACTGCGAAACAGCTCGGCCTAGCACTGCAATGCAGCGGTGGTTTGGACTGGGAGCCGGCAGGGCGGGAGATGCCCCTCGGCCTGGACTCTGCACCGATTGCAGGGATTGGTTCAGACAGGAAAAGATCTGTGGTCTGGGCCTGGGGCCCAGGGATCACTTGATCTCCTTATGAACAGTGGCGCTGTTGCAATGGGGGCAGAACTTCTTCAGTTCCAGCCGTTCGGTGGTGTTGCGGCGATTCTTCTGGGTGGTGTAACGAGACACACCAGGAGAACGCTTGGCGGGGTTGGACCGGCATTGGGTGCACTCAAGAGTGACAACGAGCCGGACGCCCTTGTTTTTGGCCATGGGAAGGACGTTGCGCCGCGTGCGCGAAACGAGGTTGATCCTGCACCTTACCTCCTGACCGTTACCATCCCCCATCACTTTCGGGCGTTGAACTCTGGGGCGCCAACAGCCGCCGGGCTCGATAGCCGGACTCCATAGGAGTCGCTGAACGGCTCCCTAGGATCAAAGTCCCGTGTTTTGGGTTCGGATGAGGGTCTCGCTCCAGTGGCTCAGGGAGCTGGTGCAGGTGGAGCCCCAGCAGCTGGAGCCCCAACAGCTGGCTGAACGGCTCTCAATCGCCGGCTTCGAGGTGGAGGCGATTGAGGATCTGGCCGCCCGGGCCCAGGGGGTGGTGGTGGGCTTCGTCGCCGCCCGCGAACCCCATCCCGATGCCGACAAGCTCAGTGTCTGCCAGGTGGAGATCGGTGCCGCTGAACGGCTTCAGATCGTCTGTGGCGCCAACAATGTGCGGGCCGGCATTCACGTGCCGGTGGCCCTGGTGGGCAGCACCCTGCCGGCCGTGGGGCTGACGATCAAGCCGGCCGAACTGCGCGGCGTGGCCAGCAGCGGCATGATCTGCTCGCTCCAGGAGCTGGGGCTGGCCGAGAGCTCCGAGGGCATCCTCATCCTTGATGAACGGCTGGACGCGGTGCCACCCGTGGGCACGCCGGTGGGGCCGGCTCTGGGCCTTGATGATCAGGTGCTGGAACTGGCGATCACCGCCAACCGCCCGGACGGTCTCTCGATCCGGGGCATCGCCCGTGAGGTGGCGGCCATCTGCGGTGGCAGCACCAGCTTTCCGCCGGCTGCCGCTGTGGTCGCAGCCCAGCCGCTGCTGGCCAGTGCCGAGGCCCTGGCGGCCATGGAGGCCGGCGGTCTGTTCAGTGTCACGGCCCTGACGGGCGTCCAGGTGGGACCTTCCCCCGCCTGGGTCCAGCAACGGCTCGAGCGGTCCGGTCTGCGACCGATCAACAACGTGGTGGACATCACCAATCTGGTGATGTTGGAAACCGGTCAACCGCTGCATGCCTTTGATCGCGACGCCCTGGCGCACCTGAGCGGCGGCGTCGCCGATCCCGCCTTGATCGGCCTGCGCCAGGGACGCCTTGGCGAAAGCCTGATCAGCCTCGATGGTGAAACGCGCCCGCTCGATGGCGAGGCCCTGGTGGTCACCTGCGCCGACCAGCCGATCGCCCTGGCCGGTGTCATCGGTGGCCAGGCAGAAGCGGTGAGCGCCGGCACCAGCAGCCTCTGGCTGGAAGCCGCCGTTTTTGCCGCCCAGGCGGTGCGTCGCTCCGCCCGCAGCGTCGGCCTGCGCACGGAAGCCAGCAGCCGCTTTGAAAAAGGTCTGCCCAGCGAGGTCACCCTCACAGCAGCGGATCGGGCCGTGCAGCTCCTGATTGACCTGGCTGGAGCCCGGGTGGAAGGGCGCTGGCTGCATCGCCGGGTCGAGGCGCCAGCGCCAGCGCTGATCCTCGAGCGCGATGCCCTGCACAACTTACTGGGACCGGTGATCGACGACGGCGAGGAAGTGGATCTGCCGGATCAGCGGATCGAGCGCACCCTGGAGGCCCTCGGTTGCCAGTTGGAGGCGATCGAGACGGGCTGGTGCGTCCAGGTGCCGCCGGAGCGGGCGATGGATCTGCGGCGAGAAGTGGATCTGATTGAGGAGGTGGCCCGCCTGGTGGGCTACGACCAGTTCGCGGCCCACTTACCCGATCCACTCGAATCGGGTGGCCTCAGTCCGGAGCAGCAGGTGGAGCGGCGCCTGCGGCGGTCACTCTGTGCTGCCGGGCTGCAGGAAAGCTGTGCCCTCAGCCTGGTGGCGGCGGCGCCCGGGCGGGTGCCCCTCGCCAATCCACTGCTGGCGGACTACGGCCATCTGCGCGACAACCTGCATGGGGAGCTGCTGCAGGCGGCGCGGCGCAACCTGCAGGCTTCCCAGCCTGGCTTCTGGGCCTTTGAAATCGGCCAGGTGTTCCACCCCGGCCAAAACGAAATCCAGCAGGCCTCCCTGTTGGTAGGCGTGATCAGCGGTGGGCGGCGATCGGAGTTGTGGAGCAGCAGCGGCAAGCCCCAGGCGCTGGATTACTACGAAGCCCGGGGGTTGCTGCAGGGTCCATTGGAATCGTTGCGCATCCCGGTGGAGGATCGCCGCCTGGAGAGCGCGCCGGCCGGCGACTGGCTGCATCCAGGGCGCTCCAGCGCCCTGCTGATTGAAGGCCGCAGCGGTGGTTGGTTCGGCCAGCTCCATCCGGCCCAGGCCGAAGCCCTCGACCTGCCAGAAGCCACCTATGTGTTCCAGCTGCAGCTGGACGCGCTACTGGCGGCGGCAACCCGCCGCAATCGCTGGCAGCCGGCCTACAGCCCATTTGCCACCGTGCCGGCTTCAGAACGGGATCTGGCCCTGGTGGTGTCGTGCGATGTGGCCACCACGGCCCTGCTCGGTGCCATCCGCAAAGCCGGTAAACCGTTGCTGGAGCAAGTGGTACTGGTGGATCGCTACGAAGGCAGCCAGGTGGAAGCTGGCTGCTGCAGCCAGGCCTTCCGGTTGCGCTACCGCGACAGCTCCCGCACCCTCACCGACGAGGAGGTGGAACGGTCGCACCAGGCGGTGCGAACCGCCCTGGAGAAACAGTTCGCCGCCCGACTGCGCAGTTAGCTGCGGCGCTCCAGCACGGCCAGGGCCTCGATGTGACTGGTGTTGGGGAAGAAGTCGATCGGCGTGACCGAGCGCGGGGTGTACACCTCGGCACAGAGCAGACCCAGGTCACGGCTGAGCGTGGCGGGGTCACAGCTCAGATAAAGCAGCCGGCGCGGTGGCGTGGCCAGAATCGCCGCCATCACGTGGGGTTCGAGCCCCTTGCGCGGCGGATCGAGCAGCAGGGCCTCCGCCGAATCCAGCAGGGCCGGCAGGGCTGTGGCCACAGCAGCGATTTCAAACGTGGCCCGCTCACCGAGGTTGTTGGCGGCGGCATTGAGCCGAGCCAGCTCCACCGCTGACGGATGCTGCTCGATGCCATGCACCCGCCAGCCGGCGGCCGCCAGCGGCAGCGAAAAGGTGCCGATGCCGCAGAAGGCATCGAGGAGCAGATCACTGCTGGGGCCGGCGTCCTGGCTGCCGCCCAGGCCTTCCAGCATCAAGGGCACCAGCCGTTCCGCCTGGGTGGTGTGCACCTGGAAAAAGGTGTCAGCAGCAATGTGGTACTTCAATCCGGCGAAGGATTCCGACAGCCAGCCGCGGCCAGCGATGGTGTAGGTGTTGGGCCCGAACAGCTGGTTGGTGGGACGGGGCTGGAGATTGAGACTGACACCGACCACCTCCGGCCAGCGCTCCAACCAGGATTGAGCCAGCACTTCAAGGCCATCAAAGTCCTGATGGCTGGCGATCAGGGTGATCAGCACCTCGCCGGTGTGATGGCCCACCCGCAGGGCCAGATGCTTGAGGCCACCTTCACTGAGGCCATGGCGATCGACTGGCCAGTCGCTGGTTTCCAGATCCCGTTTGAGCGGGGCGATCAAGGCGTCGATCCGCGGGTCGAGCACCGGGCAGCGGTTCATGTTGACGATCCGGTGGCTGCCGCGGCGGTAGTAGCCAGCCTTGAGATGGCCGTCTTCGCTGCGCTCCAAAGGGATCACGGCTCGATTGCGATAGCCCAGGGGCCGCTCCGAGACCAGCAGAGGCAGCACCTCGGGACTGAGGCCGGCAATCCGTTGCAGCGACTGTTCCAGGGAGCGCTGCTTCCATTGCTGCTGTCCTTCGTCGCTGAGCGGCTGCAGGCTGCAGCCACCGCAATGGTCGGCCAGGATGCAGGGAGGGCGGCGGCGCTGGGGCGAAGGCTGCAGGATGCGGCGCAGATCGGCGTGCAGCTGGCGGCGGCGCTCAGGCAAAAGCCTGACAGACACACGATCACCGGGCAGGGCACCGTCCACAAACACAACTCGCCCATCCAGCCTGCCGATGCCGCGGCCGTCATGGGAGAGGTCCTGGATCTCAAGTTCGACGTCGGTCGCCGAAGCGTTCTGCTGGGTCATGTCATCGTCCAATGGTCTCGACCCTATCGGCAGCCGTGCAAAGGGGCGTTACACCTTGCACGCCGAAGCCCGATCCGCCGGCACCACTCGATAAGATCACCTGGTCTGTGGTCGCTGCAATGAGCGTCGTTCGCGATCTGATCCTCCAGGCCGATGATCAGCTGCGGTATCCCACCGGCGGCGAGTTGCGCTCGATGGTGGATTTCCTTTCGGGAGGAGCCAGGCGCCTTGGGGTGGTCCGGGTTCTCACCGAAAATGAAAAGAAAATTGTTGATGAGGCAGCCCGGCAGCTGTTTCTCCGCAAGCCCGACTACGTGGCCCCCGGTGGCAACGCCTTTGGCCAGAAGCAGCGGACCCAGTGCCTGCGGGACTACAGCTGGTATCTGCGCCTGGTCACCTATGGCGTGCTGGCCGGCAGCACCGAGATGATCCAGCAGATTGGCCTGGTGGGTGCCCGGGAGATGTACAACAGCCTGGGAGTCCCCTTGCCGGGCATGGTGGAGGCCATGCGCACCCTCAAGGAGGCGGCCTTGGTGTTGCTGAGCGCCGACGATGCCGCGCTGGCCGGTCCCTATTTCGATTTCCTGATTCAGGGAATGCAGACCACCACCTGACGGGTGCTCGGAGCCAGAGCTCCGTTCCCGGCTGCGGTTGGCAGACCCGGTGCAACAGGTGATCGGCGTCACCAACCAGGACTGGGGCAAGGGCGGCAGCAATGCCGCTTTTTTTGTGGGCTTGTCGCGGGATCCGGT